>NZ_CP018616.1:2400000-2713854 GCF_002849855.1 Vibrio azureus
AATATTAGTTAAGATGGAGCTCAACCGTGTCATGGCACCATGTAAAAAAAGCATCGATTTACGCGGGCGAGTACAAGGAGAATGCAGGCAGTATCAACTCGATGGGATATCGCATTGGTTAGATGATATCGCTTTTAACGCTTATCATAAAAATGTCCGAAAATACGGCACATATACTGAAGGAGTTTGGGAGGCTTTAGCCAATACGCCAAACAACTTTCGTATCATGAGAAAAAGCACTAAAACAGACACTGGCCACTCTCTGTCCACGAAGCACAATCCCTACTTAGCAGAGAGTATTCATTTAGGGTATCACCTACAGCGCCAAGAAAAACGCTTAAAAGTTCAATCACAAGTTGAAATACTCTGTTCAAAGGGGCAATTAATTCAAGGGGTAAGTATCGACCTCTCTTGCTCTGGTGCAAAATTTAAGGTGCCCAAAGCCCTCGACTATAAGCTGGGAGAAATCATCCAAGTCACTTTTAGTGAGTTAGCCAATCACTCGCAAGTTATCGGTCTAGATCGTCCCATCAATTATCGCATTTTAGGCATAGATGATTGCTACGAAAATAATGCCATTCGTTATTTAAGAGCGATTCGATTAACAGAGACTAATATTATTGGTCGAATTATCGAAAAAGCCCTCAACACCGCTTCTAAACGCTCCCGCCATGCTAATCAAGATAAGATTATTCGGGCTCGAGCTCGGGGCTACGAACACATTGCTTCTAAGTATGAATTCGGTTTACCGCTTTTTTTTGAAGGTAGTGAACTTAAATTTGTGATGCTAACCAGTAATAACCAATCACTTTGGCAATATTGGCATGATGAACGCAATCAACAGATGCTAAGTACTTTGTTTAACCCCACAAGAATGACCTCTTTGATCACTTCTGGGGCTCAACAAGTAAGTAACACACTTTACTCTTTCACCCACGAGCACAATAACAAGATTTACTTTTATTCCATGCTACAGCCTGAGGCAACTCAAGCACAACGCCAGCTTTTTTGGAACCTAGGTGCAAAAAGAAAAAGTTGGAAGGTCTTCCGTCTCTCAATGTTTGAACTGTCCAATCATGAAAGAGATTCTCTGAGTGAATTTTCAAGTGTTTTAACCAAAAGCAACCCAACCCATGTTGGGTTTTTGCAAGAGATCTCTAATTATGATTCTGGCCAAGATTATCGGCTTGCTGAACGGCCTCCAATCCCTTCAAGTTCACTCAATATATTTCGACACCCTAAGTCAAAATTTAGTAGTCCAAAAAGCTTTTATTTCGATGCAGAACCAAGACGAAGAGAACCACGCTATCAATTCAAAACCCCTTTAGTCGTCTCACAAGGTGAAAGTCATGGTATTGGCTTTACTGTTGATATTTCAGAAAGAGGCCTGTCCATTTGTTTGGACTCTCCTATTGATTGGAATATAGGAAAAAAAGTCAGTGTTCTCTTTCGTGAATTACAGCTCTACGATAAAAAACTACCATTATCCGATGTTAAATATGACATTATTCGGCTCAGCTCTGATGGTAAACAAGCTCAACTTGCCATAGAAGACAGTAGCAAAAACGCACCCATTACAGCCTTTTTTAGCCGTATGCTCGAATATAACCAAGATAAACTGTTACAAAAAAGCGAGGCACTTCCAAGTCAGGCTTTACTGGACACCTTGCGCAGTATTGTTTTTTCTCGCAGCTTGAGTACCCCGATCTTTATTAACAAAGTTAACTCTAAAATCCGAACCAGCGTTATCGGTGTTCATTACCCTTTAGCAAAACACGTCGCACTTTTTTCAAAAATGGGTCACCATCCATTCTTTGCTTTAGAAGCTTTGTTTAAAAATCACCTCGAAAAACAACAGCCGAAATCGTTGGAACAAACGAAAAGCATCGACCCGCAGTGTTTAGACATCTACCTTTGCGTAACGAAAATTGGAGATAAGATAACCTCGATTGAATCAAAAGAACCACGAGAATTCACAAGCCTTGGTGATCGAATCGATTTTATTAAGCATGCTAGACACATCGGTGAGTTCTATGCAATACGCCTTTCCATAATGCCAATCAGTGATCCGTTTACCTCCTTGCTACATCATGAATTAAATGAGCTGACTCAGTTAGGCATTCATTTAGCCAGTAAGCTAGAAAAAGAATTGGCACACTTGACTGGCTACAGTGAAATTCAAGATATAACCGAAGAAGTCGTGCTACGTTTAGCGTTACCCGAAACGTAGCACATCAAAAGAATTAAAGACTCTGAATCTATGGTATCGTTGCCACACTATAAAGCTAAATTCACCTCGTTACACAAAGCATCTTGAGGTGACTTAGGTCATCTTTAGATTACTTAGGTATCGATGCCCAGCTGATTTTTTGCTGTTTAACTAAAGAAGCAGACAAAATACAAAGCACGCCCCCCAGCCCCACTTCTCTGATCGCAGTTTGCGCCTGAGCTTCGACGGTCGGCTTAGCACGATAAGCAATACCTAGACCTGCTGCCGCCATCATCACGAGATCATTGGCTCCATCACCAATCGCAACGGTATTATGCAGTTCAATGTCATATTCTTCAGCAAGCTCAACCAAGATATCCGCTTTCTTTTGCGCAGAAACCACTTCACCTTGTACCTTGCCTGTGAGCTTACCATCAATAATTTCTAGCTGATTTGATTGTGCGAAGTCCAAGCCGACCTTGTCTTTGATGAAATCGGAAAAATAAGTAAAACCACCAGAGGCAATGGCGGTCTTCCAGCCTAGAGCTTTAAGGGTCGTGATCAGAGCTTCAAAGTCAGGCATAAAAGGGAGCTGACTGCGTACCTGTTCTAAAATAGCCTCATCGGCACCTTTTAATTGACCCACACGTTGACGCAAGCTCTGTTCAAAATCGAGCTCACCTTGCATCGCTCTCTCAGTCACTTGTGCCACTTCTTCACCGACACCAGCCAATTTAGCGATTTCATCGATACATTCAATCTGAATGACTGTAGAGTCCATATCAAACAAGGCTAATCCTGGCACCGCAAGTTCAGGGACTTCATTCAAGGAGGCATAATCCAAGTTGAGTCCTTTTAAAATCTTTTCGTGTTCAGGTGTGAGCTCGCCCGACATCAAAGCAACTTCATATTGCCCCACTTTCCAAGCATCAGCGATAGGATTAAAGCAACCTGTATAAAAGTCAATATCTTCAAAATATCGAGGGGCAAGGTGCTCTGTAAAGACGATCCAATTCGCCTTCGTTCTCTGCATCTGGCTAGTAAAACGTGTTTCTGGTAATCGTTTTAAAAGCGAGGTGTGCCTTCTGATAGGCAAGCTTTTTGATTCATCCATGTATATAATCCCTTTTGACTTTGCTAAAACGTTACCTTATCAAATTAAAAAGGCAAGTCTTTGTTTAGGATAAAATGGATAAGTGACAATATGAATGAATCCTTGTTCTCAATTAGAAATGCACTAAGAATTATTGCCCTGGTTTTACTGGGTGTGATGCTATTCATTACAGTAAAAAACAGTGTCATTATCAGTAAAGGCAATGAAAAAATTCAGGCCCAGCAGTTGGAAACACTCACTAAAATCTTGATCTCTCAAGCTTCCTTATCGGCGAGCGAGATGATTTTACATAAAGATCAAGAACGTCTTCTCAAGTTAACTGAACAACTTGCACAGGATAAATTAGTGTTTGATGCCACCGTTTATGACGCACTTGGGGTCCGTTTGGCTGCCAGTGAAAAAGCACTTTCAGTAAGGGAAGTATTAGGCCTCGACACGCCACTTTCTACCGCATCTATAGGGCGCCAACAACTTGTTGAGCCTGTCTACTCAGACGGCAATGTAATCGGTTTTGTCCGTGTCACATTTGAGACTGGGCGTGTTACTGCTTTTTCTGATCATCATTATCGAAAAAGCGATCACTACATGTACATGATGGTATTAATGGGCTTTATTTGCGGCATTTTGTTTATTTTAATTTTGCGCAGACAGCCGATACGCCGACAGAAAGAAGAAAATCTGTTATTGACCAAGTAACGACCCTTATCAAGTTCTGTCAGCTTCAATAAGCGTTACTATCAAAAAACAGCCCGCATCAAGCGGGCTATTTTTTCGATTGACACTTTTAAATAGGCTTAGTCATCGAGTAGGACAGAGTCCAGCGCGATAAGCATCATATCGTTAAAGGTTGTTTGACGCTCATCAGAGGTTGTTTGTTCACCCGTTTTGATATGGTCAGAAACGGTACAAATCGTCAAGGCTTTAGCCCCATATTCTGCAGCAACACCATAAATGCCTGCAGCTTCCATTTCAACGCCAACGATGCCGTATTTATCCATAACCTCAAACATTTCTGGATCTGGCGTGTAGAAGAGTTCTGCTGAGAACAAGTTGCCGACTTTAACATCGATGCCACGAGCTTTCGCTGCTTCTTCCGCGGCGCGTACCATGTTGTAATCTGCAATAGCAGCAAAGTCATGACCTTTGAAACGAATACGGTTCACTTTTGAGTCGGTACATGCACCCATGCCAATCACGACATCACGCACTTTGATATCTTCATTGACCGCCCCACAGCTACCAACTCGGATCAATTTCTTAACACCGAAGTCTTTGACCAATTCTGTCGCATAAATAGAACAAGATGGAATCCCCATACCATGCCCCATAACCGAAACACGACGTCCTTTATAAGTTCCTGTGTAGCCAAACATATTACGTACATCGCATACTTGAACAACATCTTCTAGAAAAGTTTCGGCAATGTATTTTGCGCGTAGAGGGTCGCCAGGCATAAGTACAACATCTGCAAAAGCGCCCATTTCTGCATTAATATGTGGAGTTGCCATAGATGGATTCCTTACTTTTAATTTAATTTTTCAGGCCACTTTTACGTGGCTTAATCATTGAATGATCGAAACGTTCAACACGCACTAGACTCACAGCCAATGCTAAGCTAGGGACAAAATCTTTTGCCCTTAACCAGTCCGAGTTTCAATTATAGAAAATTCTTACCATAGTCCATGGCAGAGGTTCCAAAGTAACTTGCCAATGTTTGTCCGATATCAGCAAAGCTTTCACGACGCCCTAATGATCCTGCAGGCACATTCTTACCGTAGACAATCACTGGAATGTGCTCACGAGTATGATCCGTGCCAGGCCACGTTGGGTCACAACCATGATCAGCAGTAAGAATGAGAATGTCATCTTGCTCCATCATCTCTAACACTTCATTGATGCGACCATCGAAATACTCAAGCGCAGCAGCGTAACCCGCTACGTCACGGCGGTGACCGTAAGCTGAGTCAAAGTCTACGAAGTTAGTGAATACGATGGTGTTGTCACCCGCTTCTTTGATCTGCTCTAGCGTTGCTTCAAACAAGGCCGGAATTCCCGTTGCTTTCACTTTCTTAGTGATACCGCAGTTTGCGTAGATATCCGCAATCTTACCGATAGACACCACATTGCCTTGCTTCTCTTCAACTAGCTTCTGAAGCACGGTTGCTGATGGCGGCTCAACAGAAAGGTCACGACGGTTGCCCGTACGCTCAAATTGACCTTTACCAGATCCAACGAATGGACGTGCGATAACACGACCGATGTTGTAATCTTCTAGCTCTTCACGGGCAATTTGGCACAGCTCTAGTAGACGGTCTAGACCGAACGTTTCTTCGTGACACGCAATTTGGAACACTGAATCTGCTGACGTATAGAAGATCGGCAAGCCCGTTGTCATGTGCTCTTCACCAAGATCGTCAAGAACTTGAGTGCCAGAAGCGTGGCAGTTACCAAGGAAACCGTCCAGACCTGCACGCTCAAGAATACGGTCAGTCAGCTCTTTAGGAAAGCTGTTCGCTTTATCAGTAAAGTAACCCCAATCAAACAAGACAGGAACACCTGCGATTTCCCAGTGACCAGATGGTGTATCTTTACCTGAAGAAAGTTCAGCAGCATGACCGTATGCTCCGATCACTTCAACATCAGTATCAAGGCCAGGCGCAAAGTTGCCCGTTGATTCTTTATGTGCCATCGCCAAACCAAGCTTTGACAAATTAGGCAAACGTAATAGCCCTGTTCTTTGTGCGTTATCAGCTCGACCTTGTTCACAATATTGTGCAATATGGCCTAATGTATCAGAACCCACATCACCGAATTGTTCAGCATCCGCTGAAGCGCCGATTCCGAAGGAGTCTAAGACTAAAATAAATGCTCTTTTCATTGCTTATCCCTTAGGCCTATATAGCTTGTTATTATGGTTGAGCTGGCCTTGTTATTTTTGTATTCAATTAAAGATCTTGTGCACGAATGTGACAGTAAACCTCTGGTGTTGGTGTATATTCTCCACCAATTTTGATGGCCTTTCGCAGTGCTTCAGCCGCAGCTTGCCACTGCTGTTCAGTGCGGGCATGGATGACCGCTAAGGGTTTCTCTTTATCCGCGGTTTCCCCCAAGCGAATAAACCCATCAAATCCTACCGCGTAATCGATATCATCACTTGCCACACGGCGACCGCCTCCCATAGCAACCACTGCCATGCCAATGGCGCGTGTGTCCATAGCTGACACAATGCCTGTTTCTGTTGCGAATACAGGTTTGATGATTTCTGCTTTTTCTAGGTAGTGGTCATAGTTTTCTACAAAGTCGGTAGGGCCGCCAAGACCCGCAACCATTTTACCGAAGCACTCTGCTGCTTTACCATTGTCTAGCACTTCCATCAATTTTGCTCGCGCTTTCTCTGTGCTCTGAGCAAGTTTGCCAAGGACTAACATTTCAGCACATGAAGCCATGGTCACTTCGAGTAGACGAGGATTACGATATTCACCCGTTAAGAATCGCACCGCTTCACGAACTTCCACAGCATTACCCGCCGAAGAGGCTAATACTTGGTTCATGTCCGTGAGAATTGCCGTTGTCTTAGTACCGGCACCGTTTGCTACCGCAACGATAGATTTTGCAAGTTCTTCAGACGCTTCGTAAGTTGGCATAAATGCGCCAGAGCCTACTTTTACGTCCATCACTAGAGATTCAAGGCCTGCAGCAAGCTTCTTAGATAAAATCGACGCCGTGATCAGTGAGATATTGTCCACGGTAGCCGTGATATCACGAGTTGCGTACACGCGTTTATCCGCTGGAGCAAGATCACCCGTTTGACCAATGATCGCCACACCAGCCTCTTTGGTTACTTGACCAAAAACCTCGTTAGTTGGCGTGATGTTATAACCTGGTATAGATTCAAGTTTATCCAGTGTTCCACCAGTATGACCCAAACCTCGACCGGAGATCATAGGTACAAAGCCGCCACATGCCGCGACCATTGGACCAAGCATAAGAGAAGTGACATCTCCCACACCGCCAGTAGAATGTTTATCAACAATTGGCCCGCCAAAGTTCATATGGCTCCAATCGATAACCATACCTGAGTCTCGCATTGCACAGGTCAATGCAATGCGCTCTGGCATCGTCATTTCATTAAAAAAGATAGCCATTGCGAAGGCAGCAATTTGGCCTTCTGAGACACTATCATTTGCGACGCCTTGCATGAAAAATTGGATTTCCTCAGCCGTGAGTTCCTCTCCATCACGCTTTCGACGAATGATTTCTTGTGGTAGATACATCAAAGCCTCTAACGCCCTTTTCAAATTATGAGAAAATAAGACGGAAAAAATGGGTAGAATGAATTCATCACACTACCCAATACCTGAAGGATTAATACGCAGCAGGATCCGCTACGTCATCAGAGACTTCCAATGTGTTAAGCAAGTTAGTGAGCAAACTTGATGCGCCAAAGCGGTAGTGGCGGGCATCGACCCAGTTATCACCCAAGATTTCATCAGCCATGGCTAAGTATGCCGCTGCATCTTCAGCAGTACGCACGCCACCAGCAGGTTTGAAGCCAACCGATTCAGCCACTCCCATATCACGAATCACTTCAAGCATCATTCGTGCATACTCTGGGGTTGCATTAACTGGTACTTTACCGGTGGAGGTTTTAATGAAGTCTGCACCCGCTTCAATACAGATTTGAGAAGCTTTTTTGATCAAGGCTTCTTGTTTCAGTTCACCCACTTCGATGATCACTTTAAGAAGCACATCACCACAAGCTTCTTTACATCGTTTAACTAATTCAAAACCAACTTTGTCATCGCCTGCCATCAAAGCACGGTATGGGAAAACAACGTCCACTTCATCAGCACCGTAAGCAACGGCTGCTTTCGTTTCAGCAACTGCAATTTCGATATCATCGTTGCCATGTGGGAAGTTCGTGACCGTTGCAATACGCACTTCCGGCGTACCTTGTTCACGAAGCGTTTTCTTGGCAATAGGAATAAAGCGAGGGTAGATACAAATGGCTGCCGTATTACCTACCGCTGATTTAGCGTCATGACATAACGCAACCACTTTAGCATCCGTATCATCATCATTTAGCGTCGTTAAATCCATCAGTTTGAGAGCACGTAACGCTGCCGCTTTTAGATCGCTCATTTCTATTTTCTCCAATCAATATTCAAAAAAATTGACCACTCTTTTCCGAGCTAAGTAATTAGGGTATGTTGACCCTAGTTCAACTAACCGCAAAATTCTGTGAGTGGCCTTTTCATGAACGGACTTGTTTCCTTGAAGACTCGGTCTTGGGACAAAGCGTTCCCCAAACCGATTGCTATCCTTATCACCGCACAGTACCTAGTTGGTCTATGGCACTACAATCTCTCTATGATTGCCGTGTCTTTAATATCACATCGCACAGTAAAACGCTTGTGCAATTTGGTATGAAAGGGACTATCCATCCTGAGACTTTTACTCAAGAGTCGCCTTGTCTCGAAATACAAGCTCTTGATAAAAGTAACAGCCCGTACCTTATAGCGTTTCACAAGAGAACTATAGCAACAAAAAGGACGCAAACGGTTTGTATCTCAAAATTAGTTGCTTTCTTTTCGATGGAACAAAAAATAATGCCCTGAAGCGATTGCTCACTTCAGGGCATTGACTCAGCATCTCTAAAGAGAAGCGGGATAGATTACATTGCAGCTAAGCTCAGGCAGAAACCAGCGATGGTAGCAGCCATAAGGTTAGATAAAGTACCCGCTAATACCGCTTTGATACCCATACGAGCAATATCACTACGACGGTTTGGAGCAAGGCTACCAAGGCCACCTAATAGGATGGCGATAGAAGACAGGTTAGCAAAGCCACACAGTGCGAATGAGATAATCGCTGTTGTCTTATCAGACATTACTTCACCAGTCGCTGCAATAACTTGTGCATTTTCAACAATGTAAGGAACAAAGTTCAGGTAAGCAACAAACTCGTTAACAACAATTTTTTGTCCGATGAATGAACCAGCAACCACAGCTTCGTCCCAAGGAACACCAATTAGGAACGCAAGTGGTGAGAACGCATAGCCTAGGATAAGCTCTAGAGTCAATTCAGGCATACCGAACCAAGCGCCGATACCACCTAACATGCCGTTAAGAAGAGCGATTAAGCCAACAAAAGCAATCAGCATCGCGCCTACGTTAAGTGCTAACTGTAGACCAGATGCTGCACCGCCTGCTGCTGCATCGATAACGTTTGTTGGTTTGTCAGCACTGCTCTCTAGCGCTTCATTGATGTCTTCTAGAGGCTTATCCGTTTCAGGAATAAGGATTTTAGCGAACAGTAGACCACCTGGTGCAGCCATAAATGATGCCGCTACTAGGTACTCAAGAGGTACACCCATAGAAGCGTAACCCGCTAGTACACCACCCGCTACAGATGCTAGACCACCACACATTACCGCAAATAACTCAGATTGAGTCATGTTTGGAACGAAAGGACGAACAACGAGAGGAGCTTCAGTTTGACCAACGAAAATGTTAGCTGCTGCAGACATGGATTCCGCACGAGAAGTACCAAGCGTTTTTTGTAGTGCACCACCAAGAATCTTGATAACCCACTGCATAACGCCAATGTAGTAAAGAACTGAAATCAGTGCTGAGAAAAAGATCAGTGTCGGAAGAACGCGGAATGCGAAGATAAAGCCGCCGCCGCCGAAGACTTCGAACATCTTGTCAGAAACAAGACCACCGAATAGGAAAGATGAGCCATCGTTACCGTAGTTGATAACGTTAGCAACACCATTTGAGAAACCGTTTAATAAATCACGGCCCCAAGGTACGTAAAGAACAAATGCACCCAGTGCAAATTGGATAGCGAATGCGCCACCCACAGTTCTAAAGTTGATAGCTTTACGGTTAGATGAGAAGGCAAATGCAATAGCAAGTAGCACAACCATACCGACTAGGCTCATAAACAGGCTCATAGTTTATGACTTCCTTATAAGTTTATTGGCGTATAATAAAATGGAGCTATAAAAGCGGGGCAATTATACTCATGGCCTCGCTATTAAAGTAATGGGGGTCTCACAGTTTCTTATAACATTCATGATTGATTCATGTAATTTTGTGATAAAAGTCACAATAAAAAGCGGAACATTTTCTGCTTCTTCTAACTTATTTTTTAGTTAGACCTAATTAACCCAAATAAAGAATGACTGTTTTGCCACAGCGATTCAGCAATCGATTGCGCACTTTCATTACGTAATAAGGATAGTTCATTAAAAATTAAGCGCGCTTTTTCTGGGTGATTGGGCTCCCCTTGATACCCAAGTAATGGCATATCTGGTGCGTCGGTTTCCAAAACCAAACAACTCAAGGAAAGTTTTTGAATAGCTGTACGAGTTTTATTGGCTCTCGGATAGGTAATCGTCCCTCCGACTCCGATAAAAAAACCTAATCGCACCCACTCCATCGCTTGCTGATAGCTGCCTGAAAAAGCATGCAACACGCCACCTTTCGGCAATTTAGCGGCTTTAACTATTTGGATAAGACGGTTGTGCGCCTTTCGGCTGTGTAAAATAACCGGCAGATCGAACTGTCTTGCTAGTTCGAATTGCAATTCAAGTGCCTGCTCTTGAAGCTCGACAGGCACATCTATAGCAAAGTCCAAACCACACTCTCCTATGGCAACACATTGTCGGTTGGTTGAGGAAAGTAACGATTCCAGTTCTGGGACAAACTGCTCAAACTCTGGTTTTAGAAAATAGGGATGAAAACCCAGCGCATAATAAAGCTGAGAGTATTGATTGGCCAGATCTTGAATACGAGCCCAGTTACTTGGCCCAATAGACGGAATCAAAATACGCTCTACCCCTTGCTCACGAGCAAGGTCAACCTGGTAAGCAAAATCCTGCTGAAAGACATCGAAATCAAAATGGCAGTGGGTATCAAACAGTTTCATTGTTTGCTTTCTCTTGCTCTGCTTTATTAGCAGGCACACCTTTATGAGCTAGGTCTTGTTTATACGGAACACAACTGCGCTTTTGATCAGGCGTCAACCCCATCTCTTTACACCAATCGTCATAGCGTTTGAGTCCTTTCTTAAACCAGTTCATTACACACCCTTTTTTTCACTCATAGAATTCGCGTTACGCCAAATAAAAAAACGCCGTTAGCGATAAGTGTATAGCTAACGGCGGTTTATGATCTAGTTTACGATGTAAAGCGAGTTAGATTCGATTAGTGCTCACGAGTCGCACGGAAATCGATATCAGGGAAACGCTCTTGCGCTAGATTTAGGTTAACCATAGTTGGCGCGATGTACGTTAGGTTATCACCACCGTCCAATGCTAGGTTGGTTTGGTTCTTACGTTGGAACTCGTCCAGTTTCTTCGCATCGTCACACTCCACCCAACGCGCGGTTGCTACGTTGACGCCTTCGTAGATCGCTTCAACGTTGTATTCTGACTTCAAGCGAGCCACAACCACGTCAAACTGAAGCACACCAACCGCACCAACGATCAGGTCGTTGTTTTGCAGTGGACGGAATACCTGTACCGCACCTTCTTCAGAAAGCTGAACCAGACCTTTCAGTAGCTGCTTTTGTTTCAATGGATCTTTTAGACGAATACGACGGAACAGTTCTGGCGCGAAGTTTGGAATCCCAGAGAACTTCAGCGCTTCTCCTTGAGTGAACGTATCACCAATTTGGATGGTACCGTGGTTGTGAAGACCAATGATGTCACCCGCGTAAGCATGCTCTGCGCGAGAACGGTCGCCTGCCATAAAAGTTACCGCATCTGAAATACTTACTTGCTTGCCAAGACGAACGTGGTTCATCTTCATGCCTTGAGTGTAAGTACCCGATACGATACGCATGAATGCGATACGGTCACGGTGCTTTGGATCCATGTTGGCTTGGATCTTAAATACGAAGCCTGAGAACTTGTCTTCTGTCGCTTCCACATCACGCTCTACTGCTTGACGAGTTTTCGGCGCTGGCGCCCACTCAGTTAGGCCATCTAGCATGTGGTCAACACCAAAGTTACCTAGTGCAGTACCGAAATAAACTGGTGTGAGTTCACCAACAAGGAATGCTTCGTGATCAAATTCAGGGCAAGCGCCCATAACAAGTTCAAGCTCTTCACGAACGCTCGCGGCTAGGCTTTCACCTACCTTCTCATCCAATTCTGGGTTATCCAAACCTTTGATGATACGCACTTCTTGGATTTCATGCCCATGACCTGATTCGTACAGAATCGTTTCGTCACGATGAATGTGGTAAACACCTTTAAACTCTTTACCACAGCCGATTGGCCAGGTAATTGGCGCACACATCATGCCCAGCTCGTTTTCTACTTCATCCAATACTTCCATTGGATCACGAACGTCACGGTCAAGTTTGTTCATGAAGGTTACGATTGGCGTGTCACGCAGACGTGTTACTTCCATCAGCTTACGAGTACGATCCTCGACACC
The DNA here is from genome assembly GCF_002849855.1 of Vibrio azureus. Lineage (NCBI taxonomy): Bacteria > Pseudomonadati > Pseudomonadota > Gammaproteobacteria > Vibrionales > Vibrionaceae > Vibrio > Vibrio azureus. Next base: position 2,412,776 of record NZ_CP018616.1, read on the forward strand.
TTTCGCCGCATCGATCACCATCAGACATGAGTCCACCGCCGTAAGAGTACGGTAAGTATCTTCCGAGAAGTCTTCGTGTCCAGGAGTATCAAGTAGGTTTACCAGACAATCGTTGTACGGGAACTGCATGACAGACGTAGTAACCGAGATACCACGTTCCTTTTCCATTTCCATCCAGTCTGATTTTGCATGCTGTGCGTTACCACGACCTTTAACCGTACCTGCTTTTTGGATCGCGTTTCCGAATAACAGTACTTTTTCAGTAATGGTGGTTTTACCCGCATCCGGGTGAGAAATAATAGCGAACGTTCTACGTTTAGAAACTTCGCCTAGAAAAGGTGTATTTGACATGAAACTGGTCTTCTTTGATGTCTGATAGCTTGCTCAATATTCAAACAAGCTTTATTCGATTCAATATTGCGCGATATTCTCGCTTATTATTGCTTTAGGGGCAACCAATGATATCTTCCCAATGACTAAGTCGCATAACCTAAGCTTTTAAAACACTCCGTTGAAGAAGTATAAAAAACTCAGTTGAAGAAGAATAAATAGCTCATAATAAGTGCGTCTTCTTTACCTTTATTGTTCTTGGCTGGGTAATAATTATAACGACGATCTACTTCATTGAAGCCAGCTTGCTCATAAATATGAATCGCAGAAAGGTTACTTTCTCGAACCTCTAACCAAGCACTCTCAGCGTTTGCTTGCTGACAAACCGCCAAGAAAGCCTCTAATAGCTTGCGTCCTAGCCCTTTGCCTTGCTGCTCAGTGGCAATAGTAATATTCAGTAACGTCACTTCCCCAACAATATTTTGGGCATAAAAGTAACCGACCACTTGCTTCTCTTTAAGCAATACATGATGACAAGCCCCTCGACTGGAAAGGTCTCTAATCAACGATTCAGCCCAAGGGTGTGAGTGAGCCTGCTGCTCAATTTGCCAAACTTGATCTAAATGCTCTTCTGTCATGGGGGTTATTTGAATTGTCACGCCTTTCTCCATCATGAATAAGAACAAATTTGCAACCACAAGGCGCGGCGTTGCTCAGTATTACCATCAATATCTTGTAAAAGCGGCGAATGAAGTTGCTTTATCTCACTGTTCTTGATTGCTTCATAGTCGTTATCACTTGCTTCACACCCTGCAAGCCAGATCCACTCTAAGTCATGTGTACCCAGTTGAGAAAGCTGCTGAGGTTCCAGATGAAGTGCATCATCCAGAGAGAGCTTAATACTCTTCAATACACGCTCAAGCATCAATGCGGTTTGGCCTTCTGGGCATTTCGGCGAGACGAGCAGTAATTTACAAGAACAAGGTAAATTGAGTGGCGGAGCTTGATAGCCAAGTATTTTTTCTGGATGGATCAGTTCCCATGTACTGATTCCCATTTCTTGTAAATAGTGATTTTGCTTGATGGACATTGATTGCTACCTCTTGGAACGACATTATCTTATCAGACTTCCTCGCTAACGTCAGAAAGCATGCCCATTTTCGTTATTATTTGACATCAAGTTACTAGAATACGTCCAATCGGCACAACCAAACACCATGCTATCTAACACAAAGCTCCCAACACCAAGCCCGCGTTCTTGAAACAGGCTCAGTATTTAAAAGCGCTACAGTTCTGAAAACTCATTGGCATAATCAATTCGCCCAGAATGTCCTTGGCAATGGCCTTTGATTAACTCAGCAATACGAAATGCACCAGGTGGAACTTCCCACGCACAATCAAAACCAATTTCATCTGCGGCTTTAAAGCCAAAACGTGAGTAATAGTTTGGGTCACCTAATACGACACATACTGGATACCCAAAGTCACATAAAGACTCAAAACCTGCTTTTATTAATTCAGCCCCTATGCCTTGTCGACGATATTTTTCATCCACAGCCAAAGGTGCCAAGCCTTGCCATAACAGATCTTCACCATTAACCAACACTGGGGTAAATAAAGCATGACCAATGACTTCCCCTTCATCAGTACAAGCCACCAGCGATAAAGTAAGTTTACCGTTTTCACGCAATTTCATCACAAGGTTGGCTTCTGCATCAGTCGGAAAGGCGGCTTTCAACAAACGGTCAATAGTGAGAATATCCGCAGGTGCTTCAGTTCGAATAAGCATTTGCAACTCCGTTTTTTTGTACAGGTGCTTGGATACCTTTTTGAACAAAGTCAGCTAGCATTTCCAAAGCAATCTGCATAGATTTGGGTAACTGCTCCAAATCAACACTGTCCATTAAGTTTTTCACTTCTAAACCCAGTTCAGTATCGCCTTCAATCGAGAGGCGACGTTGGAAAAACAACGTATCAGGGTCTTCTTTGCGACCAGCAATTAGCACTAAGTCGTTTAGATTACCACTAAAACACACATTTTCCTGAACCAATTTATCGGCAACGATCAATTTGTCATTTTGATAACTGATATACCACGCTAAATTGAGATCTTTAACCTCAACTTTCAACCATTTATCTTTTAGAAATTCAAAGTCTCCATCTTCTAATGCCTCTTGAAAAACCATTTCCAGTCCATCTAATAATGCTTTCCTTTGCACACTTAGAGGAAGTAACTGTATTGGCGAACGTAAAATGAATGCGGCTTTGGTAACAAGTTGATGGCGAATTTTATTTAACACGCTTAGTTTCCGTCGGTTATGTTCGATAAACCATGGTACGAAATCGTCTTACTTTGATACCTGTTATGAATCAAAAAACGGTCACTTTATTGTTCAGTTATTCAATATATACCCAAGTAACTTCAAGATTCTATGTTCAGCGAGATAGCCTTAACTCTCAGGCGTGTCACTTGGGTATAATCAACTAACCTCAAGATACTTGGGTATACCTAAAACACCAAATCATAAATCAAACCAATTGCGATTCGTACTTTCACAACAGAGGTTTCAAAGTTATAGTTATAAATTCCCCGATATAATACCTTCCAAGTGCCAAACTCAATGCATATTAAGGATTTGCTGTATCGTTCAAGGGGAAAGTAAGAATACCTTTCTGGCTTTAAGAGAATACACGAAGCCACCTCAATGAATAAATGCCTCTTGAGAGTTATCAGGGGTACATTGGAAGTTTTGAAATGCAGGTCTAACATTGATGCCTTATCAGCAATTACAACATTGGTTCACCGCACTAACAGCAAACAGCCCCTTTTTTTATGCCGTTATTGACAAAGACTACCATTATAAAATGGTCAGCAACCGCTACTGTGAGCTTGCTGGTTTGTCTCAAGAGCAGCTTGTCGGCTTAACTGACGAACAGACCCTCGGCGCACAATATTATCAAAAACTGACGCCATACTATCAACGGGCATTTAATGGCGAGTATCTGAATGCTGAAATTACCTTAAATGAAACACAGCTAGAAACAAGATTACACTTCACTTTGACGCCTATTTATGAAGAGCAGGCAATCAATGCCGTGTTTTTCCATGCTATCGATACGTCGGAGCAACAGATACTTTCACGCTCCTTAGAGGCTTCTGAACAAAAGTTCTCTCAATTAACCCAAACACTGTCAGATGGTGTACTGCTAGTAAAAGAAGGCATAATCGTCACTGCCAACCCTTCAGCAGCTCGATTACTGAATGTAAACACACAAGATGAATTAATTGGTACCGCCTTTACCCCATGGTTCATGGATGCTGATGGCTTTGTGAGTGCTGATAGCTTTGAGAGTACTGATAGCTTTGAGAGTACTGATAGTTGTAAGAGTGCTGATAGTTGTAAGAGTGCTGATAGCTTCGTGGAAACTGACAGTCAAAAATCATTCAGCCATAACCTCTCTCATTTTCTCTCAAGTAAGCCGTATCGATGCCTAACTAGCCCAAAGCATGGACAAGCAAGAAGACTTCAATTACAAAGTAACACACTTATCAGCTTCGGTGAGTCTGCAAGGCTTATTCTTATTCAAGATGAAGATCATTCGACACCACATAACTTACCCATCTTTTACCGTGATGCTGACATTGATGACTTCACGAAGCTGCTTAGCCGCCAAGGGTTTGCTAAAAAAGTCGATCAATTAATTGAAGATAAAACACCACAACTATTGCTCTACTTAGACATCGATAATTTCAAAGACATTAATGATTCTCTAGGCCATCTTATTGGTGATAGCGTCATACAAGAAATTGCCAAACGGCTGAAACGGATGCTACCTAATCAATGTATTATTGGTCACTTAGGCGCCGATGAATTTGGGGTACTCTTGCCTAACCCAGAAACCACTCATTCCGCAGACATCTTGTCTCAACAACTCATTTCTCTAATCAATCAACCATTTGATTTAAAGCACTTTACTAAACGATTAACCTGCTCTGTCGGCAGCGTCCATTATCCACAAGATGGACAAAATGCTCGCATTCTATTGCAAAATGCCGATACCGCCATGCATGAAGCTAAAAAACGAGGTTGCAACCGGTTAAGTCAATTCAACGAGCGTATGAATAAAGAAGCTCGTATGCGATTATGGCTTGAAATAGAACTTCAGAAAGCTCTGCAGCAAAATAGCCTCGAAGTCTGGTATCAACCCAAAGTGACAACACGTGACTTTAGCATCAATGGAGCCGAAGCACTTGTTCGCTGGAAGCACCCAGTGGAAGGCTACATCAGCCCCAGTGTCTTCATTCCAGTTGCTGAGCAGGCAGGCCTGATAGAGCAGTTAGGCCGGATCGTAATGAGAGAAGTTTTTGCTAATGTTAAACATTGGAAACACCAGGGTATTCTTCCCGGACGTATTGCGATTAACCTTTCTGCGCAACAGTTCCAAAACCCACATTTGATCGATTATGTCGAAAAGATGATTCGCACTACCGAAATTGATCCGAGCTGCATTACTTTTGAATTAACAGAAAGCGCCGTAATGAGTGACAGTCAGCACACATTACAAATGCTTAACTCAATCAAGAAATTAGGCTTTGCCTTATCAATAGACGACTTTGGCACTGGTTACTCTTCTCTGTCCTACTTAGCTCGATTTCCGATTGATGAGCTTAAAATTGACCGTGAATTTATCAACGATATCGATATGTCACCCAAACAAGTCACCGTCATTGAAAATATTATCAATCTAGGTAAATCTCTGAATTTAAATGTGGTAGCCGAAGGCGTCGAAAGCCACCAACAAGCAGCTTTACTCTCCAACCTGCAATGCCATTCCATTCAAGGTTTTCATTTTTATCGACCTCAGCCCAAACATGATGTGGAAACCCTATTCGCCCAATGTCTTTACCAGAAAAGCTAGCGAACTCTTATTGGCTTCGACGAAAACAACTAAGGATCTAAAGTAAACATAATTTAGGTCAAGTTGAGCAAAGCCTATTCTCCATAAAATATTCGCTCCTTTTTATTTGTTTAATATCGTGATTATATGGAACTTCTGTGTCCTGCAGGTAACTTGCCTGCGCTTAAAACCGCCATTGATTGCGGCGCTGATGCCGTTTACATTGGCTTTAAAGATGACACCAATGCCCGTCATTTTGCAGGCCTTAACTTCAACGCAAAAAAATTAGAGAAAGCGGTACAGTATGTCCATGAGAGAAACAAAAAAATCCACGTTGCATTAAATACTTTTGCGCATCCCAATGGATTTAATCGCTGGACAAATGCCGTTGACCATGCTGCTGCATTAGGGATTGATGCCCTAATTATCGCAGACATTGCTGTCTTAGAGTATGCATCAAAAACCTACCCACATCTCGAATTACACCTATCCGTTCAAGCCTCCGCAACCAATCTTGCGGCGATAAACTTCTATAAAGAAAACTTTAATATTAAGCGCGTTGTTCTCCCGAGAGTACTGTCTATCCATCAAGTTAAGCAACTTTCTCGACACATTCCGAGTGATGTCGAGTTAGAGGTGTTTGGGTTTGGGAGTTTATGTATCATGTCAGAAGGACGCTGTTACCTCTCGTCCTATCTGACTGGCGAGTCCCCAAATACCGCAGGTGCATGCTCTCCGGCTCAGTATGTTCGCTGGCAAGAAACCTCACAAGGCTTAGAATCACGACTCAATAATATTCTGATTGATCGCTATCAAGAAAGTGAATCATCCGGCTATCCGACTCTATGCAAAGGTCGTTTCGACATTGATCTTACTGGAGAAAGAAAACGCTACCATGTGTTAGAAGAGCCTACCAGCTTAAATACCTTATCGATATTACCTGAGTTATTTGCCGCCAATGTCGCCTCAGTAAAAATTGAAGGACGCCAACGAAGTCCAGCTTATGTTGAACAAGTGACACGAGCTTGGCGTGCTGCCATTGATAGCTATCAGTCAAATCCCGAAGCGTATCAAGTGAACAATGACTGGAATACTGCATTAGCGAATGTCTCTGAAGGCAGACAAACCACTTTAGGTGCTTACCATCGTCAATGGCAATAAAAGAGAATAATGCAATGAAATACTCCTTAGGTCCACTCCTGTACTTCTGGCCTAAACAAGAAGTGGAAAGCTTTTATCAGCAAGCAAAACAGTCCTCAGCCGATATCATCTATTTAGGCGAAACCGTATGTTCAAAAAGGAGAGAACTCAAACCCAAACAATGGTTCGAGGTTGCCAAATCTCTCGCAGAAGAAGGCAAACAAGTGGTTCTCTCAACCATGGCCTTATTGGAAGCCCCGAGTGAACTGTCGATAATGAAAACACTGATCGACAATGGCGAATTTATAATAGAAGCCAATGACGTTTCAGCCATTCAATTAGCCCATGAGAAAAAAGTGCCATTTGTCGTTGGTCCTGCGGTTAACAGCTACAATGCCCAAACTCTCAATCTTTTCCTAAACAAAGGTATGATCCGCTGGTGCATTCCTGTTGAGCTATCTCGGGAGTGGTTGGTGGATATTTTGACGCAGTGTGATGAGCTTGGTATTCGTCACAAATTCGAAGTGGAAGTATTCAGCCATGGTTACCTTCCACTCGCCTACTCTGCACGCTGTTTTACTGCTCGTGCAGAAAATAGAGCCAAGGATGCATGCCAAACCTGCTGTATAAAGTACCCAAGCGGTATGGTAGTTAAAAGCCAAGAAGGCCAGGAAATCTTTAACCTTAATGGTATTCAAACTCAATCAGGCTATTGCTATAACTTAGTAAATGAGCTGCCAGCAATGCAGGGGGTCGTTGATGTCGTGCGTTTAAGTCCACTCGGCCTAAGTACTTTATCTCAGTTGAATCAGTTCCGAGCTAATCAACAAGGAAGTGCTCCTCAAAGACTTTCAAAACTTGAATGTAATGGATATTGGCACCGTCTATCAGGTCTAGATGTCAAAAGTTAGTCGCACTTTGGACAACGAAACATACCCAAGTCACCTCAAAGGTCTTGGGTAAGATTTTAGGGTTTATTGAACTTTGTCATCACAATAATAGCATTCAACAAACCCTAGCATTTTCGTCAGCCTTAAGAAGGTTGGGCGACAGACTCAAACGAATCCTGACGGTTAAGCTGGCGGACATCACGCCACATCATAATCATAACCACCACTGTCAAGGCAATATTAGACAGTGGAAAGGCGATCCATATGCCAGTAACACCCAGTAGTTTCGGCATAATAAACAAGAAAGGCAACTGAATTAACATATTACCAATCGTGACGAACATGGCTTTGCTCCCCTTATTGACGGATTGATAATACGCCGCAGCGACCACTAAAAAACCATCCAAGAACAAAGCAAACATATGCAAGCGAATACCCACAACCGTGCTTTCAATTAAAGCTTGATCCGTGCTATTAAATACAGACACAAATTCATACGGGAAAATATTCAGCAAAATAACAAACGCGATGCCCCCCAGAACTGAGGTACCCAACGATATTTTCAATAACTTGCGAATATTTTCGTTATTTTGGGCACCATAATTATAACTCACCAATGGTTGCATGCCATTAGCAATACCTTCCGCAACCAGATAGTACACAGTAACGATATAGCCCAAGATCGCATAAGCACCAATCAATAAGGCACTACCATGCTGAGCAAATAAACTGTTATGCAAAGCAATCATCATCGAGCCGTAAGCATACATAAAAAAGCTCGACGTACCGATGACAAGGATTCTAGGAATTACATTAACCTGAACATCAAGTTGACTCCAAGACAAACGCATATTCGCTCTCGAAGTAAAGAAGTAGCCAACACCCAATACGGTTACTACCATCTGTGCTATCGCTGTTGCAATCGCAGCTCCAGTAAGCTCCCAACCCAGCCAAGCAATGAATGCATAATCCAATACAATATTGATGACTGCACCTATCACCATCAAGATAGTAGCTAAGTTAGGGCTATCATCATTACGCAGCAGAAAAGGAATCGCAATTGAACCCAACGAAAATACACATGCTACACCTAAAACCTTTAGGTACTGCAAGCCAAGTTCATACACTCGTCCCTCGGCGCCTTGCCAACGGATGAAATCATCGGCAAAAAAGTGCAATATTACCGCCACTACTGGCATAATAGCGATCAATATCATCAAGCCCGTCGTGAGAATGCGTTTCGCACCTTCACTGTCCTTTTCTCCCTGCTTTATTGAGGCTAGAGCCCCCGTACCGACACCGATCATCATACCAATACCAAGAATAGAGCCGATAATTGGCCAAGCTACGTTAATTCCTGCTAATCCATCAGCTCCCACATAACGACCAATAAAAATACCATCAACAACTTGATATAATCCATTAACCAACATCGCCGCAACGGTCGGAATCGTATACTTCCAAAACTGTTTATAGATAGCGTTTTTCATCACTTCCACCACACATAGTTAGCCAAGCTAACTAATTAGACAAAAATAAATTATAATTTAGCCACTCAATGCCTTATCTAACAGACTTTGTAATTGATTGACTTCTTGTTGATCGAGCTTAGACATCAACTGAGTTGAGATATCTTTATAAACAACCTTTTCTAAGGACATCTCTTGCAGCACTTTTTCTGTCAGTAGTACGCGTTTTGCACGTGCATCTTCATGACAATTGACTCTTTTAACTAGACCTTTTTTTACTAATCGAGCCACCATATTAGAGACCGAAGGCTTAGTCACTTGAAGAGATTCTGCTAGATCAGTAATTCGAATCCCTTCAGGATAAAGTTGAATCACTCGCAGATAATCGAACTCGTTAAAACTTAGATGAGCGAGTGGATCTTCTTTTGCGTAAACCCTCCACGCTTTTGCACAAAAGCGCTCTAAGTCGATTAAGCTTTCTTCTAATGCCATTACATCACCCATTGGTTAGCTAGGCTAACTATTTTAACCTCGAACTTCGAAGCCCTCAAGAAAAATAAACCGCCTTATGACGGTTTATTTTTCTCTAGTGCATCTTTTTGTAATCGCTCAAAGATTTGTGCAAGTTCTAAGAATGAATAACGGTGCTCAATGTACTCGTATACATTAAACGAAATCGCCAGCTTGTATAAAGAGACTGCTTCGGCGGTCTTTCCCTCTAGCTGAGAACGTTTACCTAAATAAAAATAGGCCTCTGTCAAATGCTCAGCCAGACGGTAGTTTTCATTAGAGCCTGCCATTATTGCTTGAAATGCAGCTTGGTCACTGACATCTCGAAGCATAATCGCCACTAGAGCCCAACCCCACTCTTCACTTCGATCACGTTGATAACGTTGTTGAAGACTCGCTTTGGCTTGCTCAGGATTTTTTTCGGCTTCAATAATATACAGCCATAGAGCCCGGAAAGGGTCACTTGGCATGGCCTGATAATGCGCCGTCATTTCTTCAAGTGCGAGATCGGTCCGACCTCCATAATAAAGTGCAATCGCACGGTTTCTCTCAGCATAGGAGTTATCAGGAGCAAGCTCTAATGTCGAGTCAAAGGCTTCATAAGCCGCATCAAACTCCCCTACTTGAGTGAAATAAACGCCTAAAAGATTAAAAATATCTGGCTGAGCAGGATTCAATTGTAATGACTGATTGAAATCCAATCGAGCAAGGTCACGCAAGCCAACACTGTCATAATAACTTCCGCGCTCGTAATGCATCTTGGCTCGAACTGCTGGCTGCAAATCAGGACGTTGTAAAAGCTGCGAAAGTCGAGCAATCTGCACTTCCTGTTGTACATTCGGCTGAAGAGCTACCGCCATTGGTGGATACAGAAAGTTTGATGAAGAGGACTGATTTACATTAGCACAACCAGCCAGAACCAACGCCATACCAATACTTGCGGTTTGCAACCATTTCACAATGAGAACTCCTTTATAGACCACCTATGGTCTGAGTATGTGTTATATCTACCTGAGAAAATATCAGTTATTAGGATAAAAATCTCCTAAAATCAACCCAAAAAAAAGGGAGCGAAAAACGCTCCCCTTTATATCATGTAATAAGCTAATCAGTGAATGAAACCTGTAAAGTTCTACTCACTTGCTGCTTCAGGTTTTTCTACTGCTTCTTTCATGCTCAAACGAACACGACCTTGACGATCAATTTCAAGTACTTTTACTTGTACTTCTTGACCTTCAGTTAAGTAGTCAGACACTTTCTCAACACGTGTTTCAGCAATTTGAGAGATGTGTACCAGACCATCTTTACCAGGAAGGATAGTGACAAACGCACCAAAGTCCGCTAGACGCGCAACTTTACCTGTGTAGATACGGCCTACTTCAACTTCAGCAGTGATTTCTTCGATACGGCGGATCGCTTCTTTCGCTGCAGCGCCTTCCGTTGCTGCAATTTTGATTGTACCGTCATCTTCGATTTCAATTGTTGTACCCGTTTCTTCGGTTAGAGCACGGATAACAGCGCCACCTTTACCAATGACGTCTTTGATCTTCTCTGCACTGATCTTCATCATATGAATACGTGGTGCAAATTCAGAGATATCTTCACGAGCGCCAGAGATCGCTTCATCCATTACAGATAGGATGTGCTTACGTGCACCTTGAGCTTGGTTAAGCGCAATTTGCATGATCTCTTTAGTGATACCTTCGATCTTGATGTCCATTTGAAGTGCAGTGATACCAGTGTTAGTACCTGCTACTTTAAAGTCCATGTCACCTAGGTGGTCTTCATCACCAAGGATGTCAGAAAGAACAACGAAGTCGTCGCCTTCTTTAACAAGACCCATTGCGATACCCGCAACAGAAGACTTAATTGGCACACCTGCGTCCATAAGAGCAAGAGAAGTACCACATACAGAAGCCATTGAAGAAGAACCGTTAGATTCTGTGATTTCCGATACAACACGTACTGTGTATGGGAACTCATCAACAGAAGGCATTACTGCTGCGATACCGCGTTTAGCCAGTTTACCGTGACCGATTTCACGACGCTTAGGAGAACCTACAAAACCAGTTTCACCAACACAGTATGGAGGGAAGTTGTAGTGTAGTAGGAAGTGATCTTTACGCTCACCTGTTAGCTCGTCGATGATTTGAGCGTCACGCTGCGTACCTAGAGTCGCCGTTACTAGCGCCTGAGTTTCACCACGAGTAAAGAGTGAAGAACCGTGAGTACGAGGAAGAACACCAGTACGTACGTCAAGCGCACGAACCATGTCTTTTTCACGACCATCGATACGTGGGTTACCAGCGATGATGCTGCGACGTACAACTGTCTTCTCTAGATCGTGGAAGATAGTGTGGATTTCTTTTGTGTTTGCTTCTGGATCTTCAGCAAGCAGCACTTCGTTAACTTCACCAGCGATTTCGTGGATACGGTCGTAACGAGCCATCTTCTCAGTGATTTGGTAAGCTTCAACCAGTTTCGTTTCAGCAAGTTCAGCGATCTTAGTAACCAGCGCAGTGTTCTCTGCTGGTGCAACCCAATCCCAAGCAGGAGTAGCAACTTCAGCTTTGAATTCGTTGATTGCTTTAATCACTACTTGTTGTTGATCGTGACCGAATACAACCGCAGATAGCATTTCTTCTTCAGTTAGGTTGTCAGCTTCTGATTCAACCATTAGTACTGCCGATTCAGTACCCGCAACAACTAGGTCTAGCTTAGATGCTTCTAGCTCAGTGTTACTTGGGTTAAGTACTAGTTGACCGTCGATGTGACCAACACGCGCAGCACCGATAGGACCGTTGAACGGAATACCAGAGATAGCTAGTGCAGCAGACGTACCAATCATTGTTGGGATGTCTGGTTGAACGTCTGGGTTCACAGATACTACTGTTGCAATAACTTGTACTTCGTTTTTAAATGCATCTGGGAATAGAGGACGGATTGGACGGTCAATTAGACGAGCCGTTAGCGTTTCGCCTTCAGAAGGACGACCTTCACGCTTGAAGAAACCACCAGGGATTTTACCTGCTGCGTAAGTACGCTCTTGGTAGTTAACGGTTAGAGGGAAGAAGTCTTGACCTTCTACCGCTTCTTTCTTACCTACTACAGATACGAATACTGCTGTATCGTCCATAGTAACCATAACTGCAGCCGTAGCTTGACGTGCAATAACGCCAGTTTCTAGAGTAACGGTGTGGTTACCGTACTGGAACGTTTTAACAACTGGTTTTTCGAACATTGTTATTCCTTGTTTGTAAATATTTTCTGTATTTCAAAAATATTTAAGGTCTGTGAATTGAACCCCAAGGCATTACGAATCGCGACTAGTAAAAATAAACTAAGTAAGCGGCTATGCCCACTGAAGCAATTCATTTTTAATAGTCGCGACCTTTTGGTCGACGTGGTTGACTGTAATGCAATGAGTTTAATGTAAACCTCTAATACGAGATTTAATCGCGTGTAGTATAACGGTATAAGCGCTATTTGGCTAAATTTAGTCAATAAAAAAAGGGGCATAATGCCCCTTTTTTTTTACAAACTGCTATGCAGTCGCTGATTAGCGACGTAGGCCTAGACGCTTGATTAGGTCTTGGTAGCGAGCTAGATTTTTACCTTTTAGGTAATCTAGAAGCTTACGACGACGAGAAACCATACGTAGAAGACCACGACGGCTGTGGTGATCGCCTTTGTGTGCTTTGAAGTGACCTTGTAGGTGGTTGATAGAAGCTGTAAGTAGAGCTACTTGAACTTCTGGTGAACCTGTATCGCCTTCAACTTGCGCGTATTCTGCAACGATTGCTGCTTTAGTTTCTGCATTCAGAGACATAATTCTCTCCTAATAAGAGTAAAGTTTAAATTTGTAGCAGCCAATCTCTGATTCAGCCGCTACGCGAAGCGCGAATTATAAGGAAGTTTCTCTATTCACGCAATATAAAAATACCAGCATTCAGGCTGGTATTTGGTTGAACGTTGTGAAGCTATTCTTCGTCGCGAAAAACCACCAAACGCTTGGGCGCAACTTTGCCGTCATCGTTCACTTCAGCGACACCAATAAACTGCTTGTCTTCACCAGAAGTCATACGAATTGGCGTACCTTCAGGTGCACCCAAAACCTGTACTGGCATACCGTGTTGGACTAAATGAGTGAGTTCAGCGTTTAAATTCACCTCAGGTAAATCTTCAACCGCAGTGTCCATTGGCAATAAAAGTGGGTCAAGCAATTCTTTCGGTGCGACTTCATCACGGTGTGCTTGTTCTAACAGTTCATTTAACTGCTCTAGTGTCACCATTTTTTCATATGGATACTTAGCAACACCAGTACGACGAAGCATGGTCACGTGTGCGCCACAACCAAGCATTTCACCTAGATCATCAACGATAGTACGGATATAAGTGCCTTTCGAGCAATGCACTTCCATCTCAACTTCATCACCTTCAAAGCGGTGAAGTACAATTTCGTATACCGTGATCTTACGAGATTCACGCGGTACGGCAATACCTTTACGGGCGTATTCGTATAGCGGCTTACCTTGGTATTTCAAAGCTGAGAACATTGAAGGTACTTGATCGGATTCTCCACGGAAAGTATCAATGCACGCTTCTAATTTCTCTAAGTTTACGTCAATAGGACGCGTCTCTACCACCTCACCGTCAGAATCAGACGTATCCGTGCGCTCACCAAGCTTTGCAATTACACGGTAGCGCTTATCTGAGTCCAACAAGAACTGAGAAAATTTGGTTGCTTCGCCTAAACAGATCGGCAACATACCCGTCGCGAGTGGATCCAATGCCCCCGTATGACCCGCTTTCTCAGCAAAGTAGATACGCTTTACTTTTTGCAGTGCATCATTGGAGGAAATGCCTGTTGGTTTATCCAACAGAATGACACCATTAATTGGACGACCTTTACGACGACGAGCCATTACTCTTCCCCTGCCTGATCTTCTTCACGCCCTGAACCTTGCTGTCTACGTTTATCTTCGTTGACAACTTCAGAGACTAAGTTAGACATACGCATACCTTCAACCAAAGTATTGTCGTAATGGAAACGAACCTCTGGCGTTAGACGTAAGCGAATGCGTTTGCCTAACATCATGCGAATATGAACTTCGTGCTCACGAAGCGCTGCTAGGCATGATTCTGGCGTTTGCTCACCGACACACAAAAAAGTAACAAATACTTTGGCATAAGCAAGGTCACGAGACACTTCAACATCTGAAATGGTAACCATACCTAGGCGAGAATCACGAACTTCGCGTTGAAGGATCATCGCCAGTTCTTTTTGCAGCTGCTGAGAAACACGCTGCGTGCGGCTAAATTCTTTTGACATAATTATTCTCTTATATAGAAAGAATGGGGGGATGGTCAAGCCAGCCCCCCATGGTGTATTCAACAACCAATCACTATTTGTCTTCTCGACATTTAGTCATTTTCGTCAATTAGTCTAGAGTACGTTTAATTTCAACGATTTCGAATACTTCGATCTGGTCGCCTACGCGAACATCGTTGTAGTTCTTAACGCCGATACCACACTCGTAACCATTTTTAACTTCTTGAACATCATCTTTAAAGCGACGTAGTGATTCAAGCTCACCTTCGTAGATAACAACGTTATCACGTAGTACACGGATTGGGTTGTTACGCTTAATCAGACCTTCAGTTACCATACAACCAGCGATTGCACCAAGCTTCGGTGACTTAAATACGTCACGTACTTCAGCAAGACCAATGATTTCTTGCTTGAATTCTGGAGCAAGCATACCGCCCATTGCTTGTTTCACTTCGTCAATCAATTGGTAAATGATTGAGTAGTAACGTAGGTCAACGCTTGCTGCTTCAATCGCACGACGAGCAGATGCATCCGCACGTACGTTAAAGCCAAGGATGATTGCGTTTGAAGCTTCTGCAAGAACTGCGTCAGTCTCAGTAATACCACCTACACCAGAACCAACAATGTTTACTTTCACTTCGTCAGTAGACAGTTTCAGTAGTGAATCAGCAATCGCTTCCACAGAACCTTGTACGTCCGCTTTCAGAACAACATTAAGTTCAGCAACTTCACCAGCCGTCATGTTAGAGAACATGTTCTCTAGTTTAGATTTCTGTTGACGAGCAAGTTTCACTTCACGGAACTTGCCTGCACGGTAGTTTGCAACTTCACGCGCTTTACGCTCATCACGTACTACTGTTGCTTCGTCACCTGAAGATGGTACACCTGAAAGACCTAGGATCTCTACAGGGATAGATGGACCAGCTTGAGTAATTTCTTTACCTAGTTCGTCGCGCATTGCACGAACACGGCCGTATTCTTGACCACAAAGGACGATATCACCTTTGTTCAGCGTACCAGATTGAACAAGCACTGTTGCTACTGGACCACGGCCTTTATCTAGACGAGATTCAACAACCACACCAGATGCCATGCCTTCCGCTACCGCTGTCAACTCAAGAACTTCAGATTGAAGGAGGATAGCTTCTAGAAGACCATCAATGTTTGTCCCCTGTTTTGCAGAGATGTGAACGAACATGTTCTCACCGCCCCACTCCTCAGGAATAACATCGTATTGAGCCAGCTCATTTTTAACGTTATCTGGGTTTGAATCTTCTTTATCGATCTTGTTCACTGCAACGATCAGTGGCACACCTGCCGCTTTTGCGTGTTGAATCGCTTCAACTGTCTGTGGCATTACACCATCGTCTGCTGCAACAACTAGGACTACGATATCTGTCGCTTGAGCACCACGAGCACGCATAGCGGTAAACGCCGCGTGTCCAGGAGTATCAAGGAAAGTGATCATACCGTTTTCAGTTTCAACGTGGTAAGCACCGATGTGCTGTGTAATACCACCCGCTTCGCCAGACGCAACGTGAGTACGACGAATGTAGTCCAACGTAGACGTTTTACCATGGTCAACGTGACCCATGATTGTTACAACTGGTGCGCGTGGTACTGCGTCTGCATTTGTATCACGGTCAGATAGTACGGCTTCTTCCAGCTCGTTTTCTTTACGAAGAACCACTTTGTGACCCATTTCTTCAGCCACAAGTGCCGCTGTTTCTTGGTCGATCACTTGGTTGATGGTCGCCATTGCACCCATCTTCATCATGACTTTGATAACTTCTGTCGCTTTAACCGACATCTTGTTAGCAAGTTCAGAAAGAACGATTGTCTCACCAATCATTACGTCTTGTTTTGCAACCGTTGCTGATTTATCAAAACCATGTTGCATTGAAGAAGGCTTCGCAAGTTTAGTTTTATTGCGACCACCCCTACCGCCGCGCTGATTGCGGCCACCGCGAGGTGCTTCTTCTTTGGTTGCTTTCTTCTTCTTACGACGACCGCCACCTTCTTGCTGACGGTCAGCTGCATCTTCTGCTTCACGAGCATAGCGAGAAGTCGTTACATGATAGTCAGAGTTTTCAAGCTCTTTCTTTTTAGTCTCTTGTTCAGACCAACGAGCTTCATTTTCTTCTGCTAATTTACGAGCTTCTTCAACAAGTTTTGCTGCTTCTTGCTCTGCTTTACGTTGAGCTTCTTGCTCCTGACGAGCTTTTAGCTCATCAGCTTCTTTTTTAGCTTTCGCGTTCACGTCAGCGTTTTTTGCATTCATTTCTTTCTTGGCCTTTTCAGCTTGTGCACGTTTTGCCTGTTCTTCAGCTTCACGTTTTGCATCCGCTTCACGTTTTGCTTTCTCATCGGCTTCGCGCTGTGCTTTCTCTGCAGCTTCACGTTTAGCTTGTTCTTCAGCTTCACGTTTCGCAAGCTCTTCAGCTTCACGTTTTGCTGCTTCCTCAGCCTCACGTTTTGCATCGTCTTCGATAGTGCTGCGCTTCACATAGGTGCGCTTCTTACGCACTTCTACTTGAACATCCTTACTTTTGCCGCCACCTGCTGCAACACTTAACGTACTGCGAGTCTTACGTTGAAGCGTCAAACGAGTGGGTTCAGATTCACCCGACGTATCGCCGTGCTCTTTTTTCAAATGAGTTAAAAGCTTTTGCTTTTCCTCATCTGAGACATGGTCAGAACTTGCCTTGTTCATACCCGCGTCAGCAAGTTGTTCCATTAAGCGGTCGACTGGAGTACCAATCTCTTCACTCAGAGCTTTAACTGTTAATTGTGTCATGCCGCTTCCTCCTTGCTGATATTATGCTTCTTCGCCAAACCAACAGATATTACGTGCAGCCATGATTAGTTCACCAGCACGTTCTTCAGTTAGGCCTTCAATACCTTCTAAATCGTCGATACCTTGGTCAGCAAGATCTTCTAGTGTTGCCACACCTTTCGCTGCCAATTTGTATGCCATTTCACGCTCTAGGCCTTCTAAAGACAACAAGTCTTCTGCTGGCTCTAAACCTTCGAAAGATTCTTCTTGTGCAAGTGCAATCGTTGTTAATGCATCTTTTGCACGGTTACGAAGTTCTTCGATAAGTTCTTCATTCAAGCCGTCAATTTCAAGCAGCTCATTCACTGGTACATAAGCAACTTCTTCTAATGTTGAGAAGCCTTCTTCGACCAGCATCTGGGCAAAATCTTCTTCAATATCGAGGTACTTCATAAAGTTTTCGATAGAAGCTTGAGATTCTTCCGCGTGTTTCTTCTGCAGATCAGCAACCGTCATTACGTTCAGTTCCCAGCCCGTTAGTTGAGAGGCTAAACGAACGTTTTGACCATTACGGCCGATTGCTTGTGCTAAGTTATCCGCTTCAACTGCGATGTCCATCGCGTGTGCATCTTCATCAACAATGATTGAAGCAACATCTGCTGGCGCCATTGCATTAATAACGAACTGAGCAGGGTTGTCATCCCAAAGCACAATATCGATACGCTCGCCGCCAAGTTCGCCAGAAACAGCCTGAACACGTGCGCCACGCATACCAACACAAGCACCAACAGGGTCAATACGCTTGTCGTTCGTTTTCACTGCAATTTTTGCACGAGAGCCAGGGTCACGAGCGGCACCTTTTAGTTCGATGATTTCTTCAGCGATCTCTGGAACTTCAACTCGGAACAACTCTTCCAACATTTCAGGTTTTGAACGAGTTAGGAATAGTTGGAAACCACGCGCTTCTGGGGCCACTTTGTATAGAAGGCCACGAACGCGATCACCTGGGCGGAAGTTTTCACGCGGAAGTTGATCATCACGTAGAATCACACCTTCAGCATTATTACCTAAATCTAAAACGATAGTTTCACGATTTACTTTCTTCACGACACCGGTGATTAAGTCACCTTCATTGTCGATAAATTGACCGACAATTTGAGCACGTTCAGCTTCACGTACTTTTTGTACGATAACTTGTTTTGCAGTTTGTGTCGTAATGCGGTCAAAAGTAACAGAAGGGATATCATCCTCGACAAAATCACCCAATTGGATGTCTGCATCTTCATACTGTGCAGCTTCAAATGAGATTTCTTTTGTTGGGTTTTCAACTTCTTCAACCACCAACCAACGACGGAACGTTTCAAACTCACCCGTTTTACGGTCGATTTCGACTCGAACATCAATTTCGATATCGTACTTTTTCTTTGTAGACGTTGCTAGAGCAATCTCAAGTGCCTCAAAGATACGCTCACGAGGTACCGCTTTTTCGTTCGATACCGCTTCTGCTACCGCTAAAATTTCTTTACTCATTGTATTTAGCCTCTAAGCTTAAACTTTTTTAGGGAACTAAAATTTAGGGATCAGGTTAGCTTTTGAAATGTTACTAAGAGCAAACTCTTCTTGTTGCCCATCAACATTTAACGCTATTGTTTCACCATCAACACTATGGATAATACCTTTCCATTTGCGACGGTTAGCAACGGCCATTTTCAAAACGACGCTGACCTCGTGACCAATAAATTGCTCATAATGTGTTGCTTTAAAAAGTGGTCTTTCTAAGCCTGGTGAAGAAACTTCTAGGCTGTAAGCAACAGAAATTGGATCTTCGACATCAAGTACTGCACTCACCTGACGACTGACTTCTGCACAATCGTCCACATTGATGCCATTTTCATGGTCAATGTAAATTCTTAACGTTGAGTAAGCACCTGCTCGAATAAATTCTAATCCAACCAACTCGTAGCCTGACGCTTCTACTGGAGCTTCAAGCATTTCAGTAAGTTGTCTTTCTAAACCAGTCATTTTAACCACTCCAGAAACAAAAAAAGGGCTCAGAGCCCAATCAAAAAACCAAGCATTACCCGAGTAAAAAACTCAGATAACAAAAAACCCCGAAAGTCGGGGTTTTATGCTGCTGGACCCTGATACGTTAAAAAGTACAGTAAAGTACCTTTTAACTCACAGTGTGGTTAGCACTGTGCAAACTTGCCAACCCTAATAAAAATTGAATTTATATTAGATTGGTTGCGGGGGCCGGATTTGAACCGACGACCTTCGGGTTATGAGCCCGACGAGCTACCAAGCTGCTCCACCCCGCGTCCGACTTAGTGAATATTATACCTTCAACTAAGTGTTTTACAAGTTTGTAAACTCATGGTGCCGAGAGAGGGACTCGAACCCTCACACCTAAGGCACTAGCACCTCATGCTAGCGTGTCTACCAATTTCACCATCTCGGCTACATAAACCTTACAGCTTATTGTGGGATTTCATCACTTTTAGGTGCTGGAATCTCACTCACTGCGTCTTTAACTTGTTCTACCACTGGTTGACCAAGCGTTGGGTCAATCCACTGTGACTCAGTTTTATGTGTAGACATACGACCAAGCAGCAAGCTAACGACAAAAAATACGGTTGCTAAAATAGCAGTTGTTCGGGTTAAGAAGTTACCTGAGCCGCTAGCACCAAACACTGTGTTTGAAGCACCAGCACCGAACGAAGCTCCCATATCTGCGCCTTTACCTTGTTGAATCAACACAAGGCCAATCACACCAAGCGCAGCCAACAGGTAAATCACAAGTAGAACTGAAAACATTTTTTCCACCTATGTTCCAAATTGTTGAGCCAGCGCCGTTCAAAAATAGCTTAATGAACAAGGCTAGCGTCTCCCTTAGCAGGAGCGGAGCAATACTAGCGAATGCCAGTAGCGCTGACAAGGAAAAAATAACAAAAAACCGCCACAAACAAGCCAAACGCTCAAAAAAAGGGCAATAGATGCCCTTTGGGGTACTTTTAGCAACTTGCTTTGACTGCGTCGGCAATTTTAAGGGCAGAGCGTTGAACTAATTCAGCATCTTCACCCTCAACCATAACTCGAATAAGTGGTTCAGTGCCAGATTTACGGAGTAAAACTCGGCCTTTATCACCCAACTCTGATTCAACTTCCGTTACTGAGTCTAGTACATTTTTTGCTTCTAAAGGATTGCTTTGCCCAGCAAATCTAACATTTTCTAGAACTTGAGGGTAAAGAGTCATTCCTTGAGATAAATCATTAAGAGACATATCACTACCAACAATAGAAGCCAGTACTTGGAGTGCAGCAACAATTGCATCGCCAGTGGTCACTTTATCTAATAAAATCACATGACCAGAGTTTTCCGCGCCAATTTTCCAACCTTTAGCGAGCAACTGCTCCATCACATAACGATCACCGACAGCAGCACGTACAAATGGGATACCTAATTGCTTTAGACCATTTTCCATACCTAAATTGGTCATGAGTGTACCGACGACACCACCTTTCAACTCGCCTCTACGAAGTGCGTCGCGTGCAATAATATAAGCAATTTGATCACCATCGATCTTGTTACCTAAATGGTCAACCATAATGATACGATCGCCATCACCATCAAATGCCAATCCTAAATGAGCTTGCTCATCAACAACACGTTTTTGCAAAGCACGAACATCCGTCGCTCCTACTTTTTCATTGATGTTGATACCGTTTGGTTCAACCCCCATCGCAATGACTTCTGCACCTAGCTCGGCAAATACATTTGGAGCAATGTGATAAGTCGCCCCATGAGCACAATCCACAACAATTTTAAGGTTAGCCAAACTGAGTTCTGAAGGAAATGTACTCTTACAGAATTCGATATAGCGACCTGCCGCATCATGCAAACGGGTTGCTTTGCCTAATTCAGCTGATTCAACACACTCTATATCTTTATCTAATTCGGCTTCAATGGCTAATTCGATGTCATCTGGTAACTTTGTCCCTTCCGATGAAAAGAATTTAATACCATTATCATAATATGGGTTGTGCGACGCAGAGATAACAATTCCTGCCTCAGCACGGAAGGTCTGAGTGAGGTAAGCAACAGCAGGAGTTGGCATTGGCCCTGTAAAAGTAGCTTTAAGTCCTGCAGCTGCAAGCCCTGCCTCTAATGCCGATTCCAACATATAGCCTGAAATTCGGGTATCTTTGCCGATAATGACTTTTTTAGTGCCTTGCTGAGCTAAAACTCGACCAGCAGCCCAACCCAATTTGAGGACAAAGTCGGGAGTAATAGGATATTGGCCCACTTTTCCGCGTACCCCATCGGTACCAAAATAACGTCTTTTATCAGACATAAAACTTCCTCAATATTTATTTTCAATATCTATTTATTATTGTGCATCATTTCAACAATTTTCATTGCTTCAATGGTTTCTTCGAAGTCATGAACTCGAATAATTTGCGCACCTTTCGTGGCGGCTATTGTGGCACAGACCACGCTCGCATTGGTACATTCCGATGCTTGCTTATTTAGAAGCTTAAAAATCATACTCTTACGAGAGATTCCAGCTAACAAAGGCAGACCAAACTCATGAAACTTATCAAGATGTGCCAGCATATGATAATTATGTTCGATCGTTTTACCAAAACCAAAACCCGGATCTAAAATAAGTTTTGATTTATCAATACCAACCGCTTCGCAAGCCGCCACTCGCTCTTGAAGAAAAGCCGCAACGTCTCCCATTAAATCGTCGTAATGAGGTGCTTCTTGCATAGTCCTAGGTTGACCTTGCATATGCATAAGGCAAATAGGTAAGTTAGATTCCGCAGCGACTTTAAGTGCACCTGGCTCTTGTAATGCTCTCACATCATTAATTAAATCTGCCCCTGCTTCAACCGCTTGACGCATTACTTCGGCTTTACTTGTATCGATAGAGATCCAAACATCATAACGTTCTCTGATCGCTTTAATAACTGGAATAACCCTCTCTAATTCTTCTTCCAGTGCAACATCAGGAGCGCCCGGTCTTGTTGATTCACCACCAACATCAATGATGGTTACCCCAGCTTGAATCATTTTATCCACTTGAGCCAATGCTGATTCGATAGAGTTAAACTTCCCTCCATCAGAAAAAGAATCCGGTGTGACATTGAGGATCGCCATAACATGTGAGCGAGTCATATCTAACGTTTTATTATTAGCCTCAATCGTAGCTGTGATCATACCTTAGCCTCATTATAACTATTCGCCTTGACGTAACTGTCCGCCTTGACGGCATTTTTCTTTATAAATACAAAAACCCCGAGCTAAGCCCGGGGTTTTATTGATATTGTTATTTTTATTCCACATCTTTGCTCTCAGGCGCTTCATTTGACGAAGCATTTTGAGAAGCCTGACCTGATGAGCTTTCTGCTGATTTAACTTCTGAGGAACTTTCCGAAGCCGGCTTGGCAGTTGGCTTATCGCCCCAACCTGCAGGCTCACGAATCTCAGTTTTCCGGTTCATCAGATCATCAATCTGACCAGCATCAATTGTTTCGTATTTCATCAATGCGTCTTTCATCGCGTGCATAATATCCATGTTTTCTTCTAGGATTTGCTTAGCACGGTCATAGTTACGGTCAATGATAGTACGGATCTCATCATCAATGAGCTTCGCTGTGTCATCCGACATATGCTTGGTTTGCGTTACGCTACGGCCCAAGAAAACTTCACCTTCTTCTTCTGCGTAGAGTAACGGACCCAGCTTTTCAGAAAAGCCCCATTGCGTGACCATTTTGCGTGCAATATCTGTTGCTCGTTCGATATCGTTAGAAGCGCCTGTCGACACTTTATCAGCGCCGTAGATAAGCTCTTCTGCCAAACGACCACCATATAAGCTCGACACCATTGATTCAAGGTGTTGACGAGACATACTCACTCGGTCTTGCTCTGGTAAGTACATTGTCACACCAAGAGCGCGGCCACGTGGAATGATAGAAACTTTATATACAGGATCATGCTCAGGTACCAATCGACCAACAATAGCATGGCCAGCTTCATGGTAAGCCGTTGATTCTTTAACTTCTTCAGACATTACCATTGAACGGC
Source organism: Vibrio azureus (assembly GCF_002849855.1). NCBI lineage: Bacteria > Pseudomonadati > Pseudomonadota > Gammaproteobacteria > Vibrionales > Vibrionaceae > Vibrio > Vibrio azureus. The sequence continues at coordinate 2,436,210 of NZ_CP018616.1, forward strand.
GCTCTGCACCCATCATGATTTTATCTTTAGCAAGTTCAAACTCGACCATAGAAACATTACGTTTATTGCCACGTGCTGCAAACAATGCGGCTTCGTTAACAAGGTTAGCAAGGTCAGCACCAGAGAAACCAGGGGTACCACGAGCGATTAGAGAAGGCTCTACATCATCCGCTAACGGTACTTTTCTCATGTGTACTTTAAGGATCTGCTCACGACCACGAACATCTGGCAGCCCAACCACCACTTGACGGTCAAAACGACCAGGACGAAGTAATGCAGGGTCTAAAACGTCTGGACGGTTAGTTGCCGCAATGACGATGATGCCTTCATTACCTTCAAATCCATCCATTTCAACCAGCATCTGGTTAAGGGTTTGTTCACGTTCGTCATGGCCACCACCTACACCAGCACCACGTTGACGACCTACAGCATCGATCTCATCGATAAAGATAATACACGGTGCTGCTTTTTTGGCTTGCTCAAACATGTCACGCACACGAGATGCACCGACACCAACAAACATTTCCACAAAATCCGAACCAGAGATCGTAAAGAACGGTACTTTAGCTTCACCCGCAATTGCCTTAGCAAGCAATGTTTTACCAGTACCAGGAGGACCAACCATCAACACACCAGTAGGGATTTTACCACCTAGCTTCTGGAAACGACTTGGGTCACGGAGGTAATCGACCAGCTCTTTCACGTCTTCTTTTGCTTCGTCACAACCTGCAACGTCGGCAAAAGTTGTTTTAATTTGCTCTTCGCTCATCATTCGAGCTTTGCTCTTACCAAAAGACATGGCACCTTTACCGCCACCGCCTTGCATCTGACGCATGAAGAAAATCCACACACCGATCAGTAAGATCATTGGGAACCAAGAAATAAAGATAGTGCCAAGTAAGCTCTGTTCTTCTGGCGGTGTGCCTTGAACTTTTACATTATGTGAGATTAGGTCATCCAGTAGTTTTTGATCGTACACTGGCATATAAGTGACCATCTTGGCACCACCGCTGTTACGAACAAAACTGATTTCGCCATCTTTAAATGTTGCTTCTTGAATCTGGCCTTTGCCAACTTCTTGTACGAATGTGGTGTAGTCCACCGTTCTGCCGTTGCTTTCCCCAGGGCCAAAGCTCTGAAATACCGACATCAACACAACTGCGATAACAAGCCACAGAATTAAATTTTTTGCCATGTCACTCAAGGTGTCAGCCTCTCGATAACTGATTGTAATTAAAGGTAGGGTACTACAGTTTGCAAACCGTAGCCATAGTGTTAACCATCCTATAAAGGAACGAAATGGTTAACCTTTGTAACCAGTGGCTACAATAAAGACTTCTCGAGAGCGAGCCCGCGATGAGTCCGGTTTTCTTGTTTTTACAACTTTAAACAGGTTCTTGACTTCTTTAACATACTGATCGAAGCCTTCACCCTGAAAAACTTTTACGACAAAGCTACCATTAGGAGCTAGAACTTGTCGACACATATCTAATGCCAATTCAACCAAGTACATAGCACGAGGCTGATCAACAGAGTTATTACCTGCAATATTAGGTGCCATATCAGACATCACCACATCCACCATAGATGGTTGGATTCTGTCTAGTAACGCTTCTAATACCGCATCTTCTCGAAAATCCCCCTGAAGAAAGCTCACACCAGCAATAGGGTCCATCGGTAGCAAATCACATGCAATAATTTGCCCATCATCACCCACTATCTTAGCAGCATATTGAGACCAACCACCCGGTGCCGCACCTAAATCGACCACAGTCATTCCAGGTTTTAACAATTTATCTTTGGTTTGGATCTCATCAATTTTGAAGTAAGCGCGGGAACGGTAGCCTTTCTTGCGAGCTTCATTCGCATACTTATCGTCAAAGTGTTCTTTCAACCAACGGCCAGAGCTCGCTGAATGTTTTTGTTTACTCATTTTAATCCTAACAAGGCGTAAATAGCAGCTATTGTTTAGATAGGTCCAGCCTATTGCTCAATAAATTATAGTCTTCAGCAATAGATGGCGTTAAAATAGCTTTTTTCAACCCTTATTTTAAAGAAAATTGGCCGCGTAATGAACCTAAGCACCAAACAAAAGCAGCACCTTAAAGGCCTAGCTCACAGTTTAAAACCTGTTGTGCTAATGGGCGCAAATGGACTTACCGAAGCCGTACTAGCGGAAATTGAAATTGCTCTGAATCACCATGAACTGATTAAAATCAAAGTAGCATCAGAAGATCGTGAGACAAAACAGCTGATTATCGACGCTATCGTGCGTGAAACAGGCGCAGAGAAAGTTCAGACTATCGGTAAAGTACTTGTACTGTTCCGTCAATCTGAAGAGCGCAAAATCGACATTCCTCGCAAGTAATTATATTCGCTTGGATGAAAAGAAAAGGTCGCTTAGGCGACCTTTTTTGTATTTCATTCAACAATTCATCAAGAATTAGAGGTATTCAACGCTGTCGATTTCAAAATCTTTCGCACCACCAGGAGTTTGAATGACAACTTCATCGCCCTCCATCTTGCCAATCAAACCTCGGGCAATCGGTGAGCTGACAGAAATACGACCCGCTTTAATATCAGCTTCGTCATCGCCGACAATTTGATACGTTTTTTCTTCTTCGGTATCGCAATCAATCAATGTGACGGTAGAACCAAAAATGACTTTGCCATTATTTTCCATTTTTGTGACATCAATAACCTGAGCGACCGATAACTTATATTCGATATCACGAATTTGAGCTTCACAGATTCCCTGCTCTTCACGTGCTGCATGATATTCAGCATTTTCCTTTAAGTCGCCTAACTCACGAGCTTCTGCTATTGCTTCAGATATTTGTGGGCGTAGTTTTAGTAGACGATCGAGTTCAGTGCGCAGTAATTGTTCTCCACGCAGTGTCATTGGAACCTTTTCCATTATATAACCTCAAGATCAAAGGAGTCTCTGAACAAAAAAACCTTACCTAATACTTGGTTAGACAAGACGTTCAAAAATGTTGTTTGGTTAGTTTAAACAAACTGGTGAATGAAATCACCTTAAATTCCATCCGCCCTGCCATAGTGTGCTTAAAGCCACGTAATTAAGCGCCGTTGTCCCGGGTATTTCTAGGTAAGTGATTGTAAAACATGACTCATCCAACCCAAATAAACATAAAAAAAGATAAAAACAACAAAAAATAAAAATAACCAATAAAATAAAAAAACGCTTATCAATCATTAACATCAAAAGAAAAGAACCACAATTGAACGGTGTGCATTATTTTCATTTATATCATTTTACTAACCTCTAATGAAACTTTAGCAGTAAAACATGTCCTGCAAGCTTTAACTCAATAGCTTTTCTGACGCAGGGGGGATTCTCGTCAGATAAACCATAAGCGAAGTAATGACTTGTGAGAGAGAGCATCTCTGCCATATCAGTTTATGGAAAACTAACTAGGACAAAATAAAATGAAAAAGACTTTAATTGCACTTTCTGTTTCAGCAGCAGCGATGGCAACAGGCGTTAATGCCGCAGAAATTTACAACCAAGATGGCGCTTCTTTTGAAATCGGTGGCCGCGCAGAAGCTCGTCTATCAATGAAAGATGGTGATGTAGCTGATAAATCACGCGCACGTGTGAATGTTCTTGGTAAGCAAGCGATCACTGACGAACTTTACGGTGTTGGTTTCTGGGAAGGCGAATTCACTTCAGCAGATGAAGATGCTAAAAATGATGGCTTAGATACACGCTATGTATACGCAGGTCTAGGTGGTGCATTCGGTGAAGTCACTTACGGTAAAAATGATGGCGCTCTTGGCATCGTAACTGATTTTACTGATATTATGGCTTACCACGGCAACTCTGCTGCTGATAAACTAGAAGCAGCTGACCGTTCAAGCAACATGGTTTCTTACAAAGGCCAATTTGACAACCTATCGCTAAAAGCAAGCTACCGCTTTGCTGACCGTGATGAAACGGGTACTGAATATACAGACAGCGGCAACGATGGTTACTCTCTAGCCGCAACTTACGCTGTTGCTGATACTGGCCTTGAGCTTGGTGCTGGTTATGCAGACCAAGACGAAGCTAACGAATACATGCTAGCCGCTTCTTACACCATGAATAACCTATACTTCGCAGGTGTACTCACTGACGGTGAAAAGGCTGTTAGCGCAGACAGCACTATGTCTAACAAATCTGTAGACTACACAGGTTACGAGCTTGCAGGCGCATACACCATGGGCCAAACTGTATTCAGCTCTACATACAACAACGCAGAAACAAACAACGAAACTTCTGCAAATAACTTTGCTGTAGATGCAACTTACTACTTCAAACCTAACTTCCGTGGTTACGTATCGTACAACTTCAACCTAATTGATGCTGGCGATAAAATGGGTTCGACAGAGACAGCTAACTACAAAGCAACTAAGATTGATGCAGAAGATGAAGTGGCTCTAGGTCTACGTTACGACTTCTAAGCCAATCTCATTGATTGAATGATAAAAATGCCTGCATATGCAGGCATTTTTTATGCTCACTGAAAGGATTTCCATATATACTCTTGGTATCTCTTTGTTTTTATGAACGTCTATTATGCGCTTACGTTGGCCCCTTTTCTTCATCGCTAACCTTTTCTCCTCAACAGTGCTCAGCTACCCTCATCAAGAGGTGCTTCCTAATGGAGCTCGTGTCAGCTTGGTTGCTCAAAAGCTAGACTCTCAAACTGGATTAACCGATATCAATCCCACTGATCAGCTTTTCCCACCTGCCAGTACACTAAAAATTGTTACTGCACTTGCGGCTAAACTTGAACTAGGCGATGGATTTACTTTTAACACGAAACTAGAAAGTTCAGACTCTGATACTGTTATCTCCTTTTCCGGTGACCCGACCCTCTTAACCAGTGATCTGCAAAAAATGCTCACTCGCGCCCAAAAAAATGGCTTGAGAAAAATCAATGGTGACCTTTGGTTAGATAATAGTGCCTTCACAGGTTACGATCGTGCACTTGGTTGGCCGTGGGATATTTTGGGCGTGTGCTATAGTGCACCAGTTTCTGCAATCAGCCTTGATGATAACTGTGTTCAAGCCTCACTTTACACCCAGAAAAATGGTAAAACCCGAGCTTATGTTCCTGAGCACCAACCGATTCAAGTCACCACTCGCGCACAAACCGTCTCAAGTAGTACAAAGAAAAGCCGTCATTGCGAACTTGGCTTAATTGCTAAGCCAAGTAATCATTATGAATTAACGGGTTGTATCGTTGATAGAGGTGATAAACCTCTACCATTGAAAATAGCCGTTCAGGATCCAGAACGTTATACCAGTAAAAAAATTGAACATTTATTGAGAAAGACGGGGATTGTCCTAAGAGGAAAGATAAGAATTGGAACCCCGCCTGATAAAAAACGTCAGTTACAAGCGCTCCACCAATCTAAACCTTTACCACGGTTATTAGATGTCATGTTAAAGCGCTCCGATAACTTAATTGCCGATGCTTTAACTAAAACGCTTGGCGCAAAGTTTTTTATCCAACCAGGCAGCTTTGCTAACGGGACTCAAGCAATAAAACAGATTATCTTTGCTCATACTGGGATTAATATTCAAAGCGCTCGATTGGAGGATGGCTCAGGCTTATCACGAAGTAATCGCCTTTCTGCACCTTCAATGGCTGCGATACTGCGTTATATCTGGCGGAATGAACACAAACTTAACTTAATTGCTATCATGCCTAAATCGGGTGAATCTGGCACGCTGCACTACCGGAAAAGCATGCGTAAAGCACCGATTAAAGGGCAATTAATCGCCAAGAGTGGCTCAATCTACGGTACTTATAACATGGCAGGATATGGCCTTGATAAGAATGGGCAGCCAAACACGGTATTTGTACAGTTTGTATCAGACTACTTCCCAGATAAAAACTCTGGAAAACGAGCGTCACTCCCGCCGATAACACAATTTGAGAAGCTTTTTTATCAAGATGTAATCCGCTTCAGTCAAACAACTGCGAACCAGTAACTTGAAGCTCAAGCAGCCTCGAAAGGCTTAACTATCCAGACCACCGTGATTGTGAATGAGCTGTGTTAAATGACCAGCGAATAAAATGAACGCCTTAGATCAAAAAAGCGCCCAGTGGGCGCTTTGATCTTAAGCAATTATGTATTATTTGATAGTAATACGTGCGAATTTACGCTTACCCACTTGGAATACGTAAGTACCCGCCTCAGGCGCAAACTTCGCGTCCGCGACTTTCTCACCCTCGATCTTCGCAGCGCCTTGCTTAACCATGCGCATGGCTTCCGACGTTGAAGCACATAGGCCCGCTTCTTTCAGTAGGTTTGCAACTGGCGTGCCTGCTTCAAAATCAAACTCCGGCATTTCGTCAGGAATTTGGTTCTTAGCAAAACGGTTCACAAATTCTTGCTCTGCTGCATCTGCATCTGCTTCACTATGGAAACGAGCAATAATTTCTTTTGCTAGTAGTACTTTGATATTACGAGGGTTAGCACCCGCTTCAATATCTGCCTTAAATTGAGCTATTTCTTCAATTGGTCTAAATGACAGGAGATCATAGTAATTCCACATCAAGTCATCAGAGATCGACATGATCTTACCAAACATTTCATTTGGCGCCTCGTTGATCCCAATGTAGTTATTGGCAGACTTAGACATCTTTTTCTCGCCATCCAAGCCAACGAGAAGCGGCATCATCAAAACAGCTTGTGGTTTCTGACCATGCGACTTTTGCAGTTCACGTCCCATAAGAAGATTGAATTTTTGGTCTGTACCGCCAAGCTCAACATCCGTTTCCATCGCAACCGAGTCCCATCCCTGTAAAAGCGGGTACATAAACTCATGGATAGCAATAGGTTGACCACCTGCGTAACGTTTTTTGAAATCATCACGCTCTAACATTCGTGCAACGGTTTGGTTAGCAGCAAGACGAATCATGCCTTCAGCGCCAAGTTCCGACAACCACTCCGAGTTAAACTGAACTTTTGTTTTTGCTGGATCAAGAATTTTGAATACTTGCTCTTTATAAGTTTCAGCATTGCGAATTACATCTTCACGGCTCAGTGGTGGACGAGTGGTATTCTTACCCGTTGGGTCACCAACCATCGCAGTAAAATCACCAATCAAAAAGGTGACTTCATGACCTAATTCTTGGAATAAACGAAGTTTATTAAAAATGACCGTATGGCCAAGATGAATATCAGGCGCAGTTGGATCAGCACCCAGTTTTATACGTAAAGGTCGGCCTTCTTTCAGTTTTGCGATCAGCTCTTCTTCTGGAATCAGTTCTTCGACACCACGCTTAATCTCGGCCAGTGCAGCTTCAATGCTCGCCATTATTGTTCACTCCCACAAATTTGGCAAAAATATAATAGTCGAACATATTACTTGAATAGCGATGCATTTTGAAACACGTTAGACTAGTGATTGTGAATTTTTACGTTTAATTGGGTAATCAAGTACCTCATGCATTCGATTTTAGTCCGCTTACCACTGTTGCATAAAGTCCTTATCGGCTTGTTTGGTGTTCTTATCATTGTCGCTTTTTTCTTTTTGCCAGATCCGCAAGAGCTCGATCCCCAACAAAAAAGACTACAAGTCGGCGAATCTTATCCGATCCCGCTTTCTCTAAGCTCACCGGAACGGGCAGTGCCAGCATCCGTATCAAAAGCGCTTACATGGAAAAAAGACAAAGTCGCTCATGGCGAAAGTGCCGCGATTTTATTCCAGCGAGCAGGCCTCTCGCCTCGCCTTCTTCAAGAACTTCTATCATCGAATAAAAAGATCAAAGAGCGGCTGACTCGTTTGCAACCTGGAGATGCTCTGCATTTTGGTCTCGATGAAAATAATCAATTTGTCCACCTCAAACTGCCACTAAGCACGTTTGAAACTTTTTATGTCGAAAAGCAAGGCGATAAATACCTTACGGGCGTGGATAAAAAGCAAGTAGACCATCAATTGAATTATGCCGAAGCAACCATCAAATCCAACTTTTGGAATGCTGGGATAGCCTCTGGCCTAAATGCCAATCAGATTATGGAGTTAGCGGGTATCTTTGGTTGGGATATCGACTTTGCGTTAGACATTAGAAAAGATGACTCCTTTAGAGTACTTTACCAAGAAGAAGTCGTAGAAGGTGAAGTGATTGGGCGTGGAAAAATCATTGCTGCTGAATTTCACAACCAAGGTGACAAATTCACAGCCATCCTAGATGAAAAGTCTGGCAAATACTTTGATGAGAATGGACGAGCAATGAAAAAAGCCTTTCTCAGAGCACCATTGGACTTCCGTCGAGTAACCTCCAACTTCAACCCTCGCCGCCTGCACCCCGTGACAGGAAGAGTCCGGCCCCATAGAGGGACAGATTACGCAGCGCCCGTTGGCACACCAATTTGGGCCGCGGGTGATGGTGTCGTTCAAAAATCAGCCTATAACAAATTTAATGGTAACTATGTGTTTATTAAACACAGTAACACCTATATCACCAAGTATCTTCACTTAACCAAAAGAACGGTTAAAACAGGACAACGAGTCAAACAAGGTCAGACAATCGGAACATTGGGTGGCACCGGCCGCGTAACGGGGCCGCATCTACACTATGAGTTTTTGGTTAACGGTGTACATAAAAATGCGAGAACGGTAAAACTGCCACAAGCAAAATCGTTAACAGGTAAAGCCAAACAAACCTTCTTAGCCAATGCCAAAGTAACTATGGATAAAATGGACCGTTTTGAACGCTTAATGGCAATGCATTAAACCATTTGTATCCAAGTGACCTCAAAATGCTTTATTCCAAGCGAGGTCACTGAGCTGGCTACTTGGATATCTCTCCTTGCCTTAGCTTTTCTAAACTAGTCTAATCATACTAAGAGGCATACATGATGCCTCTTATACCCAAGTAACCTCAAGATGCTGTGTTCAGCGAGATGACCTTAACTTTCAGGCGCGGCAACGATTCGAAGATATAGTCGTTCTACATTGAGAATCGTTAACAAAGCCTGAGAGTTAAGGTCACTCGCCCTTTGGGAGCGTGTCACTGAGCCGACTTCTTGCGTCAGACAACTTGGAAAGAGCCTGCTATTCCGCTTCGTTGTCTTTCTTGAATTCGACTCAGTGACCTCGCTCTGAATCAAGCATCTTGAGGTCACTTGGGTATAGTTATTTTTTTAGTCAGCTTCAAAATGCTCGCGGCTGTGTTCTCGCCCTAACATCAATAAACAAGGGGTCAAAACCAAAGTGAGTACGGTAGCAAAAGCAAGGCCACCAGCAACGGCGGTCGCTAATTGTGACCACCATTGCGTGCTCGGGGCGCCAAATTCAATCTTTTGATTAATTAGATCGACGTTCATCTCCAATACCATTGGCAATAAACCCAAAATCGTGGTGACGGTCGTGAGCAATACTGGTCTTAAACGCTGTACGCCAGTACGAAGAATCGCTTCTTGCTTGTCTAAGCCTCGTCGACGCATCTGATTATAGGTATCGATCAATACAATATTATTGTTCACAACGATACCTGCTAGCGCAATCACACCAATCCCAGACATAATGATGCCAAACGGTTTTTGAAAGATCAGTAGCCCAGCAAACACACCGACCGTAGAAAATAGAACCGCACTTAAAATCAAAAAAGCTTGGTAAAAACTGTTGAATTGAGTAATCAGGATCAACGCCAGGACGCCAAGAGCAATGAGAAATGCTTGTTGTAGAAATGCCGACGAGTTTTCTTGCTCTTCGTTCTGCCCTCGAATCTTAAATTCAATTCCAGTCGGTAAATCGAGCTGCTGAATCTGCTCAGTAATCTTAGGCAATTCAAGCGCTAAGTTATATCCTTCAGCCATATCAGCTTTGATATTGATGATCCTTCGACCGTCAATTCGTCGAATCGTGTCTTGTTTATGGTCAGGCTTAATATCAGCAAAGTTAGTAATGGGAACTAACCCACTTTGCGTTTTAACACGTAATTGATCAAAGCGACCGATATCGCGCTTGTCATGTGGGTAACGAACTAATATGTCCACTTCTTCATCAGCATCATCAGGTAAATAATCACCAATCTTTAAGCCATTGGTCACAAACTGAACGGTATTACCAACCAAGGTTGCATCTGCGGAAAATCGAGAGGCATCATCACGACGAATATCAATATGCCAATCAATACCCTCTTTGTTCGTGGTATCACTTAGGTTGGTTAAAGCTGGGTTTCTATCTGCCCAATAACGCAGCACCTTTGCCGCCCCATCTAACTGGTCGATGCTGGAGTTTTGAGCAGATACTTCTATCACTAAATCATGCTCAACAGGGGGGCCTGCGTCTGGAAATTTATATTCAATTTCAACACCAGCAAACTGGTTAGTGACCTGTTTCAATTCTTCAATAATGTCTTTTATCTTGCGGCGCTCTTGCCAATCAACAGGGGTTATTTGAATTTGACCAATTTCGTCACTGCCCCCAGTGCGTGTATAGACGCTTTCAAACTCATCATGCCCTAACATCACCGCTTCAATATCTTTCATCACGATATCTTTTTCGTTAATCGATAGATCACCGTATGAACGAACTTTTACAGTAAAGTTCGGTGGTTCCACTTCAGGAAAAAACTCGACACCAAGTCCGGCCTTACTGTAGGTAAACCCAACGCCTCCTGCCAGTATAAAGGCACAACACAGTACTTTTAGAGGGTGCTGTATCGCTATCGATAAAGTTTGATAATAAAACTTGGTGATTCCTGTTGCCTTATCGAACTTACCGTTATGCAGGTCAACCGCTTCTTGTCGTTGCGTCGCCCCCATCGCTTGCGGTTTTCCAATTAAACTGCCAATAACAGGGACAAAAAGTAATGCCATGACCAAGGAGGCGGTGAGAGTCGCAATTAATGTTAGCGGTAAGTATTTCATAAACTCACCGGTGATATCTGGCCAAAATAAAAGTGGCGCGAAAGCCGCAAGTGTCGTTGCGGTGGAAGCGGTTATCGGCCACGCCATACGTTTCGCTGCATCACGGTAGGCTTCTTTGCGCGCCACCCCCTCTTGCATTCGTCGGTCAGCAAATTCGGTGACAACAATGGCCCCATCCACCAGCATCCCTACAGCCATAATAAGAGCGAAAAGAACCACAATATTAATCGTCAGCCCAAATACTGACAGCACCAATAGTCCGGTAAGAAATGAACCGGGAATTGAAATACCAACAAGCAATGCTGTACGAACGCCTAAAATTGCAATAATGACGATCACAACCAGAATAATCGCGGACAAGATATTATTTTGGAGATCTGTCAGCATCTGTTTAACATCATCAGATTGATCCCAGGTATACCGCACCTGAAGATTAGACGGCCAATCTTGTCTATTTTGCGCCTCTTTAAGAACAAGTTTGACCAAATCAACCGTGTCGATAATATTTTCTCCAGCACGCTTTTTGATATCTAAAATAACAGCGGTTTCTCCATTTAAGCGAGCAAAACTCTCTGGATCACGAAATGAACGGCGCACCGTCGCCACATCAGCGAATGTCACAACTTCTTTACCATTCACCTTAATTGGTAACTCTAAAACATCCTTCAAAGAGTCAAATACTGAAGGGACTTTCACTGAGAAACGCCCATAGCCTGTGTCAACAAAGCCTGCAGCAACAACCCGGTTGTTTAAAGCGATAAGGTTGTAAATGTCCGCTTGATCTAGGCCATAGCTTTCCATTAATAGTGGATCGACAATAATTTCTACAATATCGTCACGGTCACCAGCAATATCCACTTCCAACACCTGCCGATAGCTTTCCAGCTTATCGCGAAGTGCACGAGCAATCTGTACCGTCGTTCGCTCTGGTGTTGTTCCGTATAGCACAACGGTTAATACGGGCTCTTCAGAAGCAAGTGTCACCTCATTAACCGTAGGCTCATCACTGCCTTCTGGTAATTTGGGTTTTGCTAAATCTACCGCATCACGCACGTCCGCCATTGCTGAAGTGAGATCGACGCCCACGCTGAATTCTAAAGTGACCGAGGCATGACCTTCCGATGCCACTGAGGTCATTTCTTTGACGCCTTCAATCGAACGCAGCTCTTGTTCTAACGGCCGGACAAGAAGCCTTTCTGCATCCGTAGGTGATATCCCTTGGTGCCCGACAGACACATAAATAATCGGGATAGTAATGTCTGGACTGGACTCCTTGGGAATGGTGATATAGGTGATCACACCTGCGATAAGGATCATGACCAGCAAAGTTAGCATCGTCCGAACACGAGATAAGGCCGCATCAATTAACGTATACATAATGTTCCCTTACTGAGTGTTCGCCGTTGTCGTGCTCTCATGGTTTGCTTTCGTTGCTGCGACAATATCGCCATCTCGAGCAAACCCCTGCCCCAAAACAATGATATCCACTTGCTCACCTAATCCCGTTAACCATACCCCATCTTCTTCTGCTTTCACCAGTTGAATAGGAACAAAATGAACACGACCATCACGTAACGTTTTTATCCCTAAGTTTCCTTGTTCGTCCAGCGCTAACATCGCAGCAGTTACTTTAATGGCAGGGATCTGATCAAGTGCTAACACCACTTCAGCGCTCATTCCGGCTGGCGTAGTCCCATTAGGGTTATCAATTTCAATTTCGATTGGAAACGTGTTCGTTGCAGGAGAAGAAATACGGCTCATGTAACGGACGTTACCTTGATGTTGTACCTGATCAATCGTACGAACCTCAGCATGTTGACCCGAACGAAGAGACTGAATATGACGTTCACTGACATCTGCTTCAATCACTAATTTATCAAGGTCAATAACAGTCGCTACCGGATCGCCAACAGCAACAAAATCACCAACTTCCACAAATCTATCATCCAATATGCCATTAAAAGGGGCTTTGATTGTGGTGTTACCAAGCGCGGTTTGCACATTGGTTAAATTAGCGCGAGCATCAATCAAAGCTGCCTCTGCTGTTGCAAAGGCCACTTCACCTTGCAAGCCTCGTTTTCTCAAGGATTGAGCCGCTTTAAATTCTTTCTCTTTAACACTCAATAAACTTTGCGCTCGTCTGAGCTGACTGTCTAGATCACGCTCATCAATCTTGGCGATCACTTGCCCTTTTTTAACCGCTAGCCCTTTCTTCACATCTAAGCGAATAACTTTACCTGCGATTTCTGCTGCCAATTTGACTTGTCGATTAGGTGCCGTTCGGCCGTAGAGCTCGATGGTTTTATGAGTAGGCTGCGCCTTAAACGTATCGTAAACCACTTTGGCCACCGGGAGTGATTCAGACGAAGTAGCAACAGACGATGAAGGTTCTTCGGCTTGAAGCTGACCTAAAGACAACCATGCCACGAGTCCAATGATAAAAACGAGAGAAGCCAGCCACGGCCGTTCAGCGAAGTGCTGCCGAAGAGAAGCGATAGACATACAAAATCCTTTTGCATTATACGGCCTATGATTCAATGGCCGAGTGTATCTTGTTTAAATTAGACGTATGCAGGTAATAAAAATGACCGCCAAGATACAAATAGGGCAACCTTTGTTGGTTGCCCTACTCGATTTAGTTACACACTGAAAGAGGCACCGCAGCCACAGGTCGTGGTAGCATTTGGGTTGTTCACAAAGAATCTCGCCCCTTCAAGGCCTTCTGTATAGTCAACCACGCCACCAATGAGGTATTGCAGGCTCATTGGATCTATCACCAAGGTAACGCCACTGTTTTCAATTGTAGTATCACCTTCGTTGACATTCTCATCAAAGGTAAAACCGTATTGAAAACCACTGCATCCGCCACCTGTTATGTAGACACGCAATTTTAGTTCTGGGTTTTCTTCCTCTTCAATCAACGTTTTAACGCGTAATGCTGCGGCATCAGAAAAAGACAATGGTACATTTACTTCGCTCACGAAATACCTCTCACTCGTGTCATGCGTCCGCCTCAAGGCAAAACGTCAAATTTATCCTAATTAACTCGATTATCTAATACCTGACCAGTTCGTTCAAGTATTCACCTATGATTCTTTGCCCGCTCAGCATATTTTTATATCAAGCACTCACGATAAAAACCGAATATCTCGTTGCCCAATATAATGATATATACCCAAGTAACCTTGAGAACACTTGGGTATATAACAAGATAAATTAACCAAAACGTTTCTAACTATGATTTTGCTAGGTACAATACATACACCTAACTTACCTCAAACCGTTAGGTAGATGCCCAAATGGTCGCAAAAATACTTGGGCACAGACAGGTCTGAACAATAAAAAGAGGATCCCCCATGACCAAATCATCCGAGCTATACCAAAAAGCTCAGCAAACCATTCCTGGTGGCGTCAACTCACCAGTTCGTGCTTTTAATGGAGTGGGTGGCTCTCCACTATTTATTGAACGTGCCGATGGTGCCTTAATTTTTGATGCCGATGGTAAAGCCTATATCGACTATGTTGGCTCTTGGGGTCCCATGATCCTTGGCCACAACCATGTCGTGATCCGTGAAGCTGTGATTGATGCCGCTCAACGCGGTCTCAGCTTTGGCGCACCAACAGAAATGGAAATCGCCATGGCTGAACTTGTTTCAGAGCTAGTCCCTTCTATGGAACAAATTCGCATGGTCAGCTCTGGTACTGAAGCTACCATGAGTGCAATCCGTCTAGCACGTGGCTTTACGGGTCGCGACAAGATCATGAAATTTGAAGGCTGCTACCATGGCCATGCTGATAGCTTACTCGTCAAAGCAGGTTCCGGCGCGTTAACCCTAGGTCAACCAAGTTCACCTGGTGTCCCTGCTGATTTTGCTAAGCATACTCTAACAGCAACATTTAACGATCTCGATTCAGTACGTGAGCTTTTTGCAGCAAACAAAGGTGAAATCGCATGTATCATCGTTGAACCAGTAGCGGGCAATATGAACTGTATCCCTCCAGTAGAAGGGTTCCACGAAGGTCTGCGCGAAATCTGTGATCAAGAAGGCGCACTACTGATTTTTGATGAAGTTATGACAGGCTTCCGTGTGGCTCTGGGTGGCGCACAAGCTCACTACAACATCAAACCAGACCTAACAACGCTAGGTAAAGTAATCGGTGGTGGTATGCCTGTGGGGGCTTTCGGTGGCCGTAAAGAAGTCATGCAATACGTTGCGCCAACAGGTCCAGTTTACCAAGCAGGGACACTTTCAGGTAATCCTGTAGCTATGGCTGCGGGCTTTGCATGTTTGAACCTTCTTAAACAGGAAGGTAATGAAAAACGTCTTGCAGCTAAAACAAAACAGCTTGCCGAAGGCTTCAAAGTGCTGGCTGAAAAACACGGAATACCAATGGTAGTAAACCAAGTTGGTGGCATGTTCGGCTTCTTCTTTACTGACCAAGAAGTCATCACTTGCTACGAAGACGTGGCCAAGTGTGACATCGAGCGCTTCAAACGTTTCTTCCACCTCATGCTAAATCATGGTGTCTACCTTGCCCCATCAGCATTCGAAGCAAGCTTCACGTCTCTGGCTCATGGCTCAAAAGAGATTGACGCAACACTAGAAGCCGCCGATCGTTGTTTCGCGATTCTAGCAGAAGAATCTAAGTAAGCTTTTTACTTGACGACCAAAAGCAAAAAAAGGACCTTCAGGGTCCTTTTTTATAGTCTCAACTATGTTTGCCAATGAAAAATCACGAGAATGGCGAGTACACCAATAACAATACCAAACCATGGTATACGTTTGGTTTTGCTTTGACCTTGGCACTTTTTATCATCGTTACAACAGCCCATTTTTCTATCTCTTGATTGATAACAACCTGATTTATGGCCATTATAACAAGGTCAGTTGCTCCTTCCCAATTCAGCTTTATCATAGGCTTGAAAAAGTCGTTGGTGCAAAGTCGTTACGATTTGACGCTGTGATATCAGCGTACATCTCAATCATCCGTAAGTTGGATTCATCGCATGCAAAATAATCTAAAAATCAATTCAAGCCACCGAGTCCTTGTCGCGGCATTACTCGGTGCAGGTTTAGCTTGTTATTTCTTGGTAGAGCCTTACATCAACTCTATCGTCATGGCATTTATTCTCTCTCTCCTCATGTTCCCTATTCATGGTTGGATAGAACAAAAGTTACCACGGCATAAAAATGTGGTTTCATTACTGTCTTGCATTGTACTCACCTTTATTATTGTGATCCCGCTACTCTTCGTCTTTGCGGCTTTAGTTCAACAAGGTTCGGTTTTTTCACAAAACACCTATAAATGGGTTGCCAGTGGTGGTATTCAAGATGTTTTTCAACACCCTTGGGTTGTCAAAGGGTTAGCATTCATCAATGAATACCTCCCATTTGATAAAATTGAACCAAAAGAAATTGCAGAAAAGGTTGGCCAGTTTGCAACAACATTTGGAACAAACCTTGTTGCTATCAGTGCAAAAATTCTGGGTGACGCTACGAACTTCTTGATGGACTTTTTCTTAATGCTGTTCGTGTTATTCTTTTTATTACGCGATCACGATAAGATCATTTCAGCTATTCGACACATCTTGCCCCTTTCACGCAGCCAAGAAGACAAGATTCTTACTGAAATAGAACAAGTCTCAAAATCAGCGGTAATGGGCTCATTTTTAACCGCCATTGCACAAGGTTTTGCTGGCGGATTCGGCATGTGGGTTGCTGGCTTTCCTGGCTTATTTTGGGGGACGATGATCGGTTTTGCTTCTTTCATTCCAGTGGTTGGAACTGCTTTAATTTGGATCCCAGCAGCGACTTACTTATTCCTTACTGGTGACACTACTTGGGCAATTTTCCTGACGATTTGGAGTATTGTCGTAGTCGGCTCCATCGATAATTTACTCCGCCCGCTTTTAATGCAAAACGGGGCAGGCATGAATACATTAATGATCTTTTTTTCGCTCTTAGGCGGAATTCATTTATTCGGCTTGATCGGCTTAATCTACGGGCCTTTGATCTTTGCTATCACTATGGTGCTGTTTAATATCTACGAAGAGGAATTTAAAGACTTCCTCGATGAACAAGACAACAGCTAAGAATCTCCCTCTTCATGCTTGGGCCAGATTATGAGAAAATCAGGCCCAAATGCTTTCTGATGAACCAAATTTATGTCTGCTTACATTGCTCCAAGCCAAATAGCTCAACGTCAAATCGAGTACTTTAAAGGCAAACACGTATTAGTTGCCGGTGAGGTAGAAGATTTATTCCCTGTCGAATTAGCAAACTACTGTGAGTCGGTTGAGATCTTTACATCTAATTACAGCTATTATCGTCAAGTCCGTGACATTGAATCGATTAAAAGCCACTTTGGCTCCCAATTCGATCTCCCAACGCAAGCGGACATGATCTTACTTTATTGGCCAAAAGCGAAGGCGGAAGCCGAGTATTTGCTTGCGATGTTGATGGCAAAACTCGGTGTCGGCACAGAAATCGTCATCGTGGGTGAAAACCGCTCAGGAATAAAAAGCGTTGAAAAAATGTTTACCCCCTACGGCATAGTCAAAAAGTATGACTCTGCTCGTCGCTGTTCATTCTACTGGGGAAGCTGTCTTAACGAAGCTCAACCATTCATACAAGCCGATTGGTTTAAATCTTATAACGTCACGCTCGGTGAGCAATCACTTACCGTTAAAAGTCTACCTGGCGTTTTTAGCCACGGTGAATTTGATCTTGGTAGTCGCCTATTATTAGAAACACTCCCGGCTCTCTCGGGCAAAGTGCTTGATTTTGGCTGTGGCGCAGGAGTGTTAGGGGCTTTCATGGCTAAAACCAACCCAGGTATCAGCATTGAAATGTGTGATATCAATGCCTACGCGATAACGTCCAGCCAAGAAACACTCATCGCAAATGGCCTATCTGGACATGTTTTCGCTTCAGATATCTATTCTGATACTAGTAAAGATTACCGCTTTATCATTAGTAATCCACCTTTTCATAGTGGCTTAGACACGAATTACAACGCAGCAGAAACACTACTAGGGCAAGCACCAAACTATATGACAAGAGAAGGAGAGCTCATCATTGTAGCGAATAGCTTCTTACAATATCCTCCGATCATTGAACGAGCCTTCAAACAATGTGACACTCTAAACAAAACCAATAAGTTTGCTATTTATTACGCCAAGAAAGCTTAGTAGAGCGACCTCGGGTTAATAAAACAAACTCGCGATAAACAACGTGGTTGAGCAAGCGCTCAACCATCTGTCATTCGATAAAAACTGCGTCATTCACCACGCTTTACAACCAACTTTCTTGTCAAAGAAAAAAAACTCGTTAATTTTGTCAATTCTATCTGGTTTAACTTCTGTCTATTTTGACGAGAGTCTTGCCGATGCCTCTTTTAGGCATCAGCCTTTTATGAGTTGTAATCTTATCCATGTTTAAGTTTTATAAAAATCAGAAATTTAAGCGTTTACAAAGCACTTTAATGTCCGCATTTTTGGTGCTGAGTATTACGCCTCTGACCATCATTGCGATTTTTTTCCTTCATTCTCACAGCCAAGATTTGCAAGAACAAAGCACATCACATTTACTGTCTGTTCGAGACACTAAACAGCAGCAAATCATTGACTATTTGACCACAAAAGAAACCGAAGTCATGGGGTTTGTACGTTCGGAATTAGCTTATGCAAGTGGCGGTCGCTTCTATGGCCTTGTCAATGCTTTCAGCCAATTAGGGCAAAATATGGATGAAGCAAGAGAAAATGCCCAACAACGTTATATCACCAGCAGTGGCGACCAAATTAAAACCTCTACCCTTCCGGAGTCGAACAACTACCTAGGTAGTGAACGCTACCGATTACTACATAAGCGCTATCATTGGGCTTATTTAGAGTTACTCAAACGTTCTGATTTCACCGATATTCTCTTAGTCGATCTGGATGGTAATGTAACCTATTCAGCGAATAAAGATGATAACTACGGCACCAACTTACTGACAGGCCACTACAAAGACAGCATTTTAGGACAGACGTTTAAACGCCTTACTGAAGATGTCAGCAAAAATCGCAAGAGTAACGAAGATTACACTCCTGTGGTGTTTTCAGATTTTACTCCAGAAAACGGCGAGTCTGTGGCTTGGATGGGCGCACCTATCATCCAACAAGGTTACCTACACAGCTACGCTATGTTTAGGCTGCCTAATAATGGCATCACCAAACTTCTTGCAGACAACAAACACAATGTGTCGATTGAAGCTTTATTAGTCGGTAATAACAACAATCCTATTACGAGTAACATTAAGCCTAAAGAGATTGAAAATAGCGCTAAAGTCATCGCTCAGTCGCTCTCAGGCAATATTGACGTTATGACCTACGGCAATGGTCAACAAGAAGAGATAATCGCCGCCTTCACACCAATAAAAACTCACGGTGTCACTTGGGCTCTGATTATTCAACTTCCTGAGAAAGAAGCATTTGCACGTGTTCACCAGCTACAAAAGCTGTTTGTAATAGCCATGGTGGTCGCGATTTTATTAGTGGTCATTGCTTCTCACTATTTATCAAATTTCATCACAGCACCACTATTACAATTAACTTGGGGAGCAGAAAAAGTTTCTGCGGGTGATCTTGATGACACGATTTTTGATACTCATCGAAAAGATGAAATAGGCCGTCTTGCTCAAAGCTTTCAACGCATGCAACGCTCTATCAGAGAAAAAATTCAAACCATAAAGCAGCAGAATGAAGAGTTGGAAAGCAACCTCACTCTCATCAAAAAACAAAACGAAGATCTGCAACTGGCGAATAAGCTAAAAGATGAGTTTTTGGCCACCACTTCCCATGAGCTGAGAACGCCACTGCACGGCATGATCGGTATTGCCGAGACGCTGGTGTCTGGCGCTAATGGCGTGTTACCAAAGCATCAGCAATACCAACTTGATATCATCATAAAAAGCGGTCAACGCTTAGCTAACTTGGTCGACGACTTATTGGATTATCATAAAATGCGTTATGGCAATATGGAAATTCAGAAGTCTGCCGTTAGCCTGGCGAGTGCGACACGTTTAGTGCTTGAGTTATCGAATCATTTGCTGGGCAACAAAACCATTCGTATCATCAATCAAGTCCCCGCTGATTTACCTCCCGTTTCAGCCGATCCGCAACGATTAGAACAAGTTTTATATAACTTAATTGGTAATGCGATCAAATACACACCGGAAGGGAAAGTGGTCATTTCCGCGACCGTGGTTGATGAACAAATTCGTGTACAAGTGGTTGATACAGGGCAAGGTATACCTGCAGAGGCCCTAGAACATATTTTCGAACCACTTATTCAAGCTAGTCATGATACTGGTCGCTATCGTCAGGGAGCAGGGTTAGGGCTTTCTATCAGCCGACAGTTAATTGAGCTTATGGACGGTTCACTCTATGTCAGCAGCCAGCCCATGGTAGGGACAACCTTTAGTTTTACTTTGCCACGAGCGAGTGAAGATGAGATTCAAGCAACACGACATTTAGACCAATATGATCATTTCCAAGCTCCTGAGGTCTATTTAGAAACTGCTCAACCATTAACGTTACCTGAATCTTCAGATGGACCATTGCTTTATATTGCGGATGATGAGCCGGTCAACTTACGAGTTTTGGAGAGCTTTCTTCGCATTGAAGGCTACAGGATCAGAACCGCTTGCGATGGACCCGATATCATCGAATTAGTCGAAAAAGAGAAACCCGATCTACTCCTGCTTGATGTGATGATGCCAGGCATGAGTGGCTATGAGGTTTGCAGTCAATTACGTAATATGTATGACCACGCCGAGCTACCTATAATTATGTTAACGGCACTCAGCCAAACAGAAGAGCGCTTAAAAGGCTTTGAAGCAGGAGCAAATGATTATCTGTCAAAACCCTTTAGCAAACATGAATTAGCAGCGCGCATTCAAGCTCATTTAACCGCCAGTAAAGCAGAGATGCGCCATGTTGAAAATCAACTGTTAGAATCGGAGTTGCGTAAACGCGCAGAAGTGGAAGCAAGCTTACTTGAAACCCAAGGGCGTTTGCTGGAACAACTTGAGTCGGCTCCAGAAGCGATCATCTGCTTACGTGAAGACCATCGTATTCGTTTTGCTAACGAAGCCGCATGCAAACTGTTTAAACGCAATCTGGAACAATTGAAACGCTCATCTGCAGATGAACTTATTGCGCCAAAATACTTAACCGTTACTCAATCCCATTATTGCGGCAATATTGATATTTACATTGAAGATATCCGCCAAAGTATTGAAGCTGATATTCTTAAATTGCCTGAAGAGTCGGGCTTGGATGTTATGTACATCTTTAATATAGGTGGTGGCATTAATGCAACCCGAATCCATAATTTAGAAACCGCTGTTGAAGTCTTATCATGCTACGCCTTCGACGGAGACAAAGAGCAGTTACAAAAGCTCAAGGAACTGGGTGGGGAATTCACCCGCCTGGCTGATAAAGCACTGGGTAGCAAAAAAGACAAACAAGAACTTTTACGAGAAATTCTCGTCGACACAATTACACATGCTTTGGCTTATTGGGAATCAAGTACTGGAGAGAGCAAATTTGCTTTTGCCGAACAAAGTGGCCTATGGCGAGTCTATCTTGACCGAAGCACACTGCAAACTCGGACACTGGACAAATACATGCGCCTAGAGACCTTACCTAAAACACCACGTTGGCGAACGGTGCTTAGTTCGATTGAGTTTATCCTTGAACATTGCAAAGAGCAAAGCCCTGAACGAAGCTATATTGAAGCACAAAAGAATAAGTTACAAAGATTGCTCACCAATTAAACCTTTGTAAAAACCGCTCGAATTTCAAACCACCAGCCCTGCCATACGGTAGGGCTTTGTTTTCACCAATGCCTACCTAATTGACATCAAGATATTTAATTCAGATTATGAATATTGACACCAATATAAATACAGTATTTTGAAATCAATAAACTATCACTACCAAACCCACACTAACTATTGATAGAGATTGCGAAGCCAATCACAACAGAACGACATATTGAATATAAACATGTTAATCCTTGTAGAATATCGATGTGAGCCAGATCGACAAAGTATCTAAAGTACACAGAAGCTAAGATTTTAAAGGCTAAAAAGATAAGTAAGTACTAACATAAAAAATCATTCACAACAGCAGTTGCGACACATATCAAAATTTATCGACACAATAGAATCGAGTAAAAATACAGCAAAATGACGTTTGTTACGGAGTTAGCCCCACTTTTAACGTTTTTAACGGGTAACGTATTTGATTAATTTATGGATAAAGTGTTTTCTTACGCTTAGCTAAGGTTTACAGGCCACTCTTAGCCCTGATTCGTAGATGTCTTATGACTGAAATTTCACAGGCAGAAGAGGTAAATCTTAGTGGGTGAGTCAAATTGACGACACGCCAATCCATTAGTGAAATGAAAGCAAATAAATAGTAAGGAACAGCTATGCTTGCCAATATTAAAAAAACAGCACTAGCAACAGCAATGATTGCCACAGCTACGTCTGGTTTTGCCGCAGTAGCGAACGCTGCAGAGCGCAATGTACTTACAGTACACCCAAAAGAGTATTCTACTTTAGTGCGTAACTTTAACCCATTCTTGGGTGCAACAAACCTACACACTACAACAGATTTTATTTATGAACCCCTCGTTATCTTCAACGAAATGCATGGTAACACACCGGTATTTCGTCTTGCTGAAGATTACAAAATGTCAGACGACCTTTTAAGCGTTACTTTTGATATTCGTAAAGGCGTAAAATGGTCTGACGGTAAAACATTTAGCGCTGATGATGTGGTTTACTCTTTCAATCTCGTTAAAGAAAAACCAGAGCTTGATCAATCCGGTATCAATTCTTGGGTTACTGGCGTAGAAAAAGTGGATGATTTCACTGTTAAGTTTACTTTGAGTGAAGCAAACTCAAACGTTCCTTACGAAATTGCTAAAGTTCCAGTTGTACCGAAGCATATTTGGAGTAAAGTCAAAAACCCAGCGACTTTCACTAATGAAAATCCAGTAGGCTCAGGTCCATTCACTGAAATCGCAACCTTCACACCACAACTTTACCTCCAGTGTGAAAACCCAAATTACTGGGATGCCGCTAACCTAGATGTAGATTGTTTACGAGTTCCACAAATCGCTAACAACGATCAATTCTTAGGTAAGGTCGTTAACAGTGAGCTTGACTGGTCATCTTCTTTCATTCCTGATATTGACCGCACGTACGCAGCATCTAGCCCTAAACACCATTACTGGTACCCGCCGTCAGGCACACAGGCTTTTGTCGTAAACTTCAAAAACCCGGATGCGGCTAAAAATGAAGCACTGAACAATGTAGAGTTCCGTCGTGCATTCTCAATGGCGCTTGACCGTCAGACTATTATCGATATCGCTTTCTATGGTGGCGGTACTGTCAATGACTTCGCATCAGGTCTTGGCTATGCGTTTGAAGCATGGTCTGATGAAAAAACTCATGACAAGTACAAAGGCTACAACTCTTACAACGTAGAAGGTGCTAAGAAACTGCTTTCTAAGGCGGGCTTCAAAGACGTAAACAAAGACGGCTTTGTTGATACGCCATCAGGCAAGTCTTTCGAATTGCTTATTCAGTCTCCAAATGGCTGGACTGACTTCAACAACACCGTCCAACTAGCTGTTGAGCAATTAGCAGAAGTCGGCATTAAAGCACGTGCACGTACACCTGACTTCTCAGTCTACAACCAAGCAATGCTTGAAGGTACGTACGACGTCGCTTATACCAACTACTTCCACGGTGCAGACCCATTCACATACTGGAACAGCGCTTACAACTCAGCTCTGCAAGCTGGTGATGGTATGCCTCGTTTTGCAATGCACTTCTACAAAAATGATAAGCTAGATGGCCTACTCAACAGCTTCTACAAAACTGCAGATAAACAAGAGCAGTTAAAGATTGCTCATGGTATCCAGCAAATCATTGCTCAGGATCAAGTGACTGTTCCAGTTCTGTCTGGTGCTTACATGTACCAATACAATACCACTCGCTTTACTGGTTGGTGGGATGAAAAGAACCCGAAAGGCCGTCCAAACATTTGGGCTGGTATTCCTGAGCGTCTACTACACGTATTGGATTTAAAACCAGTTGAATAAGTAGAAGTTCATGTCTCGCGGCACAATCATGTGCCGCTTATAAAAATTCCCTTGTGACTACACCAGTATGGCGCCCGTCGTCAGGGGATTTTTCGCTCTCAATTTGATTGAGGCGACCTGAAACCAGAAACAGGGAAAAATCTGGGTAAGTAAGGTATGAGTTATGGGTTATTTTTTAAGACGTTTGTCATTCTATTTAGTCGCACTCTTGGTTGCTGCGACGTTAAATTTCATTATTCCAAGAGCAATGCCTGGTGACCCAGTTACCATGATGTTTGCTAACGCCTCGGTTCAGGTAACACCAGAGCGAATTGCAGCTATGAAAGAGCTGTTGGGATTCGTCGATGGTCCTATTTACATTCAATATCTGTCATACATCAAAAATATTCTTAGCTGGGAATTGGGAACATCCATCCAATTCTATCCTCTTTCCGTTAACTCTTTACTGGGAAGTGCATTTGGTTGGTCACTCTTCCTTGCGGGAACAGCGGTTATCCTGTCATTCTCTCTAGCTTCAATCTTGGGGATTTTCGCCGCTTGGAAACGCGGCAGTAAATACGATGTCTTTGTGACTCCAGGCACACTGATCATTCAAGCTATCCCGCAAATGGTTATCGCAATGCTGGCACTTTTTGTGTTTGCCATTGGCCTCAAATGGTTCCCATCTGGTTACGCATACACTCCAGGTACCGTGCCTGATTGGACAAGCTGGGAGTTCTTAAAAAACGTGGGTTACCACGCTGTACTGCCTCTATTTTGTGCCACTGTCGTTCAAATCGGCGGTTTCCTCGTCAACATGCGCAATAACATGATCAACTTACTGGCAGAAGATTACATCACGATGGCCAAAGGTAAGGGATTAAGCGAAAACCGCGTTGTATTCAATTACGCAGCTCGAAATGCACTATTACCAAGTGTCACGGCCCTTTCAATGTCTTTAGGTATGGCCATTGGTGGTCAACTTATCATTGAAATGATCTTCAACTACCCAGGTCTAGGCACCGTTCTTTTAAATGCGATTCACGCTCGTGACTACCAAGTACTTCAAGGTCAGCTCATTATCATGACGATGTTTATGCTGTGCTTTAACTTAATGGCTGACATGCTGTACATGATTTTAGATCCTCGCCTACGTAAGGGAGGCAAATAATCATGAAAAATTTATTGAAACTGATTTTAGGTAACGCTTTCGCCCGTGTCGGCTTAGCCATCATTACTCTGTTTGTCTTCGCTGCACTCGCTGCACCTTGGATAACCAAGCACGCACCTGACAAACGCACCGGTAACCCACACGAGTATCCAGGCTTAATAGTCAAACAAGCCCAAAATAATCCTGATGGGTGGGTAGCCAATAACCTTGCAGACGATCGCCGTACAATGATTATGTCTAAAGAAGCTGACCACGCATTGGGTACCTCTCGTATGGGACGCGATATATGGTCACAGGTGGTTTATGGTGCACGAGTGTCACTAGGTGTTGGCTTCGGTGCAGGGATCATCGTGTGTTTCCTCGCCACGGTCATTGGTATTTCTGCAGGTTACTTTGGCGGCCGAGTAGATGATGTACTCAGTGCTGCAATGAATATCATGTTGGTCATTCCACAATACCCATTGCTGTTCGTACTTGCTGCTTTCATTGGTCAAGCAGGCCCTGTCACTATCGCCTTAATCATTGCCGGAACCTCATGGGCATGGGGTGCTCGGGTTGTTCGAGCCCAAACCATGGCCTTGCGTGAAAAAGAGTTCGTTAAAGCCGCAGAAGTATTAGGCGAATCTTCATTCCGCATCATCTTTGTTGAGATTTTACCAAACCTTATTCCAATCGTAGGCGCGAGCTTTATTGGTTCTGTCATGCTGGCAATCAATACCGAAGCCGTAATTTCTTTCCTCGGATTGGGTGATCCAAATACCGTAAGTTGGGGCATCATGCTGTACAACGTTCAAACCTCGTCAGCTATGCTGATCGGCGCTTGGTGGGAAGTCTTAGCACCATGTCTAGCCCTCACTTTGCTGGTCACAGGTCTTGCTCTACTGAACTTTGCTGTTGATGAAATTGCTAACCCACAACTTCGTTCTCACAAAGGTATGAAGCGTTGGAAAAAACTCGCTCAGCAAGACAAACAAGAACGCGAGCCAGAATTGGCACCACAAAATGCACTATGGAGCGGAGATAAATAATCATGACTGCACCTCTCATTTCTATCCGTAACCTATGCGTAGACTACATTACAGATGCTGGCGATGTCCGTGCCTGTAATAACGTCAGCTTTGATATTGCACCAGGAGAAGTCTTCGGCCTTGCTGGTGAATCAGGTTGTGGAAAATCAACGGTCGCTTTCTCATTGATGCGTTTACATAAGCCACCAGCATTTATCACCGGTGGACAAGTTATCTTCAACGGTGAAGATATTCTTAAGTACAGCGACGAGCGTATGCAAGCTTTCCGCTGGAGTGAGATGTCGATGGTTTTTCAAAGTGCAATGAACGCACTCAACCCTGTTCTAACAATGGAAGAGCAGTTTTGTGATGTGATCATGCGTCATACCAACATGACTCGAGCTCAAGCGAAAGTACGTGCTGAAGGTCTACTGGAAATCGTTGATATTCACCCAAGCCGTTTAAGTGATTACCCACACCAATTCTCTGGGGGCATGCGACAACGCTTGGTTATCGCGATTGCTTTGGCGCTTAACCCAAAAATGATCATCATGGATGAACCGACCACAGCACTTGATGTTGTCGTTCAACGCGAAATTTTACAAAAGATTTATGCGCTGAAAGAAGAGTTTGGTTTTTCCATCCTTTTCATTACACATGATTTATCTTTGATGGTCGAATTCTCAGACCGTATCGGCATCATGTATTCAGGTGAGCTCATTGAAGTCGCACCTTCTAAGCAAATATTGGAAAGTCCTTACCACCCTTACACAAAAGGTTTGGGTAGCTCTTTCCCTCCTCTTACTGGCCCTAAAACAAAACTCACGGGTATTCCTGGCAACCCATTGAACTTATTGGAAGTTCCTAAAGGTTGCCGTTTCCAAGCTCGCTGTGATCGAGTCCACGAAGCGTGCACAAGAATACCAACGAAGCTGCGTGAAGTTGAACCAAGCCGTCTATCAAACTGCCATTTGTATAGCGATATGATTGCTCAAGCGAAGGTTTAATTTAAAAAGCAGTAAAGCTGGCTAATAAGAAATGACATTGGAGAGAATTATGAGCAAACAGCTCGGCGAACTGTTGATTGAAGGTAAGAATGTCGTCAAAGACTTCCCTTTAAACAGTAACTCAATTAAGCAATCGAAGATGCGTGCAATCAACGACGTATCATTCAAAATGTACAAAGGCCGTGGTTTATCTGTTGTTGGAGAATCGGGCTCGGGCAAATCAACCACGGCGAAAATGATCGCAAAGATGTACGCACCGACTCATGGTCTGATCGAATATAAGGGCCGTGACATTCAGGACATTACTTCCAAGCAGGATCTCATGTCCTACCGTGAAGGGGTACAAATGGTATGGCAAGACCCATTTGGCTCACTCAACCCAACACACAATATCTTCCATCATATTGCTCGTCCGTTACTGATTCATAAAAAAGTCTCGCCGAGTAATAAGAAGGAACTTGAAGATCGAGTCTATAGCTTACTGGAACAAGTTGGCCTGATTCCACCTAAAGAAACCGCCCAAAAGTTCCCTCACCAACTTTCGGGCGGTCAACGTCAACGCGTCAACTTAGCCCGTAATATTGCAGTAGGTGCGGAGGTTGTTTTAGCTGATGAACCAACCTCTATGCTGGACGTTTCAATCCGAGCGGGTGTCCTCAACTTAATGGAAGAGATGAAGTTCGAGAAACAAATGTCTCTTCTTTACATCACACATGATATTGCTACTGCACGTTACATCGCAGAAGACCTAGCGGTAATGTATGTCGGACACATGGTTGAATGGGGAGACACTGAAGAGATCATCCATGATCCACAGCACCCTTATACTCAACTTTTAGTGTCAGCGGTGCCTGATCCTGCCAAGTCCATTCATGAAAAGTTAAAGGGCAATAAAGGTGAAATCCCGTTGTGGACTCCTGAGTCAGTCGGATGCCCTTTTGCAGGTCGATGTACTCATGCTAGCGATAAATGTCGCGAGCAATTACCGGGTGTCACTCAATTATCTGAGAATCACTTTGTTCGCTGTTACTTATTTGAAAATTAATCAAAGTAAGGGGTAGGTCTGCGCCTACCCTTACCTTGTGTCTTGTTTCCTCGGAGAAATGAAATGCTGCTGCTGATTAACCATATTGGTTACGAATGCCTAAGCTCTAAACAAGCCATCATTCAAACCAGACAACCCCGTTTATCTTCCTATCATGCGTTATTGGTATGTGCCGATAGCCATCAAACAGTTGCATCACTCAACGTAGAGAAGCAAGGTAGAGTTGCCAATTGGCATAAAGGCCACTTCTACACCATTGATTTTTCCTCTTTCCAAACCCCTGGAAAGTACTATCTTCGATTTGATCATATCCGTTCCGCTTGTTTCGAGATTAACGAGGGTGTTTTGCTACAACGGACCTTATCTGATGTCCTACACTACTTTAAATCTCAGCGCTGTGGTGGCATTTTTGATCAAAAAGACAAACAAGTCCCTGTCCTAAATAGTTCAGAAACCATTGATGTCCATGGAGGGTGGTACGACGCCTCTGGTGACGTTAGTAAATATCTCAGTCACCTATCTTATGCCAATTACCTCAATCCACAACAAATTCCGATGGTTGTGTGGAATATGCTGAAAGGTTTGTCTCTGCTCAAAACTCATCAGCATTTGGCACCATTTACTTCAATCCGATTAATCGAAGAAGCACTTTTCGGTGCAGATTTTCTTGTTCGTATGCAAAGCGCACAGGGTTTCTTCTACATGACCGTTTTTGATAAGTGGAGTAAAGATACCTCACAACGAGAGATCTGCGCCTATGAGACTCAACTCGGACATAAGTTTGACGACTATCAAGCTGGCTTTCGACAAGGTGGAGGTGTATCGATCGCTTCTTTAGCGGCAGCCGCTCAACTAGAAACGCATGGAGAATACAATCAGCAACAATATTTAAGTGCTGCTGAAAAGGGCTACTGGCATCTTAAGGAATGTAATACGCAGTATCTTAACGATGGTGAAGAAAATATTATCGATGAATATTGTGCCCTACTAGCCAGTGTTGAATTATTTAAAGCTACTCAGTCTGCACGCTATCTAACTGAAAGTCGTTTTTGGGCAGAACGTTTGAGTACTCGCCAAACCAGTGATGAGTCTTTCTATCATTTCTGGGCAGCGAACCATGATGGCAGCCGTCCCTACTCACATGCCGCAGAAGCAGGGTTACCTGTTATCGCTTTATGTGAATATCTCAACATTGAAGACGATTCTGACCTTATCGTTAAGTACAAAAAAGTCGTCCAACAAGCCTGCCAGTTTGAACTCACAATCACCAATAAGGTAAACAACCCTTTCGGCTATCCACGCCAATACGTTAAAGCTGTATCTCAAGCCAAGAAAGATGCTTTTTTTATCGCCCATAACAATGAGTCTGGCTATTGGTGGCAAGGTGAGAACGCACGTTTGGCTTCATTATCTTCGATGGCATATCTCGCACAGCCCTACATCGACTCATCATCCATGAGACAACAACTTTCTGACTATGCAAACAACGCATTAAACTGGATTGTCGGCTTAAATCCTTATGATATGTGCATGCTTGATGGACATGGTCATAACAACCCAGATTACCTACCTCAAAAAGGCTTTTTTAACGCAAAAGGCGGGATTTGTAACGGCATTACCGCAGGCTTCGAAGATGAAGAAGATATTGCCTTCAACCCTGCTCAACAAAAAGATGATCTATTACAAAGCTGGCGCTGGGGAGAACAATGGATACCCCATGCAGCTTGGTATCTGCTCGCCATTATGAGTCAAGCAAATTACATCTCAACTTTGTCGTCTCAGCAAACAACAAAGGAGACGCATTCATGAGCATGTACTTCGTCGGCATTGATGGAGGCGGCACTTCCTGCCGCGCTCGTATCAAAAACGCACAAGGACAAGTCATTGGTGAAGCCAAAAGCAGTAGCGCGAACATCATGCTAGGAGCGAAGGTTGCCATGCAAGCAGTACAGGATGCGATCGCCTCTGCTGCTGAACAAGCAGGATTAACGCAACATGATTTTGCTTCCATGCATGTCGGTCTTGCTCTAGCTGGCGCAGAACATAAGGCATCATGGCAAGCTTTTATGGCACTCAAGCATCCCTTTGCCAGCCTCACCTTAAACACTGATGCCTATGGTGCCTGTAAAGGCGCACATAATGGTCAAGACGGTGCGATCATGATCGCAGGTACGGGATCGTGTGGGCTATTTATCCAAGGATTGAAACAGCATGTGGTTGGCGGACGAGAGTTTCCAATATCGGATCAAGGCAGCGGCGCCGTTATGGGGTTACGCCTTATTCAGCAAGTCGTTTTAGCTCAAGACGGTCTCACCCCAACAACACCATTAACTGAACATGTAATGGCTTACTTTGACCATGACATTGACAATATCGTGGCTTGGTCTAAACAGGCTTTACCTCGTGACTATGGACAATTTTCGCCTGCTATTTTTCAATATACAGAGCAAGGTGATGCACTAGCGATTGAATTACTCAAACAGACCGCCGCCGATATCGAAATGTTTCTTGTTGCACTTCATCAACGAGGCGCCAAACGTATTTGCTTGATGGGCAGTATCGCAGAGCGCATTTTGCCTTGGCTTTCTCCACCAATCCAAAACTGGATCGTCTCTCCACAATTTGACGCTATCGAGGGAGCTTTGATGTTTGCCGGTAAGCCAGAACACAACCTTTATGCTTTTCAGAGCGGAGGGAAATAAGTATGGAATATCGCATCGATCTCGTTGTACTCTCAGAGCAAAAGCAAAGCTGCCGTTTTGGCTTAACGTTTCATAATTTAAGCGATTTCGATCTTCATAACTGGTCGATCTCTTTTGCGTTTGATCGTTATATTTTGCCCAACAGTATTTCTCATGGGCAATTGCAACAGATTGGCAGCTTCTGCACTTTAACGCCTCAAAGCATGATCCTTCTTGCTAATCATCACTACTACTGTGAGTTCAGTATTGGCTCAAACCCACTTCGCTACTACTCGGATGGTTTTAAAGAAGCCATCGTCGATTTTATGGTCGATGGTCATCCTAAACGCAACTCTGTTGCAGTTACCCCTATTGTTTTAGCCTCACCTTATCGTGAGCGAAGTGTGATTCCAGTCGTAGATTGCAGTGAGCCTGCCTTAATCCCAAAACCTAATCATATTGAAATGCATGGCCTCAGCTTCTGTTTTGAGCAAAATTCAGGGGTGGCTGTGCACACGGATTTGGCGCTTTCTGCTAGAGCATGGCTACTGGAAGAACTCCAACGTCTCCATCACATTGCACTGAGCTGCTCCAACAGTGGCACCATATTATTTAAGAGTAACCCAACTCTTGATGATGGAGCTTATAGGATCAAAGTCACTGAAGAGTCCCTCAAAATTGAAGCAGGATCATCTTCTGGGTTTACCCATGCCTGTGCAACATTATTGCAACTCGTTCAGCCAACGAACAATCCTCAGATATTTAAAGTCAACTGTTGCTCTATTCATGACAGCCCACGTTTCCGCTACCGTGGAATGATGCTTGATTGTGCTCGTCATTTTCATTCTATTGATCAGGTAAAGCGGTTGATCAACCTACTTGCTCACTACAAGTTCAACACTTTTCATTGGCACCTCAGTGATGATGAAGGATGGCGAGTTGAAATAAAAGCGTTTCCAGAATTAACAGAAATCGGCGCTTGGCGAGGTATTGATGAAATTATTGAGCCTCAATATAGCCACCTTGGGCAGCGCTACGGAGGCTACTACGCTCAAGATGAAATCAGGGAAGTGGTTCGATTCGCGACACAACGTGGTATCACCATCATTCCAGAAATAGATGTCCCTGGACACTGCCGTGCTGCGATTAAATCTTTACCGCACCTATTAGTTGAGCATGAAGATGCCACACAATATCGAAGCATCCAGCACTATCATGACAATGTAATTAACCCAGGATTACCGGGCAGTTATGAGTTTATCGATAAAGTTTTAGAGGAAATATCTGCACTTTTCCCAGCCCCTTTCGTCCATATTGGTGCTGATGAGGTGCCTAACGGTGTTTGGTCAAACAGCCCAGCTTGCCAAGCTCTGATGGAGCAATATGGCTACTCTGATCACAAAGAGCTACAAGGCCACTTCCTTCGTCATGCAGAAAACACATTACGCAAATTGGGCAAACGCATGCTGGGTTGGGAAGAAGCCCATCATGGTAATAAAGTCAGTAAAGATACCGTTATTTATTCTTGGCTTAGTGAGGAAGCGGCGTTGAACTGTGCTCGCCAAGGCTTTGATGTCGTTCTTCAGCCAGCCCAAACCACTTACCTTGATATGACACAAGATTATGCCCCAGAAGAACCCGGAGTCGATTGGGCAAATACTCTGCCTTTAGAGACGGCCTATCGCTATGAACCTTTGTCTGATATTCCCATAAATGACCCTAGCAGAAAACGCATTTGGGGCGTTCAAACCGCACTGTGGTGTGAAATTATCAATAATCAATCCCGAATGGATTATATGATTTTTCCTCGTATTACTGCTCTTGCCGAGACTTGTTGGACAAAACAGCAACATCGTAATTGGGAAGATTATTTATCACGTTTAAAAGCACATCTTCCTTTACTGGATTTACAAGGCGTGAATTACCGAAAACCTTGGAAGTAATCACTCACTGATGCATGCATTACACACTACGACTATGAATTTTGGCTGCAAAGGCAGCTTTGGTAAAAAAGGAAAATACCAATGAAATACGGCTACTTCGATAATGAGAATCGTGAATACGTTATCACTCGCCCTGATGTTCCCGCTCCGTGGACTAACTACTTAGGGACTGAAAAGTTCTGTACGGTTATCTCACACAATGCTGGTGGTTACTCATTTTATAACTCTCCAGAATATAACCGTGTTAGCAAATTCCGCCCGAATGCGACCTTTGACCGTCCGGGACATTACGTCTATCTTCGTGATGATGAAAGCGGCGATTACTGGTCTATTTCATGGCAACCTGTTGCAAAGAGTTTAGACGAAGCAAGTTATGAAGTTCGCCATGGTTTGTCTTACTCTACTTTTAAATGTGAGTACAATGGCATTATCGCTACCAAAACGCTTTTTGTACCCAAAGGGGAAGACGCTGAAGTTTGGGATGTTGTCATCAAAAATACGTCTGACAAACCACGTACGATTAGCGCATTTTCGTTTGTGGAATTCTCATTTAGCCATATTCAATCTGATAACCAAAACCATCAAATGTCTTTATACTCGGCTGGCACGTCATACAACGATGGCGTTATTGAGTATGATTTGTACTACAACACCAGTGACATCGAGGGTTTCTATTACTTAGCTTCGACGTTCGACCCTGATTCATACGACGGTCAACGCGACAGTTTCCTTGGTTTGTATCGTGATGAAGCCAATCCAATTGCCGTTGAAAAAGGGAAGTGTTCCAACAGCGCACAAACGTGTTATAACCATTGCGGCTCTCTACACAAGCAATTTACCCTGCAACCAGGAGAAGAAGTCCGTTTTGCCTACATCTTGGGTGTAGGTAAAGGCAATGGTGAGCGTTTACGTGCTAAGTATCAAGATATCACCGCCATTGACGACGCTTTTGCTGGTATCAAGGCTCACTGGGATGAACGCTGTGGTAAATTCCAAGTTAAGTCTCCGAATCAAGGTCTAGACACCATGATTAACGCTTGGACATTATACCAAGCAGAGACATGTGTAGTTTGGTCGCGCTTTGCTTCCTTTGTTGAGGTCGGTGGTCGAACGGGCCTCGGCTATCGAGATACAGCGCAAGATGCCATTTCCGTTCCTCATGCCAACCCACAAATGACGAAAAAGCGCATCATTGATCTGCTACGTGGACAAGTCAAAGCTGGCTACGGTCTGCACCTCTTCGATCCAGATTGGTTTGATCCAGAAAAAGCAGACGTTAAGCCTTCAAAGTCTCCTACGGTAGTCCCAACACCATCGGATGAAGATAAAATTCATGGTATCGAAGACACATGTTCTGATGATCACCTCTGGATTGTCCCAACCATTTGTAAATACGTTATGGAAACGGGCGAATACGACTTCTTCGACAAAGTTATCCCTTATGCCGATGGTGGCGAAGCAAGTGTATACGATCATATGAAAGCAGCACTTGATTTCTCAGCAGAATACGTTGGTCAAACAGGGATTTGTAAAGGCTTGCGTGCCGACTGGAATGACTGCTTAAACTTAGGCGGTGGCGAATCGGCCATGGTATCTTTCCTTCATTTTTGGGCGCTACAAGAATTCATCGACTTAGCGAAATATTTAGGCCGACATGCTGATGTAGAAAAGTATACCGAAATGGCCGCCAATGTACGTGAAGCTTGCGAAACGCACCTATGGGATGAAGAAGGTGGCTGGTACATCCGTGGTTTAACTAAAGATGGGGACAAAATTGGTACCGCGCAGCAAAAAGAAGGCCGTGTTCATCTTGAATCAAATACACTCGCGGTCCTTTCTGGGGCTGTTTCTCAAGAGCGTGGTGAAAAAGCCATGGATGCAGTTGATGAAAACCTGTTCTCCGAATATGGCCTTCACCTCAACTCACCATCATTCTCTACTCCTAATGATGATATCGGGTTTGTCACTCGAGTTTACCAAGGCGTAAAAGAAAATGGGGCAATCTTCTCTCACCCTAACCCTTGGGCATGGGTAGCTGAAGCGAAGTTAGGACGAGGCGATCGTGCCATGAAGTTCTATGATGCACTGAACCCATACAACCAAAACGATATGATCGAAAAACGCATCGCAGAACCTTACTCTTACGTGCAATTCATCATGGGTAGAGATCATCAAGATTATGGCCGAGCTAACCACCCATGGTTAACGGGAACCTCTGGTTGGGCCTACTTTGCCGTAACCAACTTTATTTTAGGCGTTCGTACAGGTTTCAATAGCTTAACCATTGATCCTTGCATTCCAACTCAATGGCCAAGCTTTGAAGTGACGCGTCAATGGTTAGGAGCGACCTATAACATCACCGTCAATAACCCAGATTCTGTCAGTAAAGGCGTCAAGTCAATCACCCTAAATGGTCAAGCGATTCATGGCAATGCGGTTCCGATCCAAAGTGAAGGCTCCGTCAATGAAGTGATCGTAACGTTAGGTTAATTAAGCTGGGAATATTCCCGTACGTTTATCCGATGTATGGTCAGCTTGATCTCGATACATCGGTTTGCCAACAACAAAGGGCAATGATTTCTTTGCCCTTATCGAGGTTCTAATCATGATCAAATTTGGTACTGGTGGCTGGCGCGCATTCATTGGTGAAGAATTCACTAAAGACAATGTACGCTTAGTCGCACAAGCGGTAGCAAACATTACAAATGAAGAGTCCGTCGCTGAGCGTGGCTTTGTGATTGGCTACGACAGGCGCTTTCTTTCAGATAAAGCAGGCCGTTGGTTTGCAGAAGTACTCGCTGCCAATGGCATTGTTGTCAGCTTTATCGACAAATTTGTCCCTACCCCTATCGTGATGTTTCAAGCCAAAGAAATGAATTGTGCCTACTCGGCTTGCATTACCGCTTCGCATAACCCCGCAGATTACAACGGTATCAAGGTATTTATTGAAGGTGGTCGTGACGCTGATGAGATCATCACTCAAAAAATTGAATCACAAATCGCCACACTCAAATTACAAGATGTAAAAAGTGTCGATTTTGAACAGGCGATAACCGATAAACTCATCAAAGTCATCAATCCAATGAACGATTTTGTTGATTCCATCATTAACTTTATTGATATCGATGCGATTAAAACAGCCAATCTGCGCGTGCTTATTGACCCTATGTTCGGCGTTGCCAAGAATGCGCTACAAACTGTTTTAATCAATGGTCGTTGTGATGTTGATGTGATCAACGATGGTAAA
This sequence comes from Vibrio azureus, assembly GCF_002849855.1. Lineage (NCBI taxonomy): Bacteria > Pseudomonadati > Pseudomonadota > Gammaproteobacteria > Vibrionales > Vibrionaceae > Vibrio > Vibrio azureus. The sequence continues at coordinate 2,472,349 of NZ_CP018616.1, forward strand.
AATCCAGACTTTGGTGGTCTAATGCCATCGCCTAGTGCTGCCACTCTTTATCGCTTAATGCACCTTGTCAAACAAGAAGGCTACGATATCGGCATTGGTACTGATGGAGATGCTGACCGTTTAGGGATCATTGATGAAAAGGGCCATTTTATTCATCCAAATGAAGTGTTAATCCTTCTCTATTACTACTTACTGGAATACAAAGGTTGGAAAGGCTCGGTCGTACGCAACATCGCAACGACGCATCTTCTGGATAAAATTGCGCAAGACTATGGTGAAACCTGCTTTGAAGTTCCAGTCGGATTCAAACACATCAGTTCACAAATGGAAGCCGATGATTCACTCATTGGTGGTGAAAGCTCAGGTGGTTTAACCATTCGTGGCCACATCAAAGGCAAAGATGGCGTATTTGCCTCCAGCCTACTTGTTGAGATGATTTCAGTCACTGGTAAAAAGCTGTCTGAGTTACTGGATGAGATTTACACCAAGTACGGTTATGCCTACATGGCAGAAGGCGATTGCACATTTAAACCTGCGCAAAAAGAGCAAATTTTCAACAAGATTTATGTCGAAAAGCAATTACCAAAGTTTGCGTTTGAGATTGAAAAAGTCAGTTATGAAGATGGTGCTAAAGTGTACTTTAAAAATGGTGGCTGGATCATCGCTCGTTTTTCAGGCACCGAACCATTACTGCGGATCTTTGCAGAAATGCAAGACAAAGCCACGGCTGAAGAGGTCTTACAGCAATTTAAAGACTTTTTATCTTTATCGTGAGCATTGATTGAGCCGTTGGTTCTATTAACTAAGAGAATGAGCCCAGCTAAACGCTGGGCTATATGCACAAGTTAATTCTAAGGTGCTTGATTCGGCGACAAGGCATTCTTGAGAGACGCGTGAAATATATACACCAAGTAGATATTGCTTACACACGAGTAAAAGCTAACACTCCATGTGTTTCAATATTCACTGCCACACAATCGCCCACATTCAATGCCTGACTGGCAGTCGCCAACAAACGGTTGCCTCTGACATCAATAACATAACGGCAGTGGTCCCCCATAAAGTGCTGCTCCAATATCTGTACACCACTTTCTTCACTGGATTCAATCTGTACTTGCTGCGGACGAAGCAATAACGAACAATCACCACCTAATTCAATCACTTGCTGTGCTTTAGCTTCCACAATGCCCAAGTGAGTTTCATACTCCGTTGCTGAAATACGTTTGGCGGATAAATAACTTCCCCCACCCAAAAAGTCAGCGACAAATTGACTTGAAGGCTCGAAGTAAAGCTCAGAAGCCGTACCGTATTGCTCTATCACGCCATGATGCATGACCGCCATTTTATCGGCAAAAGCAAAGGCCTCTTCACGACTGTGGGTAACGAAGATGGCCGTCACACCTTGTTCTTTGAACAGCTTACGGATCTCATGAATCAATTCGTGACGAACTTGGGTGTCAATGTTAGAAAAAGGCTCATCAAGCAACAAAAGATCCGGTTTATAAGCCAGTGAACGAGCAATCGCCACACGCTGTTGCTGGCCACCCGACAATTGGTGTGGATAGCGTCTGGCATAGCCTTTTAAATGCACAAGCTCTAGCATTTGTTCAACTTTGTTGCGTTTTTCTGCTGCTGTCTCACTTTTCAAGCCAAATGCGATATTTTCGGCCACCGTTAGGTGGGGGAACAAGGCATAATCTTGAAAAATCATACCAATATTTCGATCTTCTGGGGGGAGCCAATGTTGTCCATCATCAATGGTTATCCCATTCAGTAGCATCTGACCAGAACTTAACGGTAATAGACCAGCAATGGCTTTCAACAAGGTTGTTTTGCCACATCCACTGGCACCAAGTAAACAAACGATTTGCCCTTGTTCAACATCCAGTGACAGCGATTCTAAAACGGTTTGAGCCTCGTACTGACAAGTGAGGTTTTTAATCGATAATGCACTACTCATCAGTGACTTTGCTCCAGTGAACGATTTACGACAATAAGTGGGACTAATCCAACAATAACCAATAAGACAGCTGGCAAAGCCGCTAATTCAAGATGTTCGTCCGAGGCAAAGTTATAAACGTACGTCGCCAAGGTTTCGAAGTTAAATGGACGCAATAAAAGCGCTGCATTCAGCTCTTTCATTGATTCGATAAAGACTAACAACCCAGCAATTAATGCTCCTCTTCGAATCAAAGGTAAATGAACTTTAAATAGCATTTTATTGGGATTACATCCCATCGTGCGCGCAGCCATATCTAGAGAAGGCGAAACTTTAGCAAGGCTGCTTTCAATACTGCCAATAGCTACCGCAGAAAAGCGCACAACCATAGCAAAAATGATGGCAAACATTGTTCCGGATAAGAACAGCCCAGGCGGTGTCCAGCCAATCGCTTTCACTGTGTCATTGATCCAATGTTCAACTGCTGAATTAGCGCCTAAAACCCCAATCGCTAACACGGTTCCAGGCACAGCATAACCCATAGAAGATAAACGCATGAACCCCAATGCAATAGGTGCTGAACGCAAACGATAATAGAAGTTAACAATTAATGCGATGCCCACAGCTATTAATGCAGCGATAATCGAAACATACAAACTATTGACGGTAAACTGACGAAACTCATCTGTCCAACTTTGCGAAAAATAGTGATAAATATAAATGCACAGTTGACCAAGAGGAAAAATAAAGGCCGCTGAGACCAAACCCCAACACCATGCAAGTGCAAGCCACTTTTTCCAACCACTGAGTTCATAACGTACGTCTTCACCTCGACTAAATTGACTTTGGAAAAGCTTCTGTTTGCGACGGCTATAGCGCTCTGCAGACAGTAGCACGATAACAAAAATCAGCATAATGCTTGAGATCTTCGCAGCAGCAGAAAGCTCCCCATAGCCGTACCAAGTATCATAGACGGCAGTGGTTAACGTATTAAGAGCAAAGTAACTGACCGTGCCAAAGTCACCAATGGTTTCCATTGCCACTAAAGAGAGGCCAACCGCAATCGCAGGGCGCGCAAGTGGAAGAGACACTCGCACAAAACTTTGCCATGGCGAGCATTTCAGTAGACGCGCAGACTGCAGTAAGGCAACATTTTGCTCCATGAAGGCCGCTCGGCATAGAAGATAAACATAAGGATACAGCACTAAAGCTAAGACAAGCATCGCGCCTCCTAGTGTGCGTATATCTGGAAACCAATATTCTCTAGCTTGCCAACCGGTTAAGTCGCGTAGAAAGATTTGCACTGGACCGGCAAAGTCGAACCAATCGGTAAATATATAGCCAATGATATAGCCAGGCATTGCCAATGGCAGTACCAATGCCCATTGCAGCCATTTCTCAGATGGCAATTTACACATCGCCATCAGCCAAGCACTGGGAATACCAAAGATTAAAGTGAGTACCATCACACCAGCCGTTAGCGCCACGGTGTTGAAGATATAGGTTGGCATGACGGTTGACATCAAATGGGCAAACAAACCATCTGTATCACCAATTGCAGTATAGAAAATAGCTAAGATCGGCAAAACCAGTAGCAAGGTAATCATACCACTACTGGTTTTCCAAACAGGATGTTTATTCTTCATTATGGCCTAAAGAGTGCAGGCTTTATGAAATACAAATGCATTTACAAATACATCTCATACGCTTTAATTAAATGGGGTGTAGTTATACCCCCATATGGAATTAAAGGTCAAATTTGACTTCATCTAACAGTTTAATTGCCTGTTCGTGATGTGATGCAATATCGTCAAGAGAAAGCTTATCAGCTTTGAAATCACCCCAAGATTCTACCAACTCAGAGCGTTTAACGCCTTCTTTGACTGGGTACTCGTAGTTGACTTCTGCGTACATTTGCTGAGCTTTGTCACCAGTCAAAAACTCCATCAATTTGATGGCATTGTCTTTGTTTGGAGAGTACTTAGCCATCGCCATACCAGAAATGTTGACATGGGTACCTAAGGTGTCTTGATTCGGGAAATTGATGTAAACCGCATCTGCCCATGCTTTTTGTTCTTTGTCGTTGACCATCTTACCTAGGTAGTAGCTGTTACCTAGAGACACGTCACAAAGTCCTTCTTTGATAGCTTTAACTTGAGCACGATCGTTGCCTTGTGGTTTACGAGCCAAGTTTGCTTTAACGCCTTCTAACCACTCTTTTGTCTTCGCTTCACTGTAGTGAGCAATCATAGAAGAGACAAGAGAAACGTTATAAGGGTGCTTACCGCTGCGAGTACAGATCTTGCCTTTGTATTCTGGTTTAGCAAGATCGATGTAGTTGAATTCATTACCCAATTTACCTACACGATCACGGGAAGAGTAAACGTTACGAGTACGTAACGTCAGGGCAAACCACTCATTCTCTTTGTCTTGATACTGTGGTGGCACATTAGCTTCAATTGTTTTGCTATCCACTTTCTGAACAAGCCCTTTATCCGTCAATTCAGCAAGACGGCTAATATCGGTCGTCAGGATGACATCTGCAGGACTGTACTCCCCTTCTTGTGCTAACTTTTCAGCCAAGCCTTTTTTCGCAAATTTCACATTTACTTTAATGCCGGTCTCTTTTGTAAACTCATCAAACATTGGCTCAACAAGGAATGGTTGACGATAAGAATAAACGTTGACTTCTTCTGTCGCCATTGCTGAAGAAGCAAACGTTGCACAAGTCATCGCTGAAAGAGCTAGCAATTTTTTCATGGTAAAATCCTTTGGGCATGCTAATGATAATATTTCTCAGTTGCGTTATTATATGCATGTTCAATAGGAAAACAATCACCCAATAAAAAAACCTGCTGATTAAAGCAGGTTTTTGGGTACTAAGTTTGTAAGTAATTATTTCTTATTTACTTTATTGAAACAAATTCCGGATAAGCCCCTATACCACAATCGTGAACGTCCATCCCTTCGAGCTCTTCATCAGCAGAAACTCGAATACCAATCGTGGCTTTGAGTGCCATCCATACAACCAAACTCGCACCAAATACCCAAGCAAAAATCACAGCTGCACCAAATAATTGAGTAACAAAGCTCGCGTCGCCATTACTGAATGGAACAACCATAAGTCCAAAGAATCCACACACACCATGAACAGAAATCGCACCAACAGGATCATCAATCTTAAGTTTGTCTAAACCAACAATACTAAATACAACAAGCGCGCCAGACACAACACCAATCGCAACAGCATAAAGAGGGGATGGTGACAATGGATCCGCCGTAATCGCAACCAACCCAGCCAATGCACCATTAAGGATCATGGTTAAATCCGCTTTTCCCCATGTTGTCTTACAAACCAGTAAAGCGGCAATCGCACCTGCAGCGGCGGCCGCATTGGTGTTTAGAAAGATTTGTCCTACCGCAGTCGCATTCTCAAAATCTGAAATCATCAGTTGAGAACCACCATTAAACCCAAACCAACCAAACCAAAGGATGAATGTACCTAATGTTGCCAATGGCATGTTAGAACCAGGGATGGGATAGACTTCGCCATTTTTACCGTATTTTCCTTTACGAGCACCAAGTAACAATACGCCAGCTAATGCGGCAGCGGCGCCCGCCATATGTACAATACCAGAGCCAGCAAAATCACTAAATCCTGCCTCAGATAAGAAACCACCACCCCAAGTCCAATAACCTTCAACGGGATAAATAAAGGCGGTCAGTACCGCGGAAAAAATCAGAAAAGACCAAAGTTTCATACGTTCTGCGACAGCCCCAGAAACAACGGACATCGCAGTCGCAACAAAGACAACTTGGAAAAAGAAATCCGACTCCAAAGAGTGATCAGCACCTTCTGCTTGAGTACCGATCAATGCTCCAAGTGATGGTAACCATCCCCCTTCGCTGTTATCGACGTACATAATGTTGTAGCCAACTAATAAGAACATGGTACAAGCAATCGCATACAAACAAATATTCTTGGTTAAGATTTCTGTGGTGTTTTTTGAACGCACCAAGCCTGCTTCTAACATCGCAAAGCCCGCCGCCATCCACATAACTAATGCACCAGAGATAAGAAAGAAAAAAGTATCAAGTGCGTAGCGTAATTCAGTTACTGTTGTCATTATTTCCATAATATTTCTCCAATCCTTGCGTTGTTACAGTGCTTCTGCGTCCATTTCACCCGTTCGGATACGCACGGCTTGATCAAGGTCGTACACAAAAATCTTGCCATCACCAATTTTTCCGGTTTGAGCAGCAGCGGTAATCGCTTCGACAACGCTATCAACGTTATCGGCGTGGGTTGCAATCTCCAGTTTTACCTTGGGCAGAAAGTCGACTTGATATTCTGCACCTCGATAAAGCTCAGTGTGCCCCTTTTGCCGACCGAATCCTTTCACTTCTGATACAGTCATCCCTTCGACGCCTAATTTAGCGAGGGCTTCGCGTACATCGTCTAATTTAAACGGCTTGATAATGGCATTAATGATTTTCATGGCTTCTCTCCGCAGCTTCTTTTTTGGAACACTTAGAACAATCCAAATGATGTGCCAAAAACATAAGCTACTGAATTATCTAAAAAATGTTAAAAAATCAATATGGAGATATAAAAAAACGCACCATTTAGGTGCGTTAATTTCACAAATATGCAGCAATGCGTGTAAGGTTTATCTTTGCAAAAAATCTTTCCATTGTTCGATCAAGAGGCAAAAGTCTTCAAGCCCACAACTTGCTGTACTTTCCGCGTCGTAAAAATCAAATTCACTTTCCATTTCAACGCCATATTCGTGATCCAGTACGTTTTCTTGTATTAATACTTCATCACCATGAATCACAATACTGATTTCTGCTCCTGTTAAGCGCTGTTCTTGAGAGGGTGAAGCGAGCGCTTGAGTAATGAGAGCTTCTACGTTTGCAATGTTAGCTGGTTCCTTACCAATTTCTTCCTGTAACCAACGACCTACAATCTCATGGCCCATACTGCATTTAACGTAGTATTCGCCCATTAAAGTATTGCGGATAAATTCAAACTCCATCGAGCTCGCTCCCAGATATTCATTTGCTGCGGAGTATAACGAATTGCACCAATAAAAAAAGCACCTCGAACGAGGTGCTAGAATAAGTCATCCAATCACGCCAGATTAAACAGGTTCTTGGAAAATGACTTCATCGGCTTTTTTGGTGTACTGTTCCATCTTATGGAAGTTCAAGTAGCGATAGGTATCGGCGGCTGTCGCATCGATTTGCTTAGCGTATTCTAAGTATTCTTCCTTCGTTGGGATCTTCCCTAGAATAGCGCCTACTGCAGCAAGCTCTGCTGAAGACAGGTATACGTTAGCACCAGTACCTAGACGATTCGGGAAGTTACGTGTTGAAGTCGACATGACGGTTGCTTTGTCTGCTACACGTGCTTGGTTACCCATACATAGCGAACACCCAGGAGTTTCAATACGAACACCGGCGCGGCCGTAAATACCGTAGTAACCTTCTTCCGTCAGTTGGTCACGGTCCATCTTAGTTGGTGGTGCTACCCATAGACGAGTGTCGAGTTGACCACCGAATTGCTCTAGCAGTTTACCTGCTGCACGGAAGTGACCAATGTTGGTCATACAAGAACCGATGAACACTTCATCAATCTGTGTGCCTTGAACTTCAGACAGAAGACGCGCGTCATCAGGATCGTTTGGTGCACATAGAATTGGTTCGTGAATATCCGCCAGATCGATTTCGATAACGTGTGCATATTCTGCATCCGCATCGGCTTCCATCAACTCTGGGTTAGTCAACCACTCTTCCATCGCTGTGATACGACGCTCAATAGTACGACGATCGCCATAGCCTTCCGAGATCATCCACTTAAGCATGGTGATGTTTGAGTTTAGGTATTCTTCTACAGATTCTTGAGACAGCTTAACGGTACAACCTGCCGCGCTCCGCTCTGCTGAAGCATCGGATAGTTCGAATGCCTGCTCAACCGTTAGGTGATCAACGCCTTCGATTTCTAATACGCGACCAGAGAACTCGTTAATCTTACCTGCTTTCTCAACCGTCAACAGACCTTGTTGGATTGCGTAGTAAGGAATCGCATGAACAAGGTCACGTAGTGTGATACCTGGCTGCATTTCGCCTTTAAAGCGCACCAAAATTGACTCTGGCATGTCCAGTGGCATCACACCTGTCGCCGCTGCGAACGCAACCAAGCCAGAACCCGCTGGGAACGAAATACCCAGAGGGAAACGAGTATGCGAGTCACCACCTGTACCTACAGTATCAGGCAGAAGCATACGGTTTAGCCATGAGTGGATGACACCATCACCCGGACGAAGTGATACACCGCCACGGTTCATGATGAAGTCAGGTAGAGTATGGTGCGTGTTTACATCGACTGGTTTTGGATACGCAGACGTGTGACAGAATGACTGCATCACAAGATCAGCAGAGAAGCCCAGACACGCAAGGTCTTTTAGCTCATCACGAGTCATAGGACCGGTTGTATCTTGAGAGCCAACAGTGGTCATCTTAGGCTCACAGTATTGACCTGCACGTACACCTTCAACGCCACATGCCTTACCTACCATCTTCTGAGCGAGTGTGTAACCTTTATCAGACGCTGAAGGATCAACTGGCTTAGCAAACAGGTCTGTTTCTTCTAGGCCCAGTGATGCACGAGCACGGCTTGTTAGACCACGACCAATGATAAGTGGAATACGACCACCAGCACGAACTTCATCAAGCAGTACTTTGCTCAGTTCAAAGCTAGAGATCTCTTCACCGTTTTTACGTACAACACCTTCGTATGGGAAGATATCAATCACATCCCCCATGTTCATGTTCTGTACGTCGAGTTCGATTGGGAGTGCGCCAGAGTCTTCCATTGTGTTATAGAAGATAGGAGCAATCTTACCGCCTAAACAGATACCGCCCGTACGCTTGTTTGGTACGTATGGGATATCTTCGCCCATAAACCAAAGCACTGAGTTAGTTGCTGATTTACGAGAAGAACCCGTACCAACAACATCACCTACGTAGGCAAGTGGAATACCGTCTTTTTGCAATTCTTCAATTTGATTGATAGGACCAACGCTGCCTGGTTGGTCTGGCACGATGCCATCGCGTTCCATCTTCAGCATCGCTTTTGCGTGTACTGGGATATCAGGACGAGACCAAGCATCGGGGGCTGGAGACAAGTCATCGGTGTTGGTTTCACCAGTAACTTTAAAGACTTTAACAGTAATCTGTTCCGCGACTTTCTTCTTAGAGGTGAACCATTCTGCATCCGCCCATGATTGTAGGACTTGTTGCGCGAACACGTTGCCTGCTTTGGCTTTCTCTTCCACATCATAAAAAGCATCAAACATCAGTAGAGTATGAGATAATGCTTTTACTGATATAGGTGCAAGCAAGTCATCATCAAGAAACTCAACCAGCGGTGCAATATTGTAACCACCTTGCATCGTTCCTAAAAGCTCAGCGGCTTTTTCACGGCTTACTAATGGTGATTCTACTTCACCTTTTGCTACTGCCGTTAGGAAACCCGCTTTTACATAAGCAGCTTCATCTACGCCCGGTGGAATACGGTTCTCTAACAGGTCAAGAATAAATGCTTCTTCACCTTGAGGGGGGGTTTTTAATAGCTCAACAAGTCCAGCAACTTGTTCAGCGTCTAATGGTTTAGGGACAACCCCTTCAGCAGCACGCTCTGCGACGTGTTTACGATAGGCTTCAAGCACGACTTTTTCCTCTCATTGCGGTTCCTCCTTTTTAATTACTATTGTTCAAAGTAAAGGAGTGAACATCCTTGGAAACTTGGCTCTCCATTGCCCATGTCTTCATTCAATTCTGATTGAGAAACAGCGCCGTAGAGGCCAAACTGTGGCCGTCAGAATAGCAAATGTAACCTTAAATTAAAATCTCATCACTTTGACCAACATAGCAACTTACGACTAAAGTCAGGTTATTCATGGTTAAATGTGCTATTTGCACACCATGCACGCGTCACAATGAAAAAAGACATTTACTTAAATGAAGTGCCTATGATCAAATAAACCGCGTCTAAGTTTCGCTCCGTTTTGCCATAAGCGAGCATGATCGGCCCAACAGGAGAGTCGACACCGAAGAACACTGATGCTGCGGTGTAAAGAGGCACTTTATTAAACTTCACCTCATTGTCAGACCAAACGCCACCATATTCTAGCGAAGTCCCGACGTATACTGGAGCCTCGAACAAGCCAAAGTCATTATCCATCCACTTATAGCGATAAACCAGACTGCTATAGAACAAGTTTTTTCCGATAATACTATTACGCGGAATACCGGATAAATTCAAAAAGCCCCCCAACTGGCGAGGATCAAGAGGTATCGAGAGTTTGTCACTATCAACAAAGCTGTATTCCGCTTGTCCAACGAGTGTATGTCGCTCATGAGTCACAGCACCTTTAAAATGCGCTGACACTTCTGAAACTGTGTCTTCTATATATTGAACAGACTGATTTTGCAGCAAGCTTTCTGGGCTTTTATCCTTAGACAATAAATACTCCAGATCAATCAAAAGACCACGAGTCGGAAAAGCAAAGTCATCCAAAGTATCAAGGCGATAACGAGCTAAAAGCCCCAGACGGTCGTACTGAAAGTGCCCTGCGGATGCATTCGTTGAGGCTTCAATGTCTCCTCGAGTATATCGGCTCGTGAGACGCAGTTCTTGCCATAATGTTGGTTGAACACCAAAAGAGACTTCTGCAATGGATTCAGCATAGGAAACCGGCATAAAGTCGTACACAGAATCAATATCAGGGTGCTCAAAGTCCCCTTCTGGCCAATGTCTGTTTTGCGTGTTGTAGTTAAGTTTTCCGGCCACAAACAACTCTTGGCTGGATAAGATCGGAGAATAGACTTCAGCTTCAATTAATTTATCGGTACCCATTTCGACATTAAGTGTCATCTCAGCACCATGAGAATTCAGATTAGTAAAGTTGGCCGACATACCAATGCCATATTGGCTGACAGTACTAAAGTCATCCTCTAGGAAAAAACGAAAGTCAAGATAATTAGGCCCCCACGACTTTTCATTCACCTCAAATACCAATAAGGTTGCCCCTCCAATTTCTTCGAAGTGGTAACTGATCAGCTCAAATCGATCAAGTGCATACAAATTTTCCACTGCTTTTTCAATTTCAGCCGTTTGCAATGGGCGTCCCGTTTCTAGCTCTAATCGGTTAGTCAGTAACACATCACTGTAGTGAGTATTATTAATGATCATGATTTGATCGACAACGCGCTCATCACCATAGCGAAGAGTTTGCCGCTTGTGTTGCTTTTTATCGATGTATTTTTGGTAATCGGCACTGGATAACCGTAAAGGCGCTAACTTAGAGGCCATTTGATTAGCAACACCATAGCCAGCCTGAAAAGCTTCAGGCATCTTATCGAATTCCACAGTTTCCATCTGACCAACGTTAGGCCGGATATAGATATCATTGCTCTGCAATTTTTCGGCTTGATCTTGAGTACTACGACGCACAAGATAGTTAGATAGCTGATCGGCGACGGTTAATAAGCCCGTAAATTCATCTTTGTCTTTGTAGTCGGTACTGATATCAACAGCGATGACAACATCTGCTCCCATCGCCCGTGCAATTTCTACGGGCATATTATTGACGACGCCGCCATCGACCAATAAGTGACCATTGAGTTCATAAGGAGGCAATGCGCCAGGCACTGACATACTGGCCATCATGGCATCGACTAAGTAGCCGTTATCAAGCACCACCTCTTCAAGTTCAACAATGTCGGTTGCAACAGAACGGTATGGGATAGCTAATTGGTCAAAAGACTCAAATTGGCCAAGGTTTCCCGTGGTTTCACGCAGAATCCGCAGCATGTTTTGCCCTTGAACCACTCCAGTAGGTGAACGGACTTCCCCCAATCTCAAACCAAGATCAGTATTGACTTGGTAACGGTCTTCATACTCTTTATCTCTTACGCGTCGCTGACTGCGGTCCACACGATCTCGATAACCACTGTTCCAGTCGACACTGTAAATCAAGCTCTCAATCTCATCGGCACTCATACCCAAAGCATACAGGCCGCCGACATAAGCACCCATGCTGGTGCCCGTAATGATATCAACCGGGATCTGCATCTCTTCAAGAGCCTTTAACACGCCAATATGTGCGGCTCCCTTTGCTCCTCCACCAGCAAGTACAACAGCAACTTTGGGTCGTTGTTCATCATCAGCTGAGTTTACTGCTGCAATCGAACAATGTGCTGTCAAAACAGCGCCACACCATAATCCCAATGCACATTTTAATAAGCTCAGACTACGTTGCATGAGCACCTTCCTTCATTCCATTAGATAAAGACTTGCTCTGATGAGAGCCATACACAGCAAGTCTTGCTCAGTGTTACTTTCAGGGCGTTGCCAAGGTTACCAATCAAAGAAGCTTTGTAACCAGTTTTTCTTCTTCTCACATTCGGCTTTAATTTGACCTGTTTTATCCCATACAGGTAATTTGTATTGACTGCTGCAATCAACTTTCAATGCACCTTGTGCAGTTTTTTCAAAGCCCAATGTGGTGACCTGTTTTGGCCAAGGTAACTCTAATCTTTCTGGAATACGTTGCTGCAAATATTGAGCATACACTCGCAACGCACCACTAGAACCCGTCAGGTTAGTTGGTTGGTTATCATCTCGCCCTACCCAGATCGCAGTCACTTCTCGACCATCAACCCCGACAAACCAACTGTCACGACTATCATTACTTGTTCCGGTTTTACCGGCCAACGCTGCCCAAGAGAACTGATTTTGTAGAAAGCGGCCTGTCCCCTGTGCAACACCTTGTTTCATTGCATATGTCGTTAGCCAAGCGGCTTGTTCATCGACCGCTTGAGATGCGCTAAGTATTGAGCGGTAGCGCACTTCTCCATCCATATCAATCACAGAACGCAGCGCTGACAGTTTAGCCTGTTTGCCTGAATTGGTGAGCGTTTGGTACATCTGCGCCACTTCAAATGGCGTTAAAGAAAAAGAACCTAAGAACATTGATGGGACAGGACGAATCTCTTTTTTATCCACCCCTAAGCGTTCTAGAGTTTCCGATACTGCTGGAATACCTAATTCCATCCCCAATCGCACAGTAGGGACATTGAGAGATTTTGCTAAAGCAAGATATAAAGGGACATCACCGCGGAATTTCCGATCAAAATTGCGCGGCGCCCAAACCGTTCCGTTACTGCCTTTCAGACTCAACGGAGTATCGTGTAACGTTGTGGCTAAGTTATATTTTTCTGGGTTCTCTAATGCCGTTAAATAAATGGCCGGCTTTACCAATGAACCAATAGGTCGACTCGCATTCAAAGCACGATTAAAGCCTTCATAGCCAACACGCTTGCCTCCCACCATGGCACGAATTTCACCACTGTGCCTATCGACAGCAATCGCTGCACCTTCCAGCTCTTTCCCCCCTCGTTTAGCCAGTTCTGGGATTTTTTTAGCAATGGCTTTTTCTAAAGTATCTTGAGAAACAGGATCAAGCGATGTAAATAAGCGTAAGCCCGTGTCGGCTTTAAAACTGTCGCCCATTTTTTCTTTCAGCTCTCTGGCTAATTGCTGAAAATACGCAGGTTGTCGGCTGGCAATCTTAGGGTGATTTTGGATATCGAGTGGACGCTCTACTGCTTGTTCATACTGAGCAGATGTCAGCATATTTTGCTGCATAAGTAATCGCAAAACTAAATCACGACGTTCTTTAGCTCGTTCTGGTTTGCGTATAGGATTGTAGTAGGAAGGTCCTTTGACTAACCCTACTAACATCGCTAACTGATCAATTCTGAGTTCTTGGATGGGTTGACCAAAATAGTAACGCGATGCCAATGCAAAACCATGAATCGCATCACCGCCACTTTGGCCAAGGTAGACTTCATTAAGGTAAGCTTCCAAAATGCGGTCTTTGCTGTAGCGATAGTCTAAAATCAGTGCAATGTAGGCTTCTCGTACCTTACGCCAGATCGTTTTCTCTCGGGTCAGAAATAAGTTTTTGGCCAACTGCTGAGTTAACGTACTCCCACCTTGTACCGTACGCCCTGCACGAACATTGGCGACAAGCGCTCGACCTATTGCTAAGGGAGAAACACCATCGTGTTGATAAAAATCACGATCTTCGGTCGCTAAGAGCGCATCGACCAAAATTTCAGGAAATTGATCACGGCGCAGAAACAATCGCTGCTCACGTTGATCTTTTTCAAGCATGCCAAGCATCTTCGGATCAATACGTAAATAGCCTAAATCCCCTTTTGATTCCAAAGATTGGACTCTTGTCAAACCACTATCTGAGAAGTACAGCATCACATGACGATCAGGCTCTGGACCATCAGCAAATTCAAAAGGGCGTCGTATTAATTCGATACGACTTGAAGAGGCCGAGTACTCCCCGGGATAACGCGGCTGGCTAACCTTACGATAATTGAGGACATCCAGTTCATTACGCATCTCTTTAATTGAAATCGCTTTGCCCGGGGTCAAATCCAAAATTCGCGCATACACTACCGTTGGCAATTCAAATAATTGACCATCAAAGCGCGCTTTGACAACGCTGTCGAGATACACGCCAACAAAGACGAGCACAGCGGCAATGGCGAGCCCCACTTTCCAACTTAATGACAGCAAACTTTTCACCCAAGAATGGTTATTTTTCTTCGATGCTGTTCGTTTAGGGCGCTTAGAACCACTCTTTTTGCCGTTTGATGATGACTTCGGTTTACTCTTTTTCGCTGGGACTTTTTTAGGGGTTGGCTTTTTCGTATCAGTCATTGTTCAATTGTCTTTTTGTTTTCGTTGTTGCTCGGTGCGTTGCTGGATCATCAGGCCAAGGGTGTTTAGGATATCGTCCTTTCATCTCTTTTTGCACTTGTTTATAACTGCCCGCCCAAAAAGCAGCAAGATCACTGGTTACTTGCAGTGGCCGTTGTGCTGGAGAAAGCAGTTCCAATACCAAGTTTTTTCGTCCTTGTGCGACCAAAGGAGAATGACTTTCACCAAACATTTCCTGCATGCGAACCGATAAAATGGGATCGGCACCAAACTGATAACGAATGGCTTTTTTGTTTCCTGTCGGCAACAGATAATATTGAGGGAGCCACTCATCAAGATGTTGATTCAATGGCCAACCTAAACGAGCATTTAACGCTTCGGTTAAATTCAGTTGGTTCAATTGTTTAAGCGATGATATACCACTCATATAAGGCTCTAGCCATTGTTCCAACTCTGCTAACAAACTCGCATCATCAAAACTTGGCCAAGCTTGCTCCGGCAGCCATTCTATCGCACAGCGAATTCTTTCCAATAGTGCTTGCGCTGATGCTGACCAATTTAGACTTTGTAAGCCTTTACGACGAACAAAAGTGAGCAGGGCTTGAGTCATTTTATCTTGGCTAGGCTGAGGCAACTTTTCACGTTTAATGATAAGTTGACCAATTTTGAGCTGGCACTCAGCAATCAAGCGGCCTTTGCTTTCATCCCAATCTACGATCTCGTGAGATGAAAATACATCGCCAAATGTCCGGTTAAGATCCTCTATCTCTAACTCACACGCTAAGTGTATTTGGCTTGCGTTAGAGTGTGAACGCATCAAGTCAATCACAACCAGATGCTCACTCGACGCTAATACATCAGTTTCTTGGCATACTGCTCCATGGCCGTTGGCTAAGATAAAACTCCCCGGTTGATTCGGTCTTTGTTGTCCAATTCTATCTGGAAAAGCAATGCTGACCGCAAGTGGAAGTAACCTCTCATCAACGGCCTGTAAATCAAAATCGTGTTTTAAGCTCTGAGCCAGTCTTTTCGCCCGCTGTAATAATAATGTTCTTTTCGGATGCCCCCCAGTTTTCCAATGGTGCAGGCTATCTGTTAAGTGAGTGACATGGCGCTCAGGCTCTTCTATTAACGCCACAGCCGCCAACGCGGTATTGAGCATCGTTTGGCTATGTTCCGATGCTCGAATCAGCATGGCGGCACAGCGAGGCTCAACACCCAACTGGTGCGCGGCTTTTCCTTGTTGTGTTAATTGACCTTGTGGCGTCATTAAAGCCAGAGAGATAAGTAACTGTTGGGCTTGTTTCAAAGCTGCTGGTGTCGGAGGGTTTAACCACAACAAATCCGACGCATGGGTTGTCCCCCAATAAGATAATTCCATCACCAAGCTAGCAAGATCAGAATGTAAAATCTCTGGTTGCGGAACAAGGGGCTGCTGTTTGAACTGACTTTCAGAATAGAGGCGCACACAAACGCCCGTTTCTAGACGTCCAGCTCGGCCGGCCCGTTGAATTGCAGATGACTGTGCAATACGCACTTGTTCTAAACGTGTAGACCCGTTATTTAAATCAAAACGTGCGACGCGCTCTAAACCGGAGTCAACGACCAAGCGAATCCCTTCTATGGTCAGAGATGTTTCAGCAATGTTGGTCGCCAAAACCACTTTACGCTTGCCTTTTTGGACCGGATTGATCGCTTTCTGTTGCGCTTCAACACTCAATTGCCCATAAAGCGGTAACACTTCAATTTCAGGAGACAAACTAGAGAGCAGTTCCTCAACACGTTTTATGGCAGCCATACCGGGTAAGAAAGCCAGTAAAGACCCAGATTCATGCTCAAGAAGGTGAGTGATGGTTTTCGCCATTACTGGGGCAAGTTGTTCGTTCCTTCCCATGGGAAGATAACGTGTTTCTACGTCAAAGCTGCGGCCTTCAGACTCGATATAAGTCGCCTCAGGCAATAGTGTTTGCAAGGCTTCTTGGTCTAATGTTGCCGACATCACAACCAATTTAAGGTTATCACGCAGTGCTTCCTGAACTTCAAGGCTAAAAGCCAACGCCGTATCAGCGTGCAAACTGCGTTCATGAAACTCATCGAAGATCAGCAAATCAACCCCGCTTAACTCGGGATCAGCTTGAATCATGCGCGTCATGATCCCTTCAGTCACGATCTCCAGTTGAGTGATTTCACTGACTTTAGTTTCTCCACGAACACGGTAACCGACTCGTTCCCCCACCGACTCACCAAGTTGCTTTGCGATATAACGCGCAATATTTCGAGCAGCCAGACGTCGAGGTTCCAACATGATAATTTTACCCGTCACCACTTGGCTCTTAAGCAATTGCAAAGGGAAGTACGTTGACTTACCTGCACCTGGGGCAGCTTTTAGAATCACTTGATGTTGATGCTTGACCGCGGTGAGCAATGATGGCATCACGGCCTCAATCGGCAATTGTGACAAAGAACATTCCTTATGTTGTAATCAGGCCAACATTGTACATAAAAACCAAATGGTCTAAATCAACAAATGCATTTTACCCCTACATTAGAGTCAGCCACACTGCTCAAACGTTATAAACGCTTTCTCGCTGATATTGAACTTCCTGATGGCGAAATTCGAACCATTCATTGTGCTAACACTGGTGCCATGACGGGCTGTGCCACCCCAGGAGATACCGTCTGGTTCTCAACCTCTGACAACCCAAAGAGGAAGTACCCAAACAGTTGGGAAATCAGTGAGACAAAGCAGGGACATAGAATCTGCGTCAACACAGCACGGGCAAACCAACTCGCTGTTGAAGCCATCAAAAATAATGTAATCGCTGAACTCCAAGGCTACGACAAACTTCAGACTGAAGTAAAATATGGACAAGAAAATAGCCGCATCGACATTTTACTCAGTTCTCCTTATAAGAAAAACTGCTATGTAGAAGTGAAAAGTGTCACTCTATTGGATGAAAGTACCATACCAGGCCAAGGCTATTTTCCAGATGCGGTCACAACTCGTGGCCAAAAGCACCTGCGAGAGCTCACAGAAATGGCCCTTGATGAAAATAGATCTATACTTTTGTTCGTTGTTTTACATTCAGGTATTGAAAAAGTCTCTACAGCACACCATATAGACGCCAAATACTCGTTGTTATTAAAACAAGCACAGGACGCGGGAGTGGAAGTTCTCTGCTATAAGGCAGAATTAAACAGTACTGAAATCACACTTATCTCTGCCATTGAATTCATCAATAACGGAGAAGTATGACGTTGCTTTCATATTGACAATAAGTTTGTGATTCATTCATTGCTTCCAACGCCTCTTTTTGCTATAGATACCCGCCTTAAATTGACTGCCGAGCAGTTGACTAGGTGTAAGTAGGAGATGCTTTATGCCAGAAACAAAGAAAAAAACGATTGGCATTCTTGCCATTGCTGGTGTGGAACCATATCAGGAAAAGCCTGGTGAAGAGTACATGTCACCAGAACAAATTGAACACTTTACAAAGATTTTAACCGCTTGGCGTAACCAGCTTAGAGAAGAAGTCGACCGTACTGTGCACCACATGCAGGACGAAGCTGCAAACTTTCCTGACCCTGTTGATCGTGCTTCTCAAGAAGAAGAATTCAGCTTAGAGCTGCGCAACCGCGATCGTGAACGCCGCCTAATCAAAAAAATCGAAAAAACACTCGATAAGATCACTGAAGATGATTTTGGCTTCTGTGAGTCTTGTGGCGTTGAAATCGGTGTACGTCGCTTAGAAGCAAGACCAACAGCTGATCTTTGTATTGACTGTAAAACACTGGCTGAAATAAAAGAAAAGCAGATGCAAGGCTAATTACCCTGCCTACTGTTTTACTAGGGAGCGAAGGCTCCCTTTTTATTTGTGGTTTGCTATTAATTCCGAGATATACACATGACGCGCTATGTGGGGCGATTCGCTCCATCCCCTTCTGGCCCATTACATTTTGGCTCTCTTGTTGCCGCCTTAGGCAGCTATTTTCAAGCGAAGGCCAATCAAGGTAAATGGCTGGTTCGAATTGAAGACCTTGATCCACCGAGAGAAGTCGTCGGTGCTGCCCAAGCAATTTTACAAGCGTTACACGCTTATCAATTAAATTGGGATGACGAGGTGGTTTACCAAAGTAAGCGTCATGATTTATACCAGAAACAAATCGATATTTGGCTCGCTAATGGTGACGCCTATTATTGCCAATGTACACGTAAGCAGATCAAAGAGCATGGAGGCTTTTACTCCGGCACCTGCCGAGATAAAGGCCTAACAGAAGGCGCAATCCGTCTTAAAGTGATTCAACCTGTTATAGATTTCATTGACAGTAAACATGGCAAAGTCACTCTCCCACGGGCGTTAAGCCATGAAGATTTCATTATCAAACGTCGTGATGGGTTATTTGCTTACAATCTTGCGGTAGTATTAGATGACATTTACCAAGGCGTCACAGAAGTGGTCCGTGGTGCCGATCTTATCGAACCCACTGGCAGACAAATTCACTTGTATCGGTTACTGAATCACCCGGAAGTAAGTTACGTCCACCTACCATTAGCGATGGATAAAAACGGTAATAAACTTTCAAAGCAAAATCATGCGACAGCCATTGATGTCGATGACCCCAAACCGACTTTAATTAAGGCGATGAAGTTTTTAGGCTTTGCCATTCCTGATGATGTTCAAGCCGATAAAATGAGTCGTATTTTAGAGTGGGGTTGCCAAAATTGGTGCTTAAATCAGTTGCCAATGTCGCTAGAAATCACGACATGATTCTCAAATGGCACAGTGTAGGCTATCATTAGCCGCAAAATCCGCCCTTGAGGCATAGAAACTAACTAAAGCAGGCATGGTGAAAACCAGAGGCTGCCAGATGCACATGAATAAAAACGACTATACACCAAGCGAATCGACTATGATCCCAGAACTCGCTCTCAATGTCATTACTCGTGAAGAGCACAACATTTCGCGCAAACAGATCAGTGATAACGCCCTAAAGGTGCTATACCGACTCAACGGTGCTGGTTTCGAAGCTTATCTTGTTGGTGGTGGCGTTCGCGATTTATTACTTGGACAACATCCAAAAGACTTTGATATCGCAACTAATGCTACCCCCGAACAAATCAAACAATTGTTCAGAAACTGCCGTTTAATTGGTCGACGTTTCCGTCTCGCTCATATTATGTTTGGCCGAGACATCATTGAAGTGGCTACTTTCCGTGGTCACCATCAAGAGCAAAAGAACAAAAACGTCTCCCAGCAATCAAAAGAAGGCATGCTGCTACGTGACAACGTCTATGGCACCATTGATGAAGATGCAGAGCGACGTGATTTCACCATTAACTCGATGTATTATAACATCGCAGATTACTCCATTCATGACTATGCACGTGGCGTGGAAGATCTCGAAGACCGCTTGATTCGCCTAATCGGAGATCCTGAAACTCGTTATCGTGAGGATCCTGTTCGCATGCTGCGTGCTGTGCGTTTTGCGGTCAAATTAGACTTCGATATTGAAGAAGATACCGCAGCTCCCATCGAACATATGGCACCACTATTACGTGACATCCCATCTGCCCGATTGTTTGAGGAGTCCCTGAAGTTACTTCAATCAGGTTATGGACTAGAAACCTATCACCTAATGCGTGAATACAACCTATTCCAACAGTTATTTCCTACGATTTCTGAATACTTCACGGAAGACTATGAATCTCACACTGAGCAAATGCTTGACTTAGTTTTAGATTCTACTGATATGCGTATCGAAGACGGCAAGCGCATCAATCCAGCGTTTATGTTCGCAGCAATGCTTTGGTACCCGTTGTGTGAACTCGCAGATAAACTTATGGAACAACGTAAGCTAAGCCACTACGACGCAATTATGGAAGCGAGTAATATCATTCTTGATGACCAAGTCAAGACGATCGCAATTCCCCGCCGTCATACCGCCACCATCCGAGAAATTTGGCAACTTCAGCTTAGACTTCCTCGCCGCAGTGGCAAACGTGCTTTCCGTCTTATGGAGCTCAATAAATTTAGAGCTGGCTTCGATTTTCTTGAAATGCGTGGAGAAATTGAAGGTGGTGAAACACAGAAGCTTGCCAAGTGGTGGGAAACTTTCCAGAATGCAGGGCGAGAAATGCGCCAAGCAATGGCTAACGATGTCGACGGTCAAGCACCAAAACCAGGCCAGCGTCGTCGTAAACCTTCTCGTAAGAAAAAGAGTAAACCGACAACATGATAACAGCTTACATTGCGGTAGGCAGCAATTTGGCTGATCCTGTCAGCCAAGCAAAACAAGCAATAGAAGCCCTAAAAAAGCTACCAAGATCCGAGTTTTTGCAAGCTTCTTCGTTGTATAGCAGCGCACCAATGGGCCCGACAGATCAACCGGATTATGTTAATGCGGTCATTGCCATTAAAACCGATTTAGCTCCATTAGAGTTACTTGATTGCACTCAGGCGATTGAACTGGAACAAGGACGGGTTCGTAAAGAGGAACGCTGGGGGCCAAGAACCTTGGATCTCGATCTCATTCTTTACGGAAATCAAACCATAGATTCTCCGAGATTAACCATTCCTCATTATGGAATGAAAGAGCGAGAGTTCGTTCTTTACCCTCTTGCGGAAATCGCCCCAAATCTCTGTCTCCCTGACGGAACAGAACTTTCATCATTATTAGCACAAGTGGATCAAAACGGGTTGAGTAGTTGGCCATCATAGCCAGCGCCTAGCAGGATAATAACATGAAAAAAATCACCATTAACGATCTAATGAAATGGAAACAAGAAGGTCGTAAATTTGCAACGTCAACCGCCTACGATGCAAGCTTTGCACAACTTTTCGAGAGCCAAGAAATGCCAGTACTGCTGGTTGGTGACTCACTAGGTATGGTGTTACAAGGCAAACCAGACACATTGCCTGTTACAGTTGAGGATATTGCTTACCATACACGCTGCGTGCGTGCTGGTAGTCCAAACTGTTTATTGATGGCTGATATGCCCTTTATGAGTTTCACCACTCCCGAACAAGCCTGTGAAAATGCCGCAGTCTTAATGCGTTCTGGGGCAAATATGGTAAAAATTGAAGGTGGTGAGTGGCTAATTGACACCGTTAAAATGCTGACAGAACGTGCTGTCCCTGTATGTGCACACTTAGGGCTAACACCGCAATCTGTCAACATCTTTGGGGGCTACAAAGTGCAAGGCCGCGAGCAGGAAAAAGCCGATCGCATGGTGAAAGATGCACTCGCTCTTCAAGAAGCTGGAGCTCAAATTGTGCTACTTGAATGTGTGCCTGCCGATCTTGCAGCACGTATCACCCAAGTTCTTGATGTCCCAGTAATCGGTATCGGTGCTGGTAATGTTACTGATGGTCAAATCCTTGTTATGCACGATATGTTCGGAATTTCAGCTAACTACATGCCAAAATTCTCGAAAAACTTCCTCCAAGAGACTGGTGATATTCGCACAGCCGTAGCTCGATACATCACTGAAGTTGAGAACGGTGCTTTCCCTGACGCTGAACACACCATTGCCTAAAGGATTCTTGCATGCAAACTTTTACCGCTATCTCAGCAATTCGCGAACAAATCAAAGCGTTTAAACGTGAAGGGCGTAACATCGCTTTTGTTCCTACGATGGGCAACCTACATGAAGGGCACCTAACCTTAGTACGTAAAGCGCGCGAATATGCCGACATCGTCGTGGTAAGCATCTTTGTTAACCCAATGCAATTCGAACGTAGCGATGATTTAAATAGCTACCCAAGAACTCTCGAAGACGATTTAAACAAACTGGTTGGAGAAAAAGTCGACGTCGTTTTTACACCGACACCTGACATTATCTACCCGGAAGGACTCGATAAGCAAACCCACGTCGATGTTCCTGGATTATCGACTATGCTAGAGGGCGCCTCTCGTCCTGGTCATTTCCGTGGTGTCACTACCGTCGTTAATAAGTTATTTAACATCATCCAGCCTAACGTAGCCTGCTTTGGGGAAAAAGACTTTCAGCAACTTGCTGTGATTAGAAAAATGGTCAGCGACCTCGCCATTGATATCGATATTATTGGTGTTCCCACCGTACGTGAAATGGATGGCCTTGCCATGAGCTCCCGCAACGGCCTCTTGACTATTGATGAGCGTCAACGTGCACCAGTTCTAGCACGTACGATGCGTTGGATTAGCAGCGCTATCCGAGGTGGTCGAGATGATTACGCATCCGTGATTGAAGATGCAAGCGATCAGCTGCGCGCTGCGGGCCTCCACCCTGATGAGATTTTTATCCGTGATGCAAGAACCTTACAAGAAATTAATACCGAGACGACACAGGCAGTCATTCTTATGTCTGCTTTCCTAGGCAAGGTTCGTCTGATTGATAATCAAACACTTGATATGGTGATAGAAAACAAAGAAGAAGCAGAATCAAACGAGGCGAATTCAACAAGCGTAGAGTAAACAAAACGCTCAAATGAAAAAGGGTCGACGCTGGGTCGACCTTTTTTATATCAAATTGAAGCGCCCTGCTTATGAACGCAAGCCAATTCCTTTCGTCACTAAGTAATGCGCCACTGCATAAAGTGCAATAACGAATACCGTCAACACGCTAAAAGATGTCACAATGCCAACATCAGATACACCTAAAAAGCCATAACGGAAGGCGTTAACCATGTAGACAATTGGATTGAGTTTCGAAACATCTTGCCAAAACTCAGGCAAAAGACTGATAGAGTAAAATACACCGCCAAGGTAAGTCAGTGGAGTCAAGACAAAGGTCGGGATAATCGAAATATCATCGTATGTTTTTGCATATACAGCGTTAATCAAACCTCCTAGTGAAAACACAACGGAAGTCATAAAGACGGTTGCAATGATGATCCCCCAGTGCTCAACGTTAAGTTCCACAAAAAACAGAGAAACGCCAGTCACTATGGTGCCCACCAACAAACCACGCACAACGCCTCCCATCACAAAGCCAAGGATAATGACATAGTTAGGGACTGGAGCAACCAGCAACTCTTCAATGTTCCTTTGAAATTTAGAGCTAAAGAATGAAGACGCGACATTCGAGTAGGAGTTCGTAATCACCGACATCATGATTAAGCCGGGTACGATGTATTCCATGTAGCTAAAGCCCCCCATATCTCCGATGCGAGAGCCAATCAAGCTGCCAAAAATAATGAAATACAGTGTCATCGTAATTGCTGGTGGAACCAGTGTTTGCACCCAGATTCGTGTAAAACGATTAATTTCTTTGCTTAACAGGCTACAAAATGCCGTCCAATAGAGTTTGTACATTATTGCGATCCTCCTCGAACGATACTGACAAACAACTCTTCTAGTCGATTGGCTTTATTACGCATCGATGTGACCTTCACACCGCAATCAGACAACTGAGTAAACACACTATTCAGCCCTTGGCTTTTTTCGATTTCAATTTCTAACGAACCGTTCACCAGCGTTTGTTTGTTCACATCAGCTAATTGAGGCAAAGTACCTTGATATTCAAAATCTAAGATGAAAGTTTCAACGTGTAATTGGTTAAGCAAGGCTTTCATCGTGGTATTTTCAATCAACTCACCTTTGTTAATGATACCGATATGACGACAAAGCATTTCCGCCTCTTCAAGATAATGGGTCGTCAAAATAATCGTAATGCCTTGTTCTTGATTAATTTCCTTCAGGAAATCCCACATCGAACGGCGCAACTCAATATCAACACCCGCTGTCGGTTCATCTAAGATCAGTAACTGTGGCTCATGCATTAATGCTCGAGCAATCATCAAGCGGCGTTTCATGCCTCCCGATAAATTACGCGCACGCTCTTTACGCTTCTCCCAAAGGTCGAGTTTAGTGAGGTACTTTTCAGCTCGCTGCTTGGCTAAAGCCTTAGAAACACCATAATAGCCTGCCTGTTGAATAACAATTTGCTCAACCGTCTCAAACTGATTGAAATTAAATTCCTGCGGCACTAAGCCCAAGTTTTGTTTCGCCAACTCAAGGTGTGTATCCATGTCATAGCCGAACACTTTGACGCTTCCTGAAGTTTTATTCACTAAGGAAGATATAATCCCTATCGTCGTCGATTTACCTGCGCCATTAGGCCCTAATAGTGCGTAAAAGTCCCCTTTTTCGACGGTTAAACTCATCCCTTTTAGCGCTTCAAAACCTCCAGCGTATGTCTTACGCAGCTGTTCTATTTCTAATGCATATGTCATTTCATCACTGCCATCTGTGAGTTAATCATTTAAACCCATTCAGCTTTTACTCTTAATGGGTTATCAATTTCCCAATGAGTTTATCGCCAAATGACGATTAAAACAAACCTATTATTTCCATGGCTTTCAAACCAATTGACCTGATGCGTTAATGACAGCTCAAGAATAAACTCACAAAAGACAGGTAGAACGACTCAAACTGGGTAAACTTATACCCGAGTGACCTTAGAGACTCGGGTATATTCACATAATATTACATGAGCGAATAGAGGTTACGTTGTTAATAGAACAAGAGAGTCATCTTGTTCTACTTGCTTAACCGCTGCATTTAAAGCTTCATAACGGAATTTGAAGGTATTTTCATCTGGAACTAAATCAAGCACATGAAATTTCTCTAATTGCTCACGAGTCCGTTCATTGGGGCACAACAAATACACCGAACATTGCGCTTCGAGTGCATCTTTAATGGCATTTTCAAGAGCAAGACCAACTGTCACATCGATCATGGGGACATCGCTGAGGTCAAGGATCATCGCTTCGTAATCTCTGATACTGGAGTGCTGACGAGAAATCGCTTTCGAGACACTGAAGATCATCGGGCCAGATAAATAGAAAAAGAGGACTTTTCCATTAGCTCGATCGAGCAGGTTCTTTTCACTATCAGTGAGCGGTACATCATCTTCATCAGCATCACTGATCGCCTTTACTTGTCGCGCTTGCTCACGACTCAACCGTTCAATAATAATAATGTTTGAAATAAATACGCCGAGTCCGACGGCAACAATCAAGTCAACAAATACGGTCAGCAACATCACCCCATACATCACCGCCATACCAGGAAAACTCACTTTATGTACTCGTTGAATAAAACTCCAGTCAAGAATATTCACTCCAACATAGACGGCAATTCCTGCCAGTACAGCCATCGGAATCGGAGCCGTTAACCCACTTGCTACTAACACCACTAACGCCAAAATCAGGGCACGGATCACTCCAGATAACGGTGAGCGAGCTCCCACTTGAATATTGGTGACCGTTCCCATAGTCGCACCAGCACCAGGAAGTGCCCCAAACACACCAGAAATCATGTTTGCAAAACCCTGACCACGTAATTCTTTGTCTGAGTTATGTTCTTTGCGTGTCAGCGAGTCGCCAATAACCGCAGTTAACAAGGTATCAATACAACCTAAGGTTCCCAGCACAAGTGCATCGATCACCATTTCCATGAATATAGCTGGCTCGATATGAGGAACCACTAATGAAGGCAGGCCTGCTGGAATCTCACCGATCCGGCGTATATCATCGACATCAAACAACATTACCGACAAAACCGTGACAATGACTAATGCAACCAATTGTGCTGGAACGTATTTACGGTATTGCCTTGGAAAGAAAAATAAAATCCCTAATGTGAGTAACCCTAGGAATAACTCACTGAACTTAAGGTTTGAAATGGTTTCTGGCAGTGCTGATAACGTTCCAGTGACTCCACCTGAAGGCGCTGGGTGCCCCAGCAGAGGAGAGAGCTGCAAGATGATCAAAATAACGCCAATGCCAGACATAAAACCCGAGATAACGCTGTAGGGCATAAGGGTAATATATTTGCCCAACTTAAGTGTACCGAGCAATACTTGAAATGCACCAGCCATCATCACGACTGTGAATGTCATCGCCATCCCGGTTTCCGGGTATTTGGCCATCATACTGGTCAAGACTGCTGTCATAATGACTGTCATCGGGCCAGTCGGCTCAGAGATAAGAGTATTGGAGCCACCAAATAGTGAAGCAAATAACCCGACCATGATCGCGCCCCATAATCCTGCTTCAGCTCCTGCTCCTGAAGCGACGCCAAATGCTAACGCTAAAGGCAGTGATATGATAGCGGTGGTGACCCCCCCGAAGGCATCCCCTTTTAAATTGATATCCTTAAATCGATGACCAAACATAAGCTCTGCTTCCTGCATATAAAAACAAAAATGCTTTTAATCTAACAAATATTTCAATCAACACCGAAACAAAAGCACAGACCACAGAAAGTGATTATCTACAAGTTGAATAATGACTGCATAATCTATGGATTTCAGCGCTAGAACTCGTCAGATGAGTCATGTTAGGTGAATATTTAACAGGATTGAAATTGTAACATTGTGTATAGTTATACCCGAGTAGTCTCAAGTTGCTTGGGTATAAATACTTAGAGATCGCACTATCTATAAGAACCTTGTGATTTATTAGGTAACATTCTTTTCATGACTAGGGAAGTGAGTTTCAGATGCCAGAAATTAAACAATTATTCGAAAATAACTCAAAATGGTCAGATGAAATTAAATCTGATCGCCCTGAATATTTTGCCAAACTTGCCGAAGGCCAAAAACCAGACTTTCTATGGATCGGTTGCTCTGATAGCCGAGTACCAGCAGAACGCTTAACAGGGTTATATTCTGGTGAGTTATTCGTTCACCGTAACGTTGCTAACCAAGTCATTCATACTGATCTAAACTGTTTATCTGTCGTCCAATATGCTGTTGATGTTCTCAAAGTCAAACACATCATCGTTTGTGGGCATTATGGTTGTGGGGGCGTTAAAGCCGCCATTGATAATCCACAACTTGGTTTAATCAATAACTGGTTACTCCATATTCGCGATTTATATTTTAAACACCGTAGCTATCTAGACCAACTTCCAGAAATAGATAAAGCAGATAAACTTGGTGAGATAAACGTGGCCGAGCAAGTCTATAATTTAGGTAACTCAACCATCATGCAAAATGCTTGGGAAAGAGGACAAGATGTAGAAATCCACGGTGTCGTTTATGGTATTGAAGACGGTCGATTAGAATACCTAGGCATTCGTTCTAACTCAAAAGAGACCGTGGAAGCTTCTTACCAAAAAGCACTTTCAACGATTCTAAACTCAGATAATAAATTACTCTGCCGCTAAGTAATAAGCTTAACCAGACTGAACAACAGCAAACGCCCGTTAATTTCTTAACGGGCGTTTTTGTATTCTTTAAACAAAAGTAACGCTTACTCCTGTGGTACCACTTTACCGATAAATGGTAGGTGACGGTATTTTTGAGCGTAGTCGATACCCACACCAACAACGAACTCGTCAGGAATCGCAAAACCAACGTAATCAACTGGCACTTCTACTTCTCGGCGAGATGGTTTATCAAGTAACGTACAGATAGAAATCGATTTAGGTTCACGCAAAGATAAAATTTCACGAATCTTGTTTAATGTATTACCAGTATCAATGATATCTTCAACAATCAGAACATCTTTACCTTTAATATCATCATCAAGGTCTTTTAAGATACGTACATCACGTGAACTTTCCATTGTATTACCGTAGCTAGAAGCTGTCATAAAGTCGACTTGGTGAGTCAATTCGATAGCACGTGCTAGATCCGCCATAAATACAAATGAGCCTCGCAGTAAACCGACTAAAACCAGATCTTCACTGCCTTGATAGCGATCCGTAATTTGCTTACCTAATTCGCAAATTCGGTCGCGAACTTCTTGCTCAGAAATCATTACTTCTATTGTATGTTTCATACTGTACTCAATTTTCCTTGTGGGTCGAGGTTGATCGTACGTAAACGAGCAACTTATTTCTGCCCATAAGTGTAACACTCCGCCTTTCAACTGAGAAGTTGCACAATAAAACATTCATTATTTTGATGTATGTCTTATTTTTAGAAGTTTCATAGTTGAATTGGTCATTAGTTGTAACATTTGTGTCTATAAAATGCACATCACATATTGACCTCAGCCATATGCACCATTACACTCATAGACGCTTAAAAGCAATTATTAAAATAATTAATTAGGGGAATATACCCCAATAATATCAACTCAAATGGCAAGGAATATAAATATGGACTCAATAGCTAAGAGACCCCGCACAAGGCTTTCTCCTCTAAAACGTAAACAGCAACTAATGGAAATTGCATTAGAAGTGTTCGCTCGTCGTGGCATTGGCCGTGGTGGTCACGCTGATATTGCAGAGATTGCACAAGTTTCTGTTGCAACCGTTTTTAATTATTTCCCAACTCGTGAAGATTTAGTCGATGAAGTGTTGAACCACGTTGTACGTCAATTTTCCAACTTCTTATCTGATAACATCGACCTAGATCTTCATGCTCGCGACAACATTGCGAATATAACTAATGCAATGATTGAACTTGTCAGCCAAAATTGTTACTGGCTCAAAGTTTGGTTTGAATGGAGTGCTTCAACTCGTGATGAAGTATGGCCATTGTTCGTAACGACAAACCGCACCAACCAACTGTTGGTTCAAAATATGTTCATCAAAGCTATTGAACGTGGCGAAGTACGTGAACAATTTGACCCTGAAGTTCTGGGTAATCTGTTCCACGGTATTTGCTACTCTATCTTTGTTCAAGCAAACCGCTCTAAAAATGAAGCAGAATTATCGCACTTAGTCAGTTCTTACTTAGATATGCTGTGCATCTACAACTGCGATTAATTCTCAGTCTTTAAATTAATATCAAAGCCCACTAAAAGTAGTGGGCTTTTTTATGCCTAGAATAAATAAAAACAAGCTGTTAATTAAAACTAAGCCGTCTACTCGCAAACTACACTGCCAATCTAAAACTTTATTGATATACCCAAGTGACTTCAAGATGCTTGATTCAGAGCGAGGTCACTGAGTCGAATTCAAGGAAGACAACGAAGCGGAATAGCAGGCTCTTTCCAAGTTGTCTGACGCAAGAAGTCGGCTCAGTGACACGCTCCCAAAGGGCGAGCGGCCTTAACTCTCAGACTTTGTTAACGATTCTCAATGTAGAGCCACTATATCTTCGAATCGTTGCCGCGCCGGAGAGTTAAGGTCATCTCGCTGAACGCAGCATCTTGAGGTTACTTGGGTATAGCACGACTAATACAAACCAATAGGCCACAAGGAATAAAAAAACCGCTGACAAAAGCCAGCGGTTTTTTCATAAAGTCTTTAAGACATTACTTTTTCTTTTTTACTGCTTTTTTGTTTGGCAGGTCAGTGATTGAACCTTCAAATACTTCAGCAGCTAGACCCACAGACTCATGTAGAGTTGGGTGAGCATGAATCGTTAGCGCGATATCTTCAGCATCACAACCCATCTCGATAGCTAGGCCGATTTCACCAAGCAATTCACCACCGTTAGTACCAACAACAGCACCACCGATTACGCGATGAGATTCTTTATCAAAGATCAGCTTAGTCATACCATCTGAGCAATCAGACGCAATCGCACGACCTGAAGCCGCCCATGGGAATGTCGCAACTTCGTAATTAATGCCTTCTGCCTTCGCTTCTTTCTCAGTCTTACCAACCCATGCCACTTCTGGCTCAGTGTAAGCAATTGAAGGAATAACTTTAGGATCGAAGTAGTGTTTCTTACCAGAAATAACTTCTGCTGCCACGTGACCTTCATGCACACCTTTGTGAGCTAGCATTGGTTGACCAACTACGTCACCAATTGCATGGATATGAGGAACGTTCGTACGCATTTGCTTATCAACGTTGATAAAGCCGCGCTCATCCACTTCAATTCCCGCTTTTTCAGCATCGATAAGTGCACCGTTTGGTACACGGCCGATAGCAACAAGAACCGCATCATAACGCTCAGCATCTGCTGGTGCTTTTTTGCCTTCCATTGAAACGTAGATACCGTCTTCTTTCGCTTCAACTGCCGTTACTTTCGTTTCTAGCATCAAGTTGAACTTGTCTTTAACACGTTTAGTGTAAACTTTAACAATGTCTTTATCCGCTGCAGGAATAACCTGATCGAACATCTCAACAACATCAACTTTAGAACCTAGAGATTGGTAAACTGTGCCCATTTCTAGACCGATGATACCACCACCCATGATCAGAAGTTTTTCAGGAACTTCTTTCAGCTCAAGTGCATCTGTAGAATCCCAAATACGTGGGTCTTCATGTGGAATGAATGGCAGTTTAATAGGGCGAGAACCTGCCGCTACGATTGCATTGTCAAAGTTTACCGTTGTTGCTTCACCCTCACCTTCTACAAGGATCGAGTTAGGACCTGTGAACTTACCGTAACCATTAACGACAGTCACATTACGCATCTTAGCCATACCACCAAGACCACCAGTCAATTGGGTAACAACTTTGTCTTTCCAGATACGAATTTTGTTGATGTCAGTTTGCGGTTCACCGAAAACAACGCCGTGCTCAGCCATTGCTTTCGCTTCTTCAATTACTTTTGAAACGTGTAATAGTGCTTTTGATGGGATACAACCCACGTTCAAACATACACCACCTAACGAGCTGTAACGCTCGATAAGTACCGTTTCAAGACCTAAATCTGCACATCGGAATGCTGCAGAGTAACCAGCAGGACCAGAACCAAGTACAACAACTTGGGCTTTAATTTCTTTGCTCATTGTGACCTCTTGTAGTCATTATCCCTAACAGGCTGAGTAAGTATTGATTTATATGATTAACGTCTGTTTTGTTTTAAACCGTTATTTTCAGACCGCATCAGTTTACAGAGATGTTAATGGTGTGAAAAGTAAATCAATTTAGCCTGTGAGCTAGACAACAGTTCGGCATTGAAAGCGTCTGCTTCCCCACCAAACCATTCGGTAATTCTAGTAATAGAGGCGGCTTAATTGCCGCCTCTGAATCTTTATTCTTAATTAAAGAACAAGACGACGAATGTCTGATAGTGCACCGTTTAGGAAAGTAATGAAACGCGCACCTTCAGCACCATCGATCACACGGTGGTCGTATGATAGAGACAGTGGAAGCTGTAAGCGAGGTTCAAATTCTTTACCATTCCATACAGGTTTCATTTCAGACTTAGACACACCAAGGATACCCACTTCAGGTGCGTTTACGATTGGTGTAAATGCTGTACCGCCAATACCACCAAGGCTAGAGATAGTGAAACAACCGCCTTGCATGTCAGCCGCAGTTAGCTTGCCTGCACGTGCTTTCTTAGAAACAGCCATTAGCTCTTCAGATAGCTCGTAAATGCCTTTCTTGTTCACGTCTTTAAATACAGGAACAACAAGACCGTTTGGCGTATCTACTGCAATACCTACGTTTACGTACTTCTTAAGAATGATGCTTTCGCCATCTTCCGAAAGTGAAGAGTTAAACGCTGGGAATGCTTCAAGTGCTTTAGCAACCGCTTTCATGATGAACACTAGAGGAGTGATCTTCATGCCAGTGTCTTTCTTCGCTTCGATTGCGTTCTGCTCTTTACGGAATGCTTCTAGCTCAGTGATGTCAGCATTGTCCCACTGTGTAACGTGAGGGATCATTACCCAGTTACGGTGTAGGTTAGCACCAGAGATCTTCTTGATCTTAGAGAGCTTCTGAACTTCAGTTTCGCCGAACTTGCTGAAGTCAACTTTTGGCCAAGGTAGTAGACCAAGCGCTGCACCGTCGCCTTTACCAGATGCTGCTGCACCTGCGCCAGACTCAAGACGCTTAAGAGCATCTTTAACGTAAGCTTGAACGTCTTCTTTTAGGATACGGCTCTTACGACCTGTACCTTTGACCTTAGATAGGTTAACGCCGAATTCACGAGCAAGACGACGAACAACTGGAGATGCGTGTGCGTAATCGTTGTTCTCTTGGAAATCGTTCGCTGCAGGTGCCGCTTCAGCTTTTGCTGCTGGAGCAGGAGCCGCCGCAGGTGCTGGAGCTGCTGCTTGTGCAGGTGCCGCTACAGGAGCTGGAGCCGCGCCTTCAACAACGAAAGTCATGATTAGAGAGCCAGTCGTTACTTTATCGCCCGCTGCAATCTTGATTTCTTTTACAGTACCAGCGAATGGTGCCGGAACTTCCATTGAAGCTTTGTCGCCTTCAACAGTGATTAGAGATTGCTCTTCTTCTACTGTGTCGCCAACCGCTACCATTACTTCAGTAACTTCAACTTCGTCACCGCCAATATCTGGAACGTTTACTTCTTTCTCAGCTGCTGCCGCTGGAGCCGCCGCTGGAGCTTCTACTGCAGCAGGAGCCGCTGCTGCGCCTGAACCGGCAGTTTCGCTACCACCTACAGAGAAAACCATGATTAGAGAACCCGTTGTTACTTTATCGCCAGCAGCAACTTTGATCTCTTTTAGCGTACCAGCGAATGGGGCTGGAACTTCCATTGATGCTTTGTCGCCTTCAACCGTTAGAAGAGATTGCTCTTCTTCGATGCTGTCGCCAACTGCAACCATGATTTCAGTCACTTCTACTTCGTCGCCACCGATATCTGGAACGTGAACTTCCTTAAGCTCTGCCGCTGCAGGAGCTGCAACTGGTGCTGCTTCAACTGCTGGAGCTGCTGCAGGAGCCGCTTCTGCAGCGGCACCTTCAGCTTCGAAAATCATGATAAGAGAACCAGTCGTAACAGAATCGCCTTCAGTTACTTTGATTTCTTTAACGATACCTGCTTGAGACGCTGGAACTTCCATAGAAGCTTTGTCGCCTTCAACAGTGATCAGAGACTGCTCTTCTTCAACCTTGTCACCAACGCTTACAAGAATCTCAGTAACTTCAACCTCATCCGCACCGATGTCAGGTACATTAATTTCGATTGCCATTGCTTATTTACCTTCTAGTTAAGCGCTGTATTAAGCGTATTGTGGGTTAGTTTTTTCAGTGTCGATGTTGAACTTAGCAATCGCTTCAACGACGACTGATTTCTCAACATCACCACGTTTCGCTAGCTCAGTAAGAGCTGCAACGACTACGTAGCCTGCGTTAACTTCGAAGTGACGACGTAGATTCTCACGGCTGTCAGAACGGCCGTAACCATCAGTACCAAGTACTTTGTAAGACTCAGAAGGCATGAATGCACGAACTTGCTCAGAGTAGTTCTTCATGTAGTCAGTCGCTGCGATTGCTGGCTCAGTACCCATTACTTGTGCAATGTAAGGTACTTTCGCTTCTGCTTCTGGGTGAAGCATGTTGTAACGTTCTGCGTCTTGACCGTCACGAGTTAGCTCGTTGAACGATGTTACAGAGAACACGTCAGATGCGATGCCGTACTCTTCGCTTAGGATAGTCGCTGCTTTACGTACTTCGTTCATGATAGTACCAGAGCCCATTAGCTGAACTTTAGACTTATCACCTGAGTAAGACTCAAGCTTGTAAATACCCTTACGGATGCCTTCTTCAGCGCCTTCTGGCATTGCTGGCATTGCGTAGTTTTCGTTCATTACAGTTAGGTAGTAGAACACGTTCTCTTGGTTCTCACCGTACATGCGACGGATACCGTCTTGCATGATTACTGCAACTTCGTAAGCGAATGTTGGGTCGTATGAGATACAGTTAGGAACGGTATTCGCCATGATGTGCGAGTGACCGTCTTCGTGCTGTAGACCTTCACCGTTTAGCGTTGTACGACCTGCAGTAGCACCTAGTAGGAAACCACGAGCTTGTTGGTCACCAGCCATCCACGCCATATCGCCAACACGTTGGAAACCGAACATAGAGTAGTAGATGTAGAACGGAATCATTGGCAGATCGTTTGTGCTGTAAGAAGTCGCAGCAGCAACCCAAGATGCCATTGAACCTAGTTCGTTGATACCTTCTTGTAGAACCTGACCTGACGTTGCTTCTTTGTAGTAAGAAACGATGTCGCGATCCTGAGGTGTGTAGTTCTGACCGTGCGGGTTGTAGATACCGATCTGACGGAACAGACCTTCCATACCGAACGTACGAGCTTCGTCACAGATGATAGGAACGATGTTCTTACCAATGTTCTTATTCTTAAGCAGGATGTTAAGAGTACGAACGTAAGCCATTGTTGTAGAGATATCACGCTTCTGCTCGCTTAGTAGCGGAGCGAACTCTTCTAGCTCAGGTGTTTTGAATTCTTGAGTGAACTTAGGTAGACGCTGTGGCGTGTAACCTTTTAGTTCTTTACGACGAGCGTGCAGGTATTCGTATTCCGCTGAACCTTCTTCAAGTTTCAGGTATGGAAGTTCTTTCACTGCTTCGTCAGTTAGGATGTCTTGAAGACCTAAGCGATCACGTAAGTGAAGTACGTGAGTCATGTCCATCTTCTTAACTTGGTGCGCGATGTTCTTACCTTCAGCCGCTTCACCCATGCCGTAACCTTTAACCGTCTTCGCTAGGATTACTGTTGGACGACCTTTGGTTTCTGCTGCGTTCTTGTAAGCTGCGTACAGTTTAGAAGACTCGTGACCACCACGCTTAAGTGCGAAGATTTCGTCGTCAGTCATGTCTGCAACTAGTGCAGCTGTCTCTGGGTATTTACCAAAGAAGTGTTCACGTACGTAAGCACCATCTTTAGATTTAAATGTTTGGTAGTCACCATCTACAGTTTCGTTCATCAGCTGTAGAAGCTTACCTGTTGTATCTTTAGCAAGTAGAGCATCCCAGTTGCTACCCCAGATAACTTTAACAACGTTCCAACCAGCGCCTTTGAATAGGCCTTCTAGTTCTTGGATGATGCTACCGTTACCCATTACAGGACCGTCTAGACGCTGTAGGTTACAGTTGATTAGGAACGTTAGGTTGTCCAGTTTCTCACGTGCAGCGAAAGACAGTGAACCACGTGATTCTGGCTCATCCATCTCACCATCACCTAGGAACGCGTATACACGTTGTGCAGACGTATCTTTTAGACCACGACCGTCTAGGTACTTAAGGAAACGCGCTTGGTAGATCGCCGAAATTGGACCAAGACCCATAGATACTGTTGGGAATTGCCAGAACTCAGGCATCAATTTAGGGTGCGGGTATGATGGGATACCTTTACCGTCTACTTCTTGACGGAAGTTGTCTAGCTGCTCTTCAGTTAGACGACCTTCAACGAATGCACGAGCGTAGATACCAGGTGAGATATGACCTTGGTAGTAAACAAGATCGCCACCATCCTTCTCGTTTGGAGCACGGAAGAAATGGTTAAAACAAACTTCATAGAACGCTGCTGCTGACTGGTAAGAAGCCATGTGACCACCAAGGTCTAGGTCTTTCTTAGAAGCACGCAATACGATCATGATTGCGTTCCAGCGAATAATCGAACGAATACGACGCTCAAGAGTTACATCACCAGGGTAAGCTGGTTCTTG
Organism: Vibrio azureus; assembly: GCF_002849855.1. Lineage (NCBI taxonomy): Bacteria > Pseudomonadati > Pseudomonadota > Gammaproteobacteria > Vibrionales > Vibrionaceae > Vibrio > Vibrio azureus. Next base: position 2,508,383 of record NZ_CP018616.1, read on the forward strand.
TGCTGCTGGAATAGTGTTGATGTAGTTTGTGTTGATGCCAGTTGGCATATCAACGCCGTCTAGACGTGCTTTTTCTAGAACGGTTTCTAATAGAAACTGTGCACGCTCTACACCTTCTTCACGAACAACTGATTCAAGGGCTTGTAGCCAATCTTGAGTTTCCAGTGCATCTACGTCATGCTTCATGTCAGACATGGCGATCTATCCTTCTGTTGGTTGGATCTACTTATTTAAGTAAGCGGTTCTTGATTTAAGAATCGTTACCTTGCTGAATTCGACGCAGAGAACGCTCTCGTCGAGACTCTTCTCGAGTCAAATCCAACAATGTTTCTTCGATATAAGCTAAATGGGAATGTGACATCTCACGCGCCTTTTCAGGCAAACCGGAAACAATCGCATCCACAATATTAGCTCGGTGTTTACTGACTTTATCCACCACCTCTTCTCGGCGATGAAGTAACTTCAAATTCTGGAGAACGTTTTGTTCAAGTAAAGGGGCAAGACTACGAACAATATGTAGTAACACAACATTATGCGCAGCTTCTGTTAAAGCAATAAGAAACTGCATTACAGCGGCTGCTTCTGCTTCTACGTTATTGCTTTTTTGCTCTTCACTGATCTGAACCAAGCAAGCTTGGATACGTTCAAAATCTTCTTCGGTACCACGCAATGCTGCAAAATAAGCGCACAATCCCTCCATCGCATGACGCGATTCTAAAAGGTCTAACTGCGTTTCGGAGTGGCTGGACAATAAGTTCAACAAAGGATCGGAAAAGCTTTTCCAAATATTTTCACTCACAAACGTTCCGCCACCTTGGCGTCGAGTGAGTAAACGCTTAGCTTCCAAACGCTGAATAGCTTCACGAACGGAAGGGCGAGACACTTCAAACTGTTTTGCCAGTTCTCTCTCAGGCGGCAACTGCTGACCTGGAGATAGGGTGCCTTCCACTATCAGCCTCTCAAGCTCTTGTTCGATGACATCAGAGAGTTTTGGCTGACGAATCCTTTGATAAGCCATAATTATTGTTCTTCTACTTTTGCAGGTAATTGGTCATACCAATTTTATATAAACCTAAAATTAACATAAATAAGCGCTAAATGTCCAGCCAAAAGTTGACCCAAATCATGGAACCGTACCAGTTGCTACAGCCTGATAACACCTGGCTAAAAAAACAGCAATAAATTGGTATGACCAATTACATTAATAAAATAGAAAGGCTGAATCAGGAAAAGCACTAGCCATAAAAAATCAACAGGAGAGCGATTTCATTCAATTACATTTCAACAAGTTAGATACAACAACCTTAGAATACTGTGTTCGTAAAAATGTACTTTTGGTACGTTTTGCCATCACTGCGTCAACTTATTGGACAACTAACCTATGTCCAAATCACAAAAAAGGCATACCTTAACGCATGCCTTGTTGTGCCGCTTATCATTTGAAGTCTTACTCCATACGATACCTGAACTTTTTCCAGTCAAAGCTTAGACCAGGATCGCTTTTTCTCAAGGGAGCAATAAATTGATGCCCGGTTATTCTTTCGGCATTAATGTTTGGGTAAGTCAACATCAGTACCTGTGCTATTTTGACTAGGGATTCGTACTGAGCCTCGGTATAAGCAATAAAATCAGTTCCTTCCAGCTCAATGCCTATCGAATAATCATTACAGCGCTCCCGACCTGCAAAACTGGATACACCCGCATGCCAAGCTCGGTCTAAAAAGGAGACAAATTGAACAATTTCCCCATCACGCTTAATAAGGCAGTGTGCAGACACGCCCATATTGTGAATGACATTGAAAAAAGGGTGGGCTTTGGCATCAAGCTGCCCAGTAAAAAAGTCTTCTATGTGTGAGCCGCCAAATTGGCCCGGCGGTAAACTGATATTGTGAATGACCAGCAGAGAAATATCATCTTGTTCAGGTCGAGCATCAAAAAATGGCGAAGGTACGTGTTTTATTTGTTGCAGCCAGCCCTTTTCAATTATTAGACACATATCAACCTCTCTACTTTGTAAATTAACTGCTGAAATTATTAACACCGAAGAGTATCATTCGTTGCCACCGACCTTTCAAGATAAGAATTGCGATGAACCATACACATAATAGTCAAGAACGCCTCGCCTACCTGAAACAACAACTGCCTCTAGAAATCACTCGAGCAGTTGCCGAGACACTAAAAGAAGATCTTGGTGGCTGTTTGGATGCTGACAAAGACATCACCGCATCGCTTATCCCTGCTGACGCGATAAACACTGCTACTATCATTACCCGTGAACATGGCGTGTTTTGTGGACAGGCCTGGGCAGAAGAAGTGTTTAAGCAGCTCGGTGGCAGAGTTACCATTGAATGGCACGTAAAAGACGGTGATAAGGTTGAGCCTAATCAAACCTTGTGTACATTAACAGGCCCTGCTCGTGACTTACTGACGGGCGAACGCAATGCAATGAACTTTATTCAAACCCTTTCAGGTTGCGCGACCATCACCGCAGAGTACGCAGAAAAAATTGCTCATACCGAGTGCCGCCTGCTAGATACCCGCAAAACGATTCCGGGTTTGCGTAGCGCTTTAAAATACGCTGTCGCGTGCGGCGGTGGTTTCAACCATCGTATCGGTGTGTTCGATGCGTATCTCATTAAGGAAAATCACATCATCGCTTGTGGTGGCATTACACAAGCCATTACAACCGCTAAACACCTCAACCCTGGAAAACCCGTTGAAGTTGAAACAGAGAGTTTAGAAGAGCTCCAGCAAGCGATCGAAGCCGGTGCCGATATCATTATGTTAGATAACTTCACCAAAGATATGATGCGTGAAGCGGTCAAAATCAATGCCGGTCGAGCAGCATTGGAAAACTCCGGTAACATTACTCTAGAAACCATCGCTGAATATGCTGAAACAGGCGTCGATTACATCTCAGTAGGCGCGTTAACCAAGCACCTGAAAGCAATGGATCTTTCGATGCGTTTTCAGTAATACATACTTTATGCTCCTGCCAATCAGCAGGAGCTAACTTCACTGCCAATCACTCAGCGACTGAACTCTTTCTTTCCCGCTGAATCCACTCCCTCGCAAAACTTTGTATTACTGTTGCAACAAAAATACAAACAATCCAACCTCACTCGAACCCTGCCATATTATTTGTTTCTTGTTTTTTAAACAGTTTTTACCCTTCTGTACTCGATAATTGCCACCAGCCCCATTTATTGTTAAGGAAACACATGACAAGCAAGAAACAGAAACGCCAAAAGGGTTTCACTCTTATTGAACTTATGATTGTCGTTGCCGTGATCGGCGTACTCGCAGCGATTGCTATTCCTCAATATCAAAAATACGTTGCCAAAGCCGAAGTTGCAGCCGCTCTTGCCTCCATGACTGGTGTTAAAACCAACGTAGAAGCTTATACCATTGAGTACGGTATTTTCCCTGCCGCTTCACAATCGTCTGCTTTAGGTGTCCCAAGCAGTATACCTCAGGGAAGCATGGCTTTTTCTCAAGGTACCTCTTCTGCTGGTGATATTATCTTCACTTTTTCAAGCAGCAATGTTAGCGCGCTGTTGTCAAACAAGACATTTGCTCTGAAACGAGATAGTGACGGAGGCTGGCGATGTACCGCCTCAGGTGCAACGGCTGTTGAAAGCACTTTAAGACCGAAAAACTGTCAATGACCTTAAGCAGCTTGGCAACGTTTCTTCGTCAAACAGAACAGTTAAGTGCTTCTCAAGAAGAAACCTTGTATGAACACATGAAAGCTTCGGGTGTTTCTACTCCCGAAGCAGTGATAGGTTCAGGCCATCTTCAATCTCAAGAGTTAACTAAGTTACTCAGTCAGCATTTTGGACTAACGTGTATTTCACTGACCCAATATGACTATATCCCATTGTGTCAGTCTTTAGGTCTGCGCAAACTGATCACGCGCCACCATGCTCTGCCTGTTGAGCGCAACGCCACTTCGTTGACTTTAGCGGTCGCCGACCCGACTAATTTACAAGTAGAAGATGACTTTCGCTTCGCAACGGGCTTACCCATTGAGCTGGTTCTTGCAGACTTTTTAGAACTTCGTACCGCTATCAAGCGCTTATATGGCCAAACATGCAAGCAAGAAAAGTCTCAACTCAAAGACATTCATCAAGACGAATTAGCCGATTTAGTCGAAGTCAGCTCTGAAGAGCGTGAAAGCCTCGAAGATCTTAGTCAGGATAATTCTCCTGTCAGCCGCTATATCAACCAAATTTTACTTGATGCCGTGCACAAAGGTGCATCCGACATTCATTTCGAGCCTTATGAAGAGATGTATCGAATCCGCCTGCGTTGTGATGGTATCTTAGTCGAAATTCAACAGCCACCTAAGCACCTAAGCCGGCGATTATCTTCTCGAATAAAAATCCTGTCTAAACTGGACATTGCAGAACGGCGTTTGCCTCAAGATGGTAGAATCAAGTTGAGGTTAAGTCACGACAGAGCGATCGACATGCGGGTCTCAACCCTGCCAACATTATTCGGAGAAAAGATCGTTCTTCGTCTTCTTGACAGCAATTCTGCATCATTAGATATCAATACGCTGGGCTATAATCAGTACCAGAAGCAGTGCTATCTAGAAGCATTAAAACGTCCACAAGGCATGATCCTGATGACAGGGCCAACAGGTAGCGGTAAAACAGTATCTTTATATTCTGGTTTACGCTTGCTTAATCAACCCGAAATTAATATTGCAACAGCTGAAGATCCAGTTGAAATTCATTTACCCGGTATTAATCAAGTTCAAATTCAGCCCAAAATTGGCTTTGGTTTTTCACAAGCATTGCGTTCTTTTCTCCGTCAAGATCCTGATGTAGTGATGGTCGGAGAAATTCGTGATTTTGAGACCGCAGACATTGCAATAAAAGCGGCTCAAACCGGTCATCTAGTGTTATCAACGCTACATACTAATTCTGCAGCAGAAACCGTGATTCGGCTCTCTAATATGGGAATAGAAAGGTTTAATCTTGCCTCTTCTCTCAGCCTCATTGTGGCCCAGCGATTAGCCCGAAAATTATGTATTCATTGCAGGCAACCTCAGGAGATTTGTACTCAGCTTAGCCAAGTCGGCCTCAGTCCAATCGATCAGATTTTTCAAGCGAATCCAAATGGCTGTGACCAATGCACACATGGGTATTGTGGCAGAACGGGAATTTATGAAGTGATGCGCTTTGATAGCCAACTCTCAACCGCCCTGCTCAAAGGCGCCTGTGCCGATGAATTAGAAAGGCTTGCTATCGCTAATGGTATGCAAACTTTGCAACAGTCTGGACTCGAAAAACTCAAACAAGGCATCACCAGTTTGGCCGAGCTGCAACGTGTTCTTTATTTCTAAACACCGCTTACGAGAGTCCCAACAGTATGAAGCCTCACCTACCTCAACTTAAAAATTATCACTGGAAAGGCATCAATAGTTTAGGTAAAAAGGTGTCAGGAAGGTTACTTGCCATGAGTGACCTGGAAGTAAAAGAACGCCTTAAAATACAACACATTCAAATCAAAAACCTAAAAAAGGGCCGCCTTTCTCTTCTCACTCAACTAAATCATCGGGTCAAAAGCAAAGACATCACCGTTTTTACTCGTCAAATTGCAACCATGCTGATGACAGGAGTCCCTATTGTTCAAGCACTAAAATTAGTGTCTGAAAATCACCGAAAAGCGGAAATGAAGTCGATCTTAATGTCTATCACGCGAGCCGTGGAAAGTGGAGTTCCCATATCTAAAGCCATGCGTTCAGCCAGCCATCATTTTGACGCCCTCTACACAGATTTAATCGCAAGCGGAGAACAATCGGGAAATTTATCGCAAATATTTGAGCGTCTTGCCAATTACAGAGAGAAAAGTGAACAGCTCAAAGCCAAAGTCATTAAAGCTTTGCTTTACCCAAGCATGGTTGTCTTTGTTTCTCTCAGCGTCTCTTACCTTATGCTGACCAAGGTAATTCCTGAATTTGAGCTTATGTTTGCAGGATTTGGCACCCAATTACCAGCGTTCACTCAAGTGATACTCAACCTTTCCGCTTGGGCACAATCTTGGGGGGGCATGATTATCAGCCTTTTTGGGGTTAGCATCATCTTCACCAAGCTGGCCATGTCCCACTCAGAAACATTACGTTTGTTCATCGCCCGTATTAGCCTCAAGGGCCCTATTGTTGGCGCGATTCTATCCAAAGCCGCGATAGCTAAATTTAGCCGAACTTTAGCCACGAGTTTCAGTGCTGGCGTTCCGATACTGAGTGCTTTAAAAGCAACATCTAAAACCACTGGAAATCTCTATTATCAACGTGCAATCGAAAACGTCCACCGTGATACGGCCGCAGGGATGCCTGTTTATGTTGCTCTTAGAAACTGTAACGCTTTTCCTGAGTTAGTTTTGCAAATGGTGATGATTGGAGAAGAGTCTGGCCGATTGGATGATATGCTCAACAAAATCGCAGCCATTTATGAGTTTGAGGTCGATAATACCGTCGACAATCTCAGTAAAATCTTAGAACCTCTTATCATCTTGCTGCTTGGAGGCATCGTTGGCAGTTTAGTTACCGCAATGTACTTACCTATCTTTAACTTAATGAGTGTCTTAGGATAGAATGGCAATACAGTTCCATCAAAACAGCAGTTTGTTTGATCACTCCTCAAGAGAAAAATATGGAAGTCTTTCATTACTACCCGTGGCTCTTTATTTTATTTGCCACTATCTTTGGCCTCATTGTCGGCAGCTTTCTTAATGTTGTGATTTATCGTTTGCCTAGAATTATGGAAAATGAGTGGCGACGCGACTGTGCTGAGTCGTTTCCTGAGTACAACATTACGCCACCACAAGAAACCCTCACGTTAAGCACTCCACGCTCTTCATGTCCCAAATGTCACAATCCAATTCGTATCCGAGATAACATTCCTGTCATCAGTTGGTTAATGCTCAAGGGTAAGTGCCACTTCTGCCAGACAGCAATCTCAGCACGCTATCCGCTGATTGAATGCCTTACCGCCGCTTGCGCTGGATTTATCGCCTATCACTTTGGCTTCAGTATCTACACGATCTCTCTAGTGTTATTTACTTTCGTCTTGATCGCTGCCACATTCATTGATCTTGATACCATGCTATTACCCGATCAACTCACGTTACCACTCATGTGGTCAGGGATCATCTTAGCCCTTTCAGGTATAAGCCCTGTCAGTTTACAAGACGCCATCATCGGTGCCATGGCTGGATATTTATGTCTTTGGAGCGTTTATTGGCTATTCAAGTTAGTCACTGGTAAAGAAGGGATGGGATATGGTGATTTCAAGTTACTGGCCGCTTTAGGAGCTTGGCTTGGTTGGCAATCCCTGCCAATGATAATTTTGCTATCATCAATAGTAGGAATCCTATTTGGTCTTATTCAACTGCGACTGCAAAATAAAGGCATAAATAAGGCATTTCCTTTTGGACCATATTTAGCAATAGCTGGGTGGATAAGCCTCATCTGGGGTAACCGAATTTTAGACTGGTACTTATCTTCGATCTTAGGAGCATAAATGGCTTTCGTTATTGGTCTTACAGGCGGTATAGCCAGTGGAAAAACCACTGTCGCAAATTTATTTAGACAACATTTTAATATTGATATTGTCGATGCCGATATTGTAGCACGTGAAGTTGTCGAGCCTGGAACTGCAGGTTTAACAGCGATCATTAAGCGTTTTGGTCCAGATATTGTGAAACAGGATCAAACGTTAGATAGGGCCAAACTTAGAGAACGGATTTTTTCCATTCCAGAAGATAAAGCTTGGTTGAATGCCTTACTGCACCCTTTAATACGAGAAAAGATGCTAGAGGACCTACAACAGGTCAATTCCGACTATGCATTACTTGTCGTGCCACTCTTGATCGAAAACAACCTAAATAGCCTGTGTCAGCGTGTTTTGGTTGTCGACGCGGCCCCTGATACACAAATCTTTAGAGCGACGAAACGCGATAATGTCAGTGAATCACAAGTCCAAGCCATTCTTATGTCTCAGGCCTCAAGGGAAGAGCGGCTTCAAATCGCCGATGATGTGGTCAAAAACAATTCAGATGATCCCGATCTTTTACTTCAAGTTGCAGATTTACATCAAAAGTATCTAGCCATGGCTAAGGCAAATCTGCGACAATCATCTTAATATTTTCAAAGGCTAATATTAATGAGCACGCATAAATTTGAACATCCACTTAATGAAAAAACGCGGATCTATCTCAGAATAGAGTCTTTGTTGCGTCAAGCCAATTTAGCCTCAAGTTTCACCGATAATCATCAGTACCAGCTGTTCTTCCGTGCTTTGTTTGATATGGTGGAAATCTTCGAGCAGATCCAATTAAAAAGTGAGCTTGCCAAAGATCTAGAAAAACAGCGTCTCGCTTACCGTAGTTGGTTTAATGTCGATGGTGTAGATCAAAATGCCCTGACAGCACTGTTGCAAGAGATTGATCTCGTACATGGCCAACTCATGACCGCTGAACGCTTTGGCCAGGCATTAAAAGAAGACCGTTTTTTGAGTTCGATTCGTCAACGTTTCAACTTACCGGGTGGTGCATGTTGTTTTGATTTGCCTGCATTGTACTATTGGCTGCATCTTCCGATTCAACGCAAAGTGCAAGATGCAGCTAAATGGCAAGCAAGCTTAAAACCTTTATCTGATGCTCTTGGGCTATGGCTGAAGTTAACTCGAGAGACAGGCCAGTTTAAAGATCAAATAGCTCGTGCAGGGTTCTTTCAAAGTGATGCTGATGAAGCGAATATTCTGCGCTTACATATTCCAATGGAGTTCGGTGTCTACCCGATGATTTCTGGCCACAAAAACCGCTTTGCGATTAAATTCATGTCATTTGAAAGTGGTCAAGCTTGCATACAAGATATCGATTTTAAACTCGCGGTTTGTAGCTAATCACCTATATTTGCTCACTCTGTTCATTAAACAGCCACGCAATTTAGAATAAAGTGCTCTCAATCGTAAAGCGTCAAACAATATGACCTTGCAGCCAATTTACCTTTTCGTTACAACACTTGAAATAAAACAGGACAGACATCATGGCTAAAATAACCATCGTTCCATGCCCTCAATGCGGAGCCGACGTTGAATGGGGAGAGCAAAGTCCACATCGACCGTTCTGCAGTAAAAAATGCCAAATGATTGACTTTGGTGAATGGGCCGATGAAGAAAATACCATTGCAGGTGCACCCGATATGTCCGATAGCGATGGCTGGTCTGAAGAACAGTACTAAGTACTAAAAGAAAAAGACTAACAAAAGAAAATACCCTACCTGATCACCAAACTTATCTCGCAGCACGCACCACTTTAAGATTATTTACATAGTCAATAAAAAAACGGAGCCCGATTGGACTCCGTTTACTATGAGAACGCTAGTTATAGCATTACTTCTTAGCAAGCTTCTCTTTGATACGAGCAGACTTACCAGAACGCTCACGTAGGTAGTACAACTTGGCACGACGTACTGCACCACGGCGTTTAACTTCGATGCTATCAACGATTGGAGAGTGCGTTTGGAACGTACGCTCAACACCTTCACCGTTCGAGATTTTACGTACAGTGAAAGCAGAGTGAAGACCACGGTTACGGATAGCGATTACAACGCCTTCAAAAGCCTGTAGACGCTCACGCTCACCTTCTTTTACTTTAACCTGAACTACAACAGTGTCACCTGGTGCAAATTTAGGTAGGTCTTGTTTCATTTGCTCTTCTTCAAGAGCTTTGATGATGTTACTCATTTTATAAATTCCTAGAATAAACTGATACTAAATAAATTAGGTTACTTTGCCTTGCTATCATTAATGAACTCGGCAAGTAATTGTTCCTGTTCGTCAGTCAGAGCTAGGTTTTCCAGGAGCTCTGGTCTTCTTATCCAGGTACGGCCTAACGACTGTTTGAGTCGCCAACGACGAATGTCCTTATGGTTACCTGACAATAATACTGTCGGAACAGCTTTATCATCTAAGACTTCCGGACGCGTGTAATGGGGGCAATCTAACAAGCCATTAGCAAAAGAATCTTCTTCTGCTGAAGCGAAATCCCCAAGTACTCCCGGAACAAACCGTGAGACTGAGTCAATCAACGTCATGGCTGGTATTTCACCACCTGTCATCACAAAATCTCCAATCGACCATTCTTCATCGACTTCAGATTGTATGATGCGCTCATCTACCCCTTCATAACGACCACAAATAAGAAGCAAGTTCTCGTTTGTTGCCAGCTCTTCTACTCCAGTCTGGTCGAGCTTACGACCTTGAGGAGAGAGGTAAATCACTTTCGTCTTACCCGGTGAGGCTTTCTTGGCTGCATGAATGGCATCGCGCAAAGGCTGAACCATCATTAACATACCAGGGCCACCACCGTAAGGTCGGTCATCGACAGTGCGATGTTTGTCGTGAGTGAAATCTCGAGGATTCCAAGTCTCTATCGACAAAAGACCTTTTTTAACCGCTTGACCTGTTACTCCATAATCAGTAACAGAACGGAACATTTCTGGAAAAAGGCTAATTACGCCAACCCACATGTTAATCTCGCTCTGTAGTATGGAGTTTAGAATCCAGGATCCCAGTCAACTTCGATCCGTTGAGCTTCGCGATCTACTTTAATGATCACTTGCTCTTCAAGAAACGGGATTAATCGTTCCTTTTGCCCAAAAGCATCTTTTAGATTTGCTTTCACTACCAGAACATCATTTGAGCCTGTTTCTAGAATGTCACTTACAACACCTAGATCGTAACCTTTGTTAGTTACCACTTGCATACCAAACAATTCACGCCAGTAGAATTCATCTTCTGACAATTCAGGTAGTACCGCAGGGTCAATTGCGATTTCAAAGTTCGTCATGAGATGCGCGTCTTCACGAATATCCAGACCTTCCAGCTTAGCCACCATACCTTTGTTATGGCGCTTCCAGCTTTCCACTTTAAACTCAACCCACGAGCCTTTCTGGTTAATAAACCAAGGGCTGTAATCAAAAATGCTTTCAGCATTGTCTGTGTAGGAAAAAACTTTAAGCCAACCACGAATGCCGTAAGTAGCACCAAACTTGCCTACAACAATCTTTTCGTTGCTCATTGTTTCTTTACCTTTCATCGACATAAACTAGTTTCTTCTTCTTAAAAGAATTAAGCCGCTTTTTGAGCGTCTTTAACTAGCTTAGCAACGCGGTCAGATAGAGACGCGCCTTGACCAACCCAGTGGTTAACGCGGTCTAGGTCTAGACGTAGACCTTCTTCTTGACCTTTAGCAGTTGGGTTGAAGAAACCAACTTTCTCGATGAAACGGCCAGTTGCAGCGTTGCGGCTGTCCGCTACTACGATTTGATAGAATGGACGCTTCTTAGCGCCGTGACGTGCCAAACGAATGGTTACCATGTCGTCCTCTTTGCTTTCTCAATAATAAAATTAACCCCAGTAGTTCCTCTAATTGGAGTAACTTGGGGTCTCGTGCCAAAATAAAGCTCCGGAATTTTACTCTTATCCCGAAGCAATGCAAGGGGTTTAGCTACTTTTTCACCAACATAAATTAAAAATTAAGTATGTGATGGGGCTAACACCCTGAAAATAAAGTCTAGGAAACCGTCTAACGGCCAAATGGGTTGAAGCCGCCGCCACCCATTCCGCCCATCATACCCTGCATATTACGCATCATGCCTTTCATGCCACCTTTTTGCATTTTCTTCATCATTTTCTGCATCTGAGTGAACTGTTTGAGCAGACGGTTAACATCTTGTACTTGAACGCCAGAGCCCGCTGCAATACGCTTTTTGCGTGACCCTTTGATGATTTCAGGACGCTGACGTTCTTTCATTGTCATGGAACTGATGATGGCTTCCATTTGCTTGAACATCTTGTCATCGACTTTGTCTTTCACGTCAGACGGTAGCTGAGACATGCCTGGTAGCTTGTCTAACATGCCCATCATGCCGCCCATATTTTGCATTTGCCCCAGCTGTTCACGGAAGTCTTCAAGATCGAAACCTTTCTTTTCTTTGAATTTCTTCGCAAGCTTTTCGGCTTTCTCTTGGTCAACATTACGCTGCAAATCTTCGATCAATGACAGAACGTCACCCATTCCAAGAATACGCGATGCGACACGCTCAGGATGGAAAGGTTCTAGTGCATCGGTCTTTTCACCCACACCGAGGAATTTGATCGGTTTGCCCGTGATATGGCGAACCGATAGCGCCGCACCACCACGTGCATCACCATCCACTTTAGTCAGAATCACACCAGTTAGCGGTAGCGCATCACCGAATGCTTTTGCTGTGTTCGCCGCATCTTGACCTGTCATTGCATCAACAACGAACAGCGTCTCAACCGGGTTAATCGCTGAGTGAAGATCTTTAATTTCACCCATCATTTCTTCATCGATGGCCAAACGACCAGCGGTGTCAACAATCAAAACGTCATAGAATTTCTTCTTTGCATGATCGATGGCTGCGTTAGCGATATCAATCGGCTTTTGATCAGCGGATGATGGGAAGAAATCAACACCAATATCTGATGCTAACGTTTCAAGCTGCTTGATCGCCGCAGGACGATAAACGTCTGCAGACACTACCAAGACTTTCTTTTTGTCGCGCTCTTTAAGGAGCTTAGATAGCTTACCTACCGATGTGGTTTTACCCGCACCTTGTAAACCCGCCATTAATAAAACAGCTGGCGGCTGTGCCGCTAAGTTGAGCGCTTCGTTAGATTCACCCATGACCGCTTCAAGCTCAGCCTGAACGATCTTGATAAACTCTTGACCTGGCGTTAAAGATTTAGAAACTTCTACACCCACCGCATTTTCTTTGACGCGTTTAACAAACTCGCGTACAACAGGCAGAGCAACATCGGCCTCAAGTAATGCCATACGTACTTCACGTAGGGTTTCTTTAATGTTGTCTTCGGTAAGACGACCTTTTCCGCTGATATTTTTCAGCGTTTTGGATAATCGATCCGTTAAATTCTCAAACATCTTTGTCTCTTCGCTAAAAATGGCGATTCATTACTGTAAGTATACCTTAGCCAACGTCCCAGTCATACCCGTTGTACCTGTCTATTACTATATCGAGGGCAACATTCATTTTTTCAATACCTAAAGGGTTGCGATTGTGCGGCATCAATCGTAGCCCCAGAGTCTAATGCAAGGTATAATTTTCAATATTGTGCACAGAAACGATTAATTACTCATGGATAGCTTCATTGCCATCACCGCCGCCATTTTTTATCTTTTGGCGATTGCGGCCATTGTTCCAGGACTCTCTCAGCAATCGGGAATCAAAGTTAAAACAGTCTTTAGCTGTGCTGTTAGCGCGTTAGTGTTTCATGCCTGGCTACTGAGTGATCTAATCTTTGATGGTTCAGGACAAAACCTCAGCATCTTAAATGTTGCCTCTCTGATCAGCTTTATTATTTCTTTGGTCATGAGTCTATCCATGCTTAAAAACCGTCTCTGGTTCCTTCTTCCAGTTGTATATAGCTTTGCTGCACTCAATTTAACCGCTGCTACCTTTTTACCAAGTACTTTTATCAAACATTTAGAAAATGACCCTAAAGTTCTGATCCATATTTCTTTAGCATTATTTTCCTATGCAACACTCACCATTGGGGCATTATATGCCTTACAGCTAGCGTGGCTTGACCACAAGTTAAAAGCTAAAAAAGCCGTCGCCATTAACCCTAATATCCCACCTCTCATGAGAGTCGAAAGACAGCTATTTAATATTATCCTTATCGGTAATCTGCTTTTAACGGGAACATTACTTACTGGCATCCTCTTTGTGCAAGATATGTTTGCCCAAGGAAAAGCCCACAAAGCCATCCTGTCCTTTATGGCATGGATCGTCTACTCGATTTTACTCTGGGGACACTACCAGCAAGGTTGGCGAGGGAAAAAGGTCACATGGTTTGCTGTTGCAGGTGCAACATTACTAACCCTGGCTTACTTCGGTAGCCGCTTTGTAAAAGAGATCATATTAAGTCATTAATAAGCCATACCGCTTACTCTATATTACTGGTGTCGGCTCGGTCTTAGGAGCAGACACCACTTTGGAAACGACATTCTGCCCTTAATACTCTTTGGGTATCACTCAGACTTATTTTAGTGCGACAAACCAGCCACCATTGATGTTTATATTTATCTAATAAACTGAAGTGAAATGAGTTCATCTAATTTGAATGATAAATTGATGTCATCCACCCTTTATATTAACAATCAAATAAAATAGACTAAGTAGAGCTCAATTGACTTAAGCGTCAAGCTAAGCCATAAATTAACAAAACATTTAAAAAGGAATCGCAGCGTTTTGGACGACATATCTACGGGTATCTTATTTGCGCTACTCGCGTGTCTTATCGTCATATCAGGTTATTTTTCTGGTTCAGAAACAGGAATGATGTCTTTAAACCGTTATCGTTTAAAGCACCTGTCCAATAACGGCCATAAGGGCGCCAAACGAGTAGAGAAACTGCTCGATCGCCCAGATAGATTAATTGGCCTAATTCTTATCGGTAACAACCTTGTTAATATCCTTGCTTCAGCGATTGCGACTATCTTGGGTATGCGACTCTACGGTGATTTAGGGGTTGCTATTGCTACCGGTGCCCTCACCCTCGTTGTACTTGTCTTTGCAGAAGTTACCCCCAAAACCATTGCTTCCCTTTATCCTGAACGAGTTTCTTACGCCAGCAGCATTCTTCTTACTCTCTTAATGAAGATTTTGTCACCACTTGTATTGCTGGTGAATTTCATCACTAATGGGTTTATTCGTTTACTCGGCGTAAAAGCCGACCATTCCAACGAAGATCATTTAAGTTCTGAAGAACTGAGAACCGTCGTTAATGAGGCTGGCGCTTTAATTCCTCGCCGCCACCAGGACATGCTGGTTTCGATTTTGGATCTTGAACACGTCACGGTGAACGATATTATGGTGCCACGTAACGAAATTACTGGTATCGACATCAATGATGACTGGAAATCGATTGTACGCCAGTTAACGCACTCTCCTCATGGCCGTATCGTGCTATATCGCGATCAGATCGATGAAGTCGTTGGTATGCTTCGCTTAAGAGAAGCCTATCGTTTAATGTTAGAGAAAAACGAATTTAATAAAGAGACGCTACTTCGAGCAGCCGATGAAGTGTATTACATTCCAGAAGGTACGCCACTTAATGTACAAATGTTGAAATTTCAACGTAATAAACAGCGTATTGGCTTAATTGTTGACGAATATGGCGACATCAATGGTTTGGTTACCTTAGAAGATATTCTGGAAGAAATTGTCGGTGAATTCACCACTTCAATTGCTCCAAGTTTGTCAGAAGAAATTACCCCACAAGATGATGGAAGCTTCCTGATCGAAGGCAGTGCTAATATTCGAGATATAAATAAAGGCTTGAAGTGGAAACTGTCAACAGATGGACCAAGGACATTAAATGGATTAATCCTTGAACACCTCGAAGACATCCCTCAAAGCCATTTAAGTGTGCAGGTATCAGGGCATCCGATGGAGATAATTCAAGTGGAAGAGAACCGGATCAAACTCGTCAAGGTGTATCCAAGGCTAAAGAAAAACAATTGATGCCTTTTAAAGAACCGAGTTTCTAACATCTTATTAACGCTATTGCAAAAAAGCAGCGTCAACTGACCGAAAAAAGAGCCTGACCATGTTCAGGCTCTTTTCGTATAAGGCTTATTGATTAGTGCTGTCGATTAATCAATACGCAACTCTTTCAACATTGATTCAGGCAAGGCAAGCTCATCATTGTGGTTAACCGAAACTCCGGCCTCAATAATATCCCTAGCAATTTGCTTCGCTTCTTCAAGCGAGTGCATCGATGCTGTGCCACATTGATATTCATTCAACTCCGGTATTTTGTTTTGGTTTTCTACTTTAAGCACATCTTCCATTGCAGCAATCCATGCATCCGCGACTTGCTGCTCTGAAGGTGTACCGATGAGGCTCATATAGAAACCAGTACGACATCCCATTGGCGAAATATCGATAATTTCGACATTTTCTGCATTTAAGTGATTACGCATAAAGCCCGCATACAAATGCTCTAATGTGTGGATACCACGTTCAGAAAGGATGTCTTTATTTGGAGCAGTAAAACGTAAATCAAATACCGTAATGGTATCTCCTTTCGGAGTTTGCATTTTTTTAGCAACTCGCACAGCTGGTGCATTCATGCGAGTATGATCAACGGTAAAACTGTCTAATAATGGCATTACGTATTTCCTTATTGTAACGACCTATGCAATACCTGAAATATTGCAAGTAGGATTGATTGCTGTTCAACCCTCAAGCTAGAAGGTTAAAAAAACCAGCCGCTGTTGTCCTCCAGTTCCTGACGACATTGCTTCAGCTGCCAGCCATAATTTTTTGCTGTCTTCTCAACCCGCCTTGCAACTTTTAATAAGCTTGGTTTCGCTTTATATGTCCCACGCTTATAGCCACCTCTCCCTTCGTGGTAAGCCAAATATTGATTATAGGGGTCCCACAAAGAAATCCCTAGCTGTCGACGTGTTTCATGCGTATACCAACCAACAAACATCATTGAGTCATCAAACTGCGTGCGCGATCCACCTTGACTTGTTGCCTTTTGGAAATCTTCCCAAGCCGGATCTTGAGCCTGAGCATAACCATAAGCGCTGCTAACCCTACCCCAAGGAATAAACCCGAGTAAGTAGTCTTTTGGTGGACGAGCATCATGACGAAAGCTACTTTCTTGCTTTACGATCGCCATTGCTACGTGAATCGGCGTACCCCATTCTTCCTCCATATCCTTGGCATCATCATACCAATCGGATTTTTCTCGGAATATCTCGCAAATGTTCTCTTGTTGCTTTGGCGGTGCTGTTGCACAACCTGTCAATAATATACACCAAATCATTGACATGGTGAATACTTTAAAATCCACACAACACCTCAATAAATGATTGATTTATTTAAGATAAGCAAAATAGTCTGCCAAAAACTCATCAAATGACAATGTATCACTTTGCTCTGCCAAGATTTGCTTTTCCACCGACTGCGTTGCTTCGGCTTCCATCATCTCTTGTGTATATTGTTGATAATGATGAGCTAAGTTTTCCTCTCGGTACTGTCCACCTAAAGCACAGCCCAGTTTACCCAGTCCACCATGAGATTTGGTTTGCTCCAACAGCTGGCCAGATACGGTTAACTCCGGATCATCTATCCATGATTCTAGCTTGTCGCACACCATCTGGTAAGCATCACCTCCCACAGATTTATCCATTTCAACTGCGATCGCTCGCAAATCAGCAAAAACTTGATGAGCCCATTCCTGAAGGGATAATTGCTCGCCATGACAACCAATAGTGAGAAGTAAGCCTTTCTCTCTTCCTGCAACAATGACTTTATTCCAATTATCACGCCAGCACTCAAGTTCACAATTATCCATTGGTTCCGAATCAGAGAGCACCGACCAAGTTAGGAATAAATCTAAAAAGCGAATTTGATCCTCTGTCAAGCCCACAGAGCTAAATGGATTAACATCTAAAGAACGCACTTCGATGTATTCCACCCCTCCGCGTTTTAAAGCTTCTGATGGTTTTTCTCCATTTTTCGTCACGCGTTTAGGGCGAATAGGCGCATACAGCTCGTTCTCGATTTGCAGGATATTAGAATTAAGCTGACGGTACTCTTCATCGACTTTCACCCCAATCTGGGCAAACTCTTCTGAAGGACGACGGATAGCATCACTGACACCGTCGAGGTATTGCTCTAAACTGTTGAAGCCAATCTTGAGCACACTTTGAGCACTATTAGTATATCCGAGATCACTGAGGCGTAATGACGTCGCTTTGGGCAAAAATAAAGTACCACCTATTTTCTCAAAAGGCAGATCCGTTTCACGCCCGCGAATAAAAGAGCCACACAATGCGGGGGAAGCGCCAAAGAAATAAGGGATCATCCAACCAAAACGATAATAATTACGAATTAAAGCAAAATAAGCCTCTGATTTTGTCGTTTGGCGTTCTGACTCATTTTGTTCCCCATACAGCGCATCCCAAAAAGACTCAGGAAAAGAAAAGTTGAAGTGAACACCTGAAATAATCTGCATCAGGCTTCCATAACGGCGCTTAAGTCCTTCACGGTAGAGCGTTTTCATTTTTCCTGCATTGGATGAACCATACTGAGCCAATTGAATGTCGTCTTGATGCCCGACATAACATGGCATTGATAAAGGCCACATCCGCTCTTCACCCATTTGAGTCTGGGCAAAGTGATGAATATCTTTAAGTTGACCCATTAATTCTGGTATTTGATGGGAAACAGGAGTGATGAACTCTAATAACGATTCTGAAAAGTCGGTTGTAACCCATTGGTTGGTAAACGCCGAACCGAGACCTTTCGGATGAGGGGTTGTCGCGATATAACCATCTTGGCGGTAGCGTAAGGTTTCACGCTCTACACCGCGTCCAAACTGCTTAAATACTTCAGGGTGTAATGCAACTTGCTTTAGTCGCGCAGCAAATTCAGTCAAAATCAGATTCACTTCTATTGAGAGCAAGGCACTTGCATGAAAGCAAGTGAAGCTAAGTTATTGGTCAACGAATCAAGTCGCTCTTTCTGTATAGATATTCAGCGTCACTAGAAACGAATAGCGGAGGGTGATTCCTCCGCTATTACATGTGTGCTCTATCGAATGATTTCAAGCATTTCTACGTCTTTTCCTAGCTTTTCGAACTGAGGGCGTAGAGTCTTTGCATCACCGACTACCACAATTTGATAATCCTTTGGATTAAACCACTGTTGGGCTAAACCATTTAGGACCTGCTTATCAACACTTTCAACCAGTTTATTACGTTGTTGTAAGTAATCATGGTCAAGATCATACTTTAAGATATCACGAATTAACGCCCCTTTTTGTGTCGGTGTCTCGTATTTTAGGGCATCTTTCTGACCAACTGCTTGGCGCATAAACGCCAATTCCTCATCCGTCATACCTTGGCGAGCATAATTACTCAGCTCTTTCTCCATTTCAGTAATTGAGGCCACCGTTGAATCAGCACGCACTTGAGCAGTAAAGACGACGGAGCCCATTTCTTTATTACCAGAGAAATAACCATAAGCACCGTAAGTGTAGCCCTTATCTTCACGTAGGTTTTGATTGATACGGCTATTAAAGTTGCCGGATAAGTTAAAGTTGGCCAGTTGGCTGAGATAAAAATCACCCGTTGCATCATATGGCATACCTTGACGAACCATCATTACCACACTTTGTGGTGCTCCAGGCTTATCAACCAAGTGAATCTTTTGCGAGCCCAAAGACATAGATTGATATTCAGCGTATTGAGGAGCTACAGCTCCTTTCCAATTGATCCAAAAAGATAACTGCTGCTCTACATTCGCTTTGTCGATATCACCAACAACCACAATTTGTGCACTCTGCGGCGTATAATGTTGTGCATAGAATTGTTTCACATCCTTTAAGGTTAGCGCCTTTAAGCTTTCTTTTGTGCCATCTTTAGGTCTAGCAAACTCAGATTCACCAAACAATACTTGGCGAGTTGCTTGCATCGCCATCCAGTTTGGCCTTTGATGTTCATAAATGAGTGACTCCAAAGCTTGGTTTTTCACGCGTTCAAAGTCCTGCGGCTTAAACGCTGGAAACAAGAGCATTTCTTCAACAATTTTCAATGTTGGTGCTAGGTTTTTCTCAAGCGCAGAAACACTTATGTTGGTAGTATAGTTTGAAGCATCAATTGATATCACGCTCCCCAGTTTATCCAATTCTGCTTGAATCGACTCTACACTATGCTTAGTGGTCCCTTCTTGCATCATGGCCGCGGTTAATTGAGCTAATCCTTCTTGCCCCTTAGATACAAAACGAGTCCCAGCAGGCAAACTAAATTGCATCATGACCGTTGGCGTTTCCCTACTGATAGTGCCCAGTAGCTCAGAGCCATTGTTGAAATGAATGTTGTATAGATCAGGGATATTGGCTTCTACTGGCGCTCCCACTGGAGGCTGTACCGAGCGTTCAAAATTATCCACGGCTCGACGATAAGCCAACGTATCATCAGTGACTTTTTTATATTCAGGCAAAGTACGCTCTGGAGTAACAAAAGTCGCAGGTTTGACTGCAAGTTCAGTTTTTCCTTTTGGCACCACACTTAACGTAATTTTGTTTTTCCCTTCAATAAAGTCACGGTAAACTTTCTCTACTGATTGTGGTGTCACAGCACGAATCTGTTGCAGTTGCTTCTCTAGTAAGTCCGGCTGACCAAAAAACGTTTGGTTAGAGGCCAGTTGCGTCACTTTACCTTGCACGCTCTCCAAAGCGAAGATAGCCCCAGCTTCTGCTTGCCCTTTGAGCTGGGCAAGTCGCTCTTGCGTCACACCTTTTTGGGCGAATTTTTCCAATGAATTCATCAGTTGCTCATAGAGCTTCGCTAAATCGCCTTTATCGCCAGAGTCACCCATCGCGTAAACATAAAAGTTACATGATAGCTCCGAGCATTCATGATAAGCGCTTGCTTGTACTGCTTGCTGTGTTTTCACCAAATCTTGGTAAAGCACACTGTTGGTGCCATCACCTAACACACTGGCTAGAGTATCTAAGGATGCTTGGCTTGCTTCACCATCATAAGTGGTTGGCCAAGCAATCATTACCATTGGCTGCTTGATTCGATCTTCGAGAGTGATGAACTTGCTCTCTGTCAGTGTCGCAGGTTGCTTCGGTGCATTTTCCACTTCAGGGCCACGAGGTATTGAGCCGAAGTATTGATTCACCCATTTGAGCGTCTGTTCTACATTGATGTCACCGCCGATGGTCAAAACTGCATTATTAGGCCCGTACCAACGTAGGAAAAATGCTTTGAGATCATTAACATCGACTCGGTCGAGATCTTCTACATAGCCAATAGTTTGCCAAGAATATGGATGCCCCTCTGGATAAAGCGCCTCTCCCATGCGTTCACTGATCAAGCCATAAGGTCGATTGTCGTAACGTTGTGCTCGCTCATTTTTAACCGTCGAACGTTGAATTTCGAATTTCTTTTGTGAGACAGCATCCAACAAAAAGCCCATACGATCAGATTCTAACCAAAGGACTTTCTCAAGCTGATTAGCAGGTACGGTTTCAAAGTAATTCGTTCTATCTTTGTTCGTGGTGCCATTTAGAGTACCACCCGCCTCGGTAATGATTTTAAAATGCTCTTGATCGCCAACGTGTTCAGAACCTTGAAACATCATGTGCTCAAAAAAGTGCGCAAAACCAGATTTTCCGATTTCTTCTCGAGCAGAGCCAACATGATATGTCATATCAACGTGCACCAGAGGATCAGAGTCTTCAGGAGCCAAGATCACCATTAGACCATTATCGAGTTGATATTTTTGGTAAGGGATTTTGACCTTTCCCTCTTCGGCTTGTGAAGCCTCAATAAACTTAACACCCTTTGGTAGTGGCACTGGTGCTACGGAAGAGCAGCCTGTAATCACCATCAATGAGCACGTACTTAGCCAAAACATTCTCATGTGTTTTTCCTTAAAATAAACCGAGATAAATAGCAGTCAATAAACTATACCTTGCTGCTTTACCTAAAAAAATCAAGAGTAAGCACGGTAGGAACTTCATCCTTAACCACCCTGCCGCCAAACATAATGGATCGCCAATAATGGGCAGCCAACTAAAAAGCAACCCCCAATAACCATACTTAGCAAGCCATTTGAGTGCCGTATGGCTGTGTTTCTCTTGCTGAGACTTATTTGGAATCCATAACCCTAACCAAAAGTTAGTCATTCCACCTAGTGTATTACCCACAGTAGCAACTATGATGATGGAGATAACTGAGTACTGATTAAGGGAAAGCGCGGCAATAAGCCCTGCTTCCGATCCCCCGGGCAATAGAGTGGCACTCAAAAAGCCCGTAAAAAAGAGAACCCATAATGCTGAGTCAGAAAACCAAGAGGTAATGGGTTCTAAAAATGAATAAAACGACTCTAGCATTCCATATCCAACAACACTTTCCCTCTCGTTCGGCCAGATTCAACCTGTTTATGAGCGTAACTCACATCGTACATCGAATAGATTTGTTGTATTTCTGTTTTCATCTCTCCTCGCTGTAGCATATCGAGCAACTGTTGCAACTGCTTCCGCTCAGGCTCTACCAACATACCATGAGCAGTAAACCCCAACTCCTTGGCATGCTCGCACACGAACTCCGCAGAAAGCGTTGGTAAGGTAATCACTCTGGCATTAGGAGCTAAACATGGCAAAGCTGCGAGCGCGGTGTCACCACCAACAAGATCAATCAGTACATCAATGTTTCTAACACATTCAGACACTGGTGAAGATTGATAGTTCAGAGCTCGGGCTCCTAGGCTGTTTATGAAATCAATATTATGAGCACGGCACGTTGCAAAGACTTCGGCCTGATAAGTAACAGCAATTTGAGTTGCGAAATGCCCAACGCCCCCTGCACCGCCAAGAATTAATACTCGCTCTCCTGCGATTAAATGGGCTTTTTGTAACGCTTGCAATGCGGTTAGGCCAGCCAATGGTAAAACGGCTGCAGATTCTAAACTTACCGAAGAGGGGACCTGAATCACTTCCGTCTCTGGTACACAAACATATTGGCTATAGCTACCACCTCGAAAAGGGAAACCAATACAGCCCGCGACTTTATCCCCCACTTTAAAACGTGAGGTATTGGCACCACAGGAAACAACTTGGCCAGAGAGATCATAGCCAGGCACCCAAGGTAAATGATCTATATTGTGTGCTGCTGCCCAACCAAGCCCAGCTCTGGTTTTAACATCAATTGGATTCACGCTAGCAAATGCAACTTTAATCAACACCTCTCCTTCCTTCGGCAAACTTGTAGAGACCACTTGTAATGCCATGACATCCACACTGCCAAAATCCGTTATTGCAATCCGTTTGTGTTCCATACTTTATCCCCAAATAAGAAAATGGGATGCGAATGCATCCCAGTGACTATAAACCATTTTTTTTACAAAGGTTAAGTTATGCTCTTCAGCGTTTAAAACGAGTCAAATAGAATAAAGTGTGACGGTAAGTAAGCGCATTTTCATCCATTAGCCAACTAAAGCAAGTAAAATACCTGCAGCCACCGCCGAACCTAAAACACCAGCGACATTAGGCCCCATGGCATGCATCAACAAGAAGTTTTGTGAGTTCGCTTCTAGGCCGACTTTATTCACCACTCGTGCCGCCATTGGAACAGCCGACACTCCCGCGGCACCGATAAGCGGGTTAATGTCCTCTTTAGAAAACTTATTCAATAATTTAGCCATTAATACCCCAGCACCAGTACCAATACTGAAAGCAACGGCCCCTAAACCCAATATGCCCAGCGTTTCTACATTCAAAAACTGCTCGGCTTGTAATTTAGAACCCACCCCTAAACCTAGGAAAATCGTCACAATATTAATGAGCTCATTTTGAGCAGTTTTGGATAAGCGATCAACAACACCCGCTTCACGCATTAGGTTGCCCAAACAGAACATCCCAACTAAAGGAGTCGCAGACGGGAGGAATAAAATCGTCATCAAAAGCACCACTAATGGAAAAATAACTTTTTCCCATTTACCAACATGACGCAACTGTGCCATTTTGATCTGTCGTTCTTGCGGTGTTGTAAGTGCCTTCATGATGGGTGGCTGAATAATCGGCACCAGAGCCATATAGCTGTAAGCCGCTACCGCTACCGCACCAAGTAAATCAGGAGAGAGTTTACTGGCTAAAAAGATAGCAGTAGGCCCATCTGCACCACCGATGATCGCAATCGATGAAGCATCGGCCATGGAAAACTCCATCCCTGGCACATAATTAAGTAATATCGCCCCAAATAAGGTCGCGAAAATACCAAATTGTGCAGCGGCTCCAAGCCATAATGTTTTAGGGTTAGCGATCAGAGCGCCGAAATCCGTCATTGCTCCGACACCTAAAAAGATCAGTAGTGGGAAGACACCAGATTCGATCCCAATGTAATAAACGTAATACAGCAAACCTCCCGGCTCGGTAAACCCTGCATTGGGAATGTTAGCCAAAATTGCACCAAACCCGATTGGGAGTAAAAGTAGCGGTTCAAACCCCTTACAAATGGCTAAAAAAAGTAAAATACAACCAACCAACATCATACAGATTTGGCCAAACTCAAAGTTAGCAATCCCTGTTTCAGACCATAAGGTCAATAATCCATCCATGATCTTTCCTTACGACAAGCTCAACAATGGTGAGCCCACCGCTACAGCATCGCCTTCTTTGACATTTAACACCTGCACAATGCCTCCGCGGGCTGCCCTTACTTCAGTTTCCATTTTCATCGCTTCAAGAATGAGTAATACGTCACCCTCAGAGACTTCACTGCCTAATTGCACATTGACCTTAAAAATATTACCAGCCAGTGGTGCAGGTATTTCCTCTGAGTGAGTGTTTACAGGCTCTGTTGCAATGGGCTTAGCCGAGGCAACAACATTGCTTGAAGTGACTGAAGTAAGTTGACCTTTCGGCCCAACTTCAACATCGTATACTTGCCCTTCAACTCGTACGCTGTAGGTTTCAACCTGCGTTGTCTGTGTTTGAACAACATCTGAACGTTTGGATTCTGCCGCTTCTAGGCTGGGAACAGGTTCAAAAGCATCAGGATTACCACGATTTTTCAGGAATTTCAGACCTACTTGCGGAAATAATGCATAAGTCAGAACATCATCAATCCGTTCACTGGCTAATTTAATGCCTTCATCCTGGGCTTTTTCCATAAGTTCAACGGTCAGTGTCTCCATTTCGGCTTCAAGCAAGTCTGCTGGACGACAGGTAATCGCTTCCTGACCACCAAGCACTTGCGCTTGTAGTTCAGCATTGACTAAAGCAGGAGTAGCGCCGTATTCTCCTTTAAGAATGCCAGCGGTTTCTTTGGTAACACTCTTATAGCGTTCTCCCGTTAGGACATTGATCACCGCTTGAGTACCAACAATCTGAGACGTTGGAGTCACTAATGGAATAAAACCGAGATCTTCACGCACACGAGGAATCTCTTCTAATACTTCATCAAGACGTGTAGAAGCACCTTGCTCTTTGAGTTGGCCTTCCATATTTGTCAACATTCCACCTGGAACTTGAGCAATCAAGATACGTGAATCGACCCCTTTTAACTGACCTTCCCATTTCGCATATTTCTTACGTACTTCACGGAAATACGCAGCAATAGGTTCTAACTGAGCAAGATTCAGTTGAGTATCGCGCTCGGTACCTTGTAGCATTGCGACCACGGTTTCTGTTGGTGTGTGGCCATAGGTACAACTCATAGAAGAGATCGCCGTATCAAGAATATCAACCCCCGCTTCAGCAGCTTTCACTGCCGTTGCAATCGAGAGCCCTGTCGTCGCATGACAGTGCAATGCTAATGGCACATCACATGACGCTTTGATACGAGTAATAAGTTCTTCAGCCTCATAAGGTTTGAGTAAACCTGACATATCTTTAATACACAAAGAGTGGCAACCAAGATCCTCTAGACGCTTTGCCAAATCCACCCAAGCATCTGCACTATGAACAGGGCTGGTTGTATAGGACAAGGTTCCCTGTGCATGAGCACCAACGTCGATGGCCGCTTTCACCGCAGTATGAAAGTTACGTACATCATTCATCGCATCAAAGATACGAAATACATCCATCCCATTCATATGCGCACGTTCAACAAATTTCTCGACTACGTCATCAGCATAATGACGGTAGCCCAGCAAGTTCTGCCCTCTTAGTAGCATTTGCATCGGCGTATTGGGCATGACTTTTTTTAGCTCACGCAAACGCTCCCATGGGTCTTCGCCAAGGAAACGAATACATGCATCAAAAGTCGCTCCCCCCCAAGTCTCTAACGACCAATAGCCGACTTTATCCAACTCAGACGCAATCGGCAGCATATCCTCAATACGCATACGCGTAGCAAACAGGGATTGATGAGCGTCACGAAGGACAACATCAGTAATAGCTAACGGCTTAAACATGCTCTTAAACTCCTTTTTCATTCTCTTTTCGACTACTTGACGACAGAAGCGCGATGTTTATGGATCGCTGCCGAGATCGCTGCCACAACTTGTGGACTAACAGTGGAAGAGGTCGATGGTGTGTTAGTGTTTGTTGTTGCCGCAATGGGCTCAGGCTTCTCTGTAGGGACTAATTTAGATAATAGCCGCACGAGGTAAACGAGAATGGTAAGGAAAATAAATACAACAACCATCCCTGTCATCATCAGGGTAGCTGCTTCTCCGAGTAAACTTCCTATATTCATCTTATTGCTTCCTTTCATTGTCATCCTGACACGGTACAGGGCGTTAATCGCGCAAATCCCGACCAATCGATTATCTCGATTGATTAAAATTTGTCAATTTTGATGAATACAGCTTTTAGAAAATCTCTTATATTGATGATTTATTCACTAGGCAGATCACAGATTATTGTTTTAATTATTCGGTGAACAGCAGAAGCAATACACGGCGCAAAGAGAATGGTTTGTGGAGATAAGAGAGATTTGAAGACCTTAAGACAGAAATAAAAGCCATAAAAAAACCTCGCCTAAGCGAGGTTTATAAAAGTGGCGCGTCCTGGAGGATTCGAACCTCCGACCGCCTGGTTCGTAGCCAGGTACTCTATCCAGCTGAGCTAAGGACGCGCAGTTTTGATATCAGTGTTTACTAATATCTGGATTTCCGTTTACAACAAAAAACCCTAAAAAGTGGCGCGTCCTGGAGGATTCGAACCTCCGACCGCCTGGTTCGTAGCCAGGTACTCTATCCAGCTGAGCTAAGGACGCGCAGTTTTGACATCAGTGTTTACTAATATCTGGATTTCCGTTTATAACAAGAAACCCTGAAAAGTGGCGCGTCCTGGAGGATTCGAACCTCCGACCGCCTGGTTCGTAGCCAGGTACTCTATCCAGCTGAGCTAAGGACGCGCAGTTTTGACATCAGTGTTAACCAATATCTGGATTTCCGTTTATAACAAGAAACCCTAAAGAGTGGCGCGTCCTGGAGGATTCGAACCTCCGACCGCCTGGTTCGTAGCCAGGTACTCTATCCAGCTGAGCTAAGGACGCGCAATAAATCTATTTTACTTTGAATAACCGATTTATCCAATCGATTATTGGAATAATTGGCGCGTCCTGGAGGATTCGAACCTCCGACCGCCTGGTTCGTAGCCAGGTACTCTATCCAGCTGAGCTAAGGACGCGCGATTCTTCTAAAGAAGAGTTTGTGAACAAGGTCACATTTGTTTTATACAAAACAAAAAAAGGCCACCGGGCCAGATAATGAATGGCGGTGAAGGAGGGATTCGAACCCTCGATACGGGATAAACCGTATACTCCCTTAGCAGGGGAGCGCCTTCAGCCTCTCGGCCACCTCACCGTTTTCATTATTTATCTCAAAAGAGATGGCGCGTCCTGGAGGATTCGAACCTCCGACCGCCTGGTTCGTAGCCAGGTACTCTATCCAGCTGAGCTAAGGACGCACATTTTGTTGATTTCTCAACTTTGCAAGAAATGGCGGTGAAGGAGGGATTCGAACCCTCGATACGGGATAAACCGTATACTCCCTTAGCAGGGGAGCGCCTTCAGCCTCTCGGCCACCTCACCGTCTTGCGGAGGCACATATTACGTTTTACCAAAAATATGTCAAACACTTTCTTTGAAAAAAAACACAAAAATCTCTTAACTGGTGTGGATTTAATCAAAGTGCTGCTTAAAGCAACTTTATCATTCTCTTAGGAGGAAAAAAAACGTTGTTATCGTTTGAAATAACATTAATTAAGAAACCAAAAAGGCTAACCTTAGTTAGCCTTTTTCATTCAAACAGCACACAAAAAAATGCAGTGAGTTAGTAGTTGCCAGAAGCAACGTTACCATTACCTTTTTCAGCTTGAATGCGCATGTATATTTCTTCACGGTGAACCGAAACTTCTTTCGGAGCGTTAACACCAATACGTACTTGGTTACCTTTTACACCTAATACGGTTACCGTTACTTCATCACCAATCATTAGTGTTTCGCCTACGCGACGAGTCAAAATTAGCATTCTTTGCTCCTTGAATAATTTCTAAATTTCATTTTTTACAAAACTATTATCCAACAAAAGCTATATTTCCGTAAACTACCTTGTTATCGAAAATTAGCCTAAAAAGGCATGTTTTTGTTGAATTTGCAATGATTCACTAGATATAACGTAAGCATCATGCAGAATATTTGCTGCAGCCTCAACATTTTCTGACGATAAACCCAGCATCATAGCAAGTGGGTCTGTAGTGGAGAAATTGATCACTATCTTGTGTTGAGCAAGCAACTTACAAGCATGTTCAACCATTCCATGGGCTTTTTCACCAACTACAGTCAATAAACTGACTATTTCACTTTTAAGAATATCATCGCAGAACACCAGTTCCAGCTTGGCACAAGCTTCTTGTTTTATCACAATACCTGTACGTTCTGCTTCCTCGATCACATTCCAAATATCGATGCCCAGCATCTGACATTGTTTCTTAATGCTAGATAAATTTTCATTATCAACTTCAATTATGGCAAGTTCTCGCTGAATAGCGATACCAGAAATGGCTTTTGTACCAATTTCACCTTTAACTAGACTGCCTTGATTGATCTCAAAGGTAGATAAGACCCTCAATGGTACCTGATGTTGCCACGCAAATTGTACCGAAGGTAAATGCAGTACTTTAGCACCTCGACGTGCCATTGCTGCCATCGTAGGAAAGTCAATAATGGCAAGCTTTTGAGCTTTTTTTACGATACGTGGGTCGCAGGTATAGATGCCGTCCACATCGGTAAAGATTTGACATTCATTGGCTTTAAGTGCCCCGGCTAGGGTCACAGCACTGGTATCTGAGCCACCTCGGCCTAATGTCGTGATATCCCCATTTTCATTCACACCTTGAAAACCTGCGACAATCACGATTTGATCTTGTTTGAGTATCTCAAAGATCGTTGTGGTATCAATGTGCTTAATCGTAGCGTCATTGTGCTGATTATCAGTCACAATATTCGCTTGTGCTCCGGTAAGTGAGCGGGAAGCATAACCCAATTTATTGAGTGTCATTGCCAAAAGTGCCATAGACACCTGCTCACCAGCAGAGAGCAAAACATCAAGTTCTCGCGCAGTTGGAACACTGTCCACTTGTTGAGCCAGATCCATTAATCGGTTTGTTTCGCCCGACATAGCAGACACAACAACAACAACTTGATTACCATCATTTTTCGCCTTAATGATGTGTTCAGCCACCTGATAAATTCTATCAATAGAACCCACTGATGTTCCGCCAAACTTTTGCACGATAAGGGGCTTTTTCACCAGTCTTCACCTTCCCAAGACCAAAGTCTCTTTCAAGCCACTCTTATGCAAAACCTTGCACTTTGTGAGTGGTATTTACGACAAAAACCAAGTAATTTAACAACCAAGCCATGGACTTCGTTCTTAAACCACTTGGTTAACATTAAAATCTACTTCAGTAACCTCAAGATACTCACTTTAGCAAGGGTAGCCTTAGCATTCAGGCGCAACAAAGATATGCAGATAGAGCGATTCTACCTTAAGGGTCGCCACCACAGTCTGAACACTAAACATGGTCGCCCTTTGGAATCTGTCTCTAAATCAAGCACCTTGAAGTCATTAGAGTATAACGCTCAATACATGATATGAATTGAGCGTTATTGTAGCTCACTATTATAAACGTTCTTCAAGCCAAGGCTGTACAGAGGCTATGGCTTCAGGTAGTGCATCCACATCGGTGCCACCAGCTTGTGCCATATCTGGGCGACCACCGCCTTTACCGCCGACTTGCTCAGCTACCATTTTAACTAAGTCACCTGCTTTCACTTTAGAAATAAGGTCTTTAGTCACACCAGCAATGAGACCAATCTTGTCATCATTTACGTTTGCAAGTAGGACAACACCGCTACCAACTTGGTTTTTAATGTCGTCAACCATAGTACGTAGGTTTTTGCTATCCGCACCTTCTAGAGCTGCAATCAGTACTTTAGTACCGTTGATATCCTGTACTTTACCCATGATGTTCGCGCTTTCTGCTGCTGCCATCTTGTCTTTCAGTTTTTGGATTTCTTTCTCTAGAGATTTCGCTTTTTGCGCTGACTCAACCAGTTTTTCTTCGTACTTAGCTGCTTGAGCTTCGATTGCGTCGAGTGCACCCTCGCCCGTTACCGCTTCGATACGACGGATACCTGCTGCGATACCACCTTCAGAAGTAATCTTGAATAGACCGATATCACCGGTATTTGAAGCATGGATACCACCACAAAGCTCTGTCGAGAAATCGCCCATAGAAAGTACGCGTACTTCGTCATCGTACTTCTCACCGAACAGTGCCATTGCACCTTTCTGCTTCGCAGACTCAATGTCCATGACGTTAGTTTCAATCGTGTGGTTACGGCGAATTTGTGCATTCACTAAACGCTCAACTTCCTTCAGTTCTGCTGCGGTTACCGCTTCGAGGTGTGAGAAGTCAAAACGAAGGTTGTCCGCTTTTACTAGAGAGCCCTTCTGCGTGACATGCTCACCAAGCACTTGACGCAGTGCAGCATGCAGCAAGTGTGTCGCTGAGTGGTTTAGAGAGATAGCTGCGCGACGCTCTGCATCAACAATCGTTGCTACTTCGTCATCTTTCGCTAGCACGCCTTCTGCCATTACACCGTGGTGCGCAATTGCGTTGCCTAGTTTCTGAGTGTCTTCAACACGGAATACACAAGACTCAGTGCGGATTTCACCAGCATCACCACATTGACCGCCTGACTCAGCGTAGAATGGTGTCTCTCCAAGTACGATGATTGCTTTGTCGCCTGCAGATAGCGAATCGACTTCGTTACCTTCAACAAACATCGCTGCTACAGAGCTAGAACCTTTAGTACCTGCGTAACCACAGAATTCTGTTTGTGCATCAACTTTGATTGCAGCGTTATAGTCAGTACCGAAGTTACCTGCTTCACGTGCACGTTGACGCTGCTCTTCCATCGCTTTCTCGAAACCTTCTTCGTCGATAGCGAACTCACGCTCACGTGCAACGTCGTTCGTTAAGTCAGCTGGGAAACCGTAAGTATCGTAAAGTTTGAATACTGTTTCGCCATCGAGCACTTTGCCATCCGCTCCTTGAGCAGAAATGTTATCTAACGCTTCGTTTAGAATCGCCATACCGCGCTCAAGTGTACGACCGAAGTTTTCTTCTTCGATACGCAATACTTTTTCAACCACAGCTTGTTGACGCTTCAGCTCTTCGCCAGCCGTACCCATGATGTCCGCTAGTACACCAACCAATTTGTGGAAGAATGCACCTTGTGCGCCTAGCTTGTTACCGTGGCGAACGGCACGACGGATAATACGACGTAGAACATAACCACGACCTTCGTTTGAAGGCATAACACCATCTACAATCAAGAATGAACATGAACGGATGTGGTCGGCAATCACGCGTAGCGATTGGTTGGATAGGTCTTGGTAACCGATCACTTCTGCTGCAGCTTTGATAAGCGCTTGGAATACATCGATTTCGTAGTTTGAGTGCACGCCCTGCATGATGGC
Organism: Vibrio azureus; assembly: GCF_002849855.1. NCBI lineage: Bacteria > Pseudomonadati > Pseudomonadota > Gammaproteobacteria > Vibrionales > Vibrionaceae > Vibrio > Vibrio azureus. Next base: position 2,539,974 of record NZ_CP018616.1, read on the forward strand.
AGAGATACGCTCGATACCCATACCCGTATCTACCGATGGCTTAGGTAGCGGTTCCATTGTGCCGTCAGCGTGACGGTTGAACTGCATGAATACGTTGTTCCAGATCTCGATGAAACGGTCACCGTCTTCTTCAGGTGTACCAGGACGGCCACCCCAGATATGTTCGCCGTGATCATAGAAGATCTCTGTACATGGACCACAAGGACCAGTGTCACCCATTTGCCAGAAGTTATCTGACTCATATGGCTTACCGCCTTTCTTATCACCAATACGCACGATACGATCGGCAGGAACGCCTACTTTCTTATTCCAGATATCAAATGCTTCATCGTCAGTTTCGTAAACGGTAACCAGTAGACGGTCTGCTGGCAGTTTAAGCGTTTCAGTTAAAAACTCCCAAGCAAAAGCGATGGCGTCTTCTTTGAAATAGTCACCAAAACTGAAGTTACCCAGCATTTCAAAGAAGGTATGATGGCGAGCAGTAAAACCGACGTTTTCCAAATCGTTATGTTTACCACCAGCACGTACACAGCGTTGAGCCGTAGTCGCTCGGGTGTAGGCTCGTTTTTCTAAGCCTAAGAAACAATCTTTAAATTGGTTCATGCCTGCGTTAGTAAATAACAGGGTTGGATCGTTATGTGGAACTAACGATGAACTTTCTACGATTTGGTGTCCTTTGCTTTCAAAGAACTTAAGGAACGCGTTACGAACCTCATCAGTGCTCATGTACATGCAGCTCTTCCTGAAATAGTCGAGTTAGAATTTTGCCGTATTGTAGATCAAGCAATCAGCTACGACTAGTTTTCTTATAGAAAAGAGGCTTTAGAAGAGAAAAATAACAGTAAAACTCATATCCGGTACTTATTTTAGTTATTCGCTCTCGTCGTTTAGCGCATAACTGATCTGCTCAAAACTGTACCCTCGATACTGTAAAAAACGGACTTGTTTAGCATACTCTTTTTGATCTTTGGCTTTGCTCCCTTTAAATTTTTTCTCAGCAGTCATTTTAGCTAACTCAAACCAATCTTGCGGTTCTTGTTGTAGAGCAAGGTCAATAACAGCTTCAGAGATACGTTTTAAATTTAATTCTTGTCGAATGCGACGTTCACCATGACCTTTATAAACATGCTGACGAACCTGGCTTTTAGCGTAACGCAAATCATCCAGATAGTTGTGGTCCAAACAAAAATTAATCGCGGATTCTACATCAGCGGCTTCATAGCCTTTCTGTACCAGTTTTTGATACAGCTCGTATTGCCCATGATCACGGCGGCTTAATAAATGAATTGCGGCTTCTTTACTCGATAATGAAGGCGTTTGGCGCTTTTGGTACATGGTTGTCCTAAAGTTACTTTTGCTCAGGGTAATAGCCCATCATGCCATGGCTATATTTATATCTATCGTTATAACTAATAGATAATATACCCAAGTAACCTCAAGATGCTGTGTTCAGCGAGATGACCTTAACTTTCAGGCGCGGCAACGATTCGAAGATATAGTCGTTCTACATTGAGAATCGTTAACAAAGCCTGAGAGTTAAGGCCACTCGCCCTTTGGGAGCGTGTCACTGAGCCGACTTCTTGCGTCAGACAACTTGGAAAGAGCCTGCTATTCCGCTTCGTTGTCTTCCTTGAATTCGACTCAGTGACCTCGCTCTGAATCAAGCATCTTGAGGTCACTTGGGTATATCGCTTGAAAATATTTACCAGATATAACATTTACCAGATATAACAAAGCCCTGCGAAACAGGGCTTTGTTAAAACGTAATCAGTGAGAAGGTTAAAACTCTTCTTCTTGCTCTGGCATTTCACCCACTTCAGCTTCTTCAGGCTTAGCTGGAGAAAGCAACATTTCACGCAATTTCGCATCGATTTCTTGCGCTGCAGTTGGATGTTCACGGAGATAGTTGCAGGCATTCGCTTTACCTTGACCAATTTTATCGCCGTTGTAGCTGTACCATGCACCCGCTTTTTCAACCAGTTTGTGTTTTACACCTAAATCAACCAATTCACCTTCACGGTTAAAACCTTGGCCATACATGATTTGAGTATTCGCTTCTCTAAATGGTGCAGCAATCTTGTTCTTCACAACTTTAATGCGAGTCTCGTTACCCACCACTTCATCACCTTCTTTGATCGCACCAGTACGACGAATATCAAGACGAACAGAAGCATAGAATTTCAGTGCGTTACCACCTGTTGTGGTTTCAGGGTTACCAAACATTACCCCAATCTTCATACGAATTTGGTTAATGAAGATACACATACAGTTAGACTGCTTTAAGTTACCTGTTAGCTTACGCATCGCTTGTGAAAGCATACGAGCTTGAAGACCCATGTGGCTATCGCCCATTTCACCTTCAATTTCTGCTTTTGGAGTCAGTGCCGCGACAGAATCGACAACCATAACATCGATAGCACCAGAGCGTGCCAATGCATCACAGATTTCGAGTGCTTGCTCACCAGTGTCTGGCTGAGAAACTAATAGTGCATCGATATCAACACCCAGTTTCTTAGCGTATACTGGGTCTAGTGCGTGCTCTGCATCGATAAACGCACAAGTTTTACCTTCACGTTGTGCAGCAGCAATCAGCTCAAGAGTTAACGTTGTTTTACCTGAAGATTCTGGACCGTAAATTTCTACGATACGGCCCATCGGTAGACCTCCAGCACCCAAAGCGATATCAAGAGAAAGAGAGCCAGTTGAAATTGTTTCCACGTCCATCGCACGGTTATCACCAAGACGCATAATAGAGCCTTTACCGAATTGCTTTTCAATTTGACCTAGCGCAGCGGCGAGCGCTTTCTGTTTGTTATCGTCCATTACTTTCTCCGATTGATTCATCTCTTTGGGCGACGAATAGTCATTTAGATTTTTTGAGTAGCAGAGCCACTCAACAATAATCATTATTATACTGTTGATTCATACAGTGTCCAGCACTGTATGAAAAAAAACTCGCTTAGGTTCTCATACCGCCTGTATCTCTGACTCAATTTTTTCATTAGATACAATCACTTTCAGTAGAAAAACAAGAAGCAAAGATTTCTTTAGATTAACGAAGGTGCTCTAATAAGCGTACCAACACATGCTGAATTGCCAGTTGACGTACTTGCCTACGATCACCATCAAAGTGAAGCGTTTCTGTTTTTAGCCATCCCTCTTGGTCAGCAAAGGCGAAGCAGACCGTACCAACGGGTTTATCAACGCTCCCTCCACCAGGGCCAGCGATACCACTGATGGCAGCGCCGATATGTGCATCAGAGTGCCTCAATGCTCCCTCAACCATCGCTTTCACGACAGGTTCACTGACTGCTCCATGAGACTCAAGAACCACTGAGTTTACGTCAAGCATCTCCATTTTGGCTTGATTGCTATAGGTAATAAAGGCCCGGTCAAACCATGCTGAGCTACCGGCAATATCGGTGATGGCGCTCGCAACGCCTCCCCCTGTACAAGACTCAGCCGTCGTCATACTCAAGCCTTTTTTACCTAAGGCTTCACCTAAAAGAGCACTTATTTGACCGATTGATTTTGAATTTACTTCCATCATGTCCAATACATCGCCATAAAAAAGCCAAGAATGTATACATTCTCAGCTTTTACTATTAGAACAACAAGGCTTAACTTTAAAGAGTTTGTGATAACGCTTCTTTCAACTCATGTTCTGCTTTTTGGATCACTTTTTGAGCCTGTTCTCTTTGCTCTCGACCTTCTTTGACACGAGATAACGTGCTGTTGAGCGTCTCTATCGTCAGTTTGTTGACCGTCTCTAAAGATTCTAAATCGAGAATACCACGCTGATAGTTTTCAGAAATTTGTGTTTCAAGCACTTTCAGTTTTTCTGCATTCTTCACATATTGCTGGTTGGTATAGTCTTTAACAGCGCGAGTGACTTTTAAGGCTTTCTCTTTTTCATAGTTTGAGATTGCAATTAAAAATTGACGTTTCCAAAGTGGAAAAGTGTTATGCACGATGTCTTGAATATCTTCCATCAACATTTTATTGCCTTCTTGAGAAAGGCGAATTTGTGGCGCAGATTGGATCGCAGCCATACGTGTCAACTCAAGGTTATGGACGCGTTTCTCTAAACGAGCCTGCGCTTGGATAGCATCGCGATGTTTCTGAGCAGCCAGTGGATCCTGAGACTGCTCTGCTTGTTCGAGCAAAGCAGGTAATACTTGCTGCTCTATCTGCTGCAACTTAAATTTACCCGCCGCAATGAAATCATCCAACCCATTCAAGAGTTGCAGGTTTTCTTCGTAAAGCGTATCCAGCCTCTGGATATCATGCGCTAATACCGCCTCTTGTGCTTCTAACTGACTGGTCAGTTTATCAAGGCTCTTCTTTACAGAATCAAAGCTTTCTGCAAATGTTTTGAATGAATCAAACAGTTCACCAATTAAAGGCAAACTGGCGAGGAAACTTTTATCTTTTAAGTAATTAAACTCTGAACGACTCATGGCCGTAACCATAGATTGTAAGATTTCTCCCGCTTCACCCGTTTCACGCACTCGAATCTGCTGCAGAACATTATCAGAAAATGCCGTAATATTTTGCAAAGCCTCCTTACCGAACGTGATGGTCGCTACACTATCAAATGGGTCAAAGCTTTGAGCTAACTCGATCACACGTGGAGAAAGTTCAGGTTCAACAAGTTCACTTGTTTGGGTCAGATCAGTCATGGGGATTATCTCCAAATTTTTGTGTCACTCGATTAATGGTTTGATTCAGGGCTGCCAATTGCTGCACCACTTGACCGGCTCTATCCTCTGAGTCTCCCATCAGTTGGTTACGCTGGTAACTTTCACGAATTTCACCCCAACGAGCCTGCTGCTCAGCGGTCATTTCGCCGCGAAGTTGTGCCAATTTGAGTAAGTTCTCTTCTGTACCATTGGTGAGGGTCTGTGCTTCACCTTGATAATGGTCCTGAAGTAAAGTTTGTAACTCTTCAGGCGTCATCACTGACGAAATTTTTTCGGTCAGTTTATTCATATTCCGATAAGAGCCTTGTAACTTAAACGGTGGCTCTACACGATACTGGTCGGCCGTAGCTGCAGAAGCAATATATTGTTGGTTTACCTTAAGCACGGTTTGCTGAACTGTAAGTAATTTCTGTAACGTTGAAACAATTTCAGCAGACTCTGTCGCAGAATAAGAATGAGACATATCGCTTAACGGTAATCCTTCACCATTTGCCATGCGGACAAAACGATATAAATCATTAAGGTCACGAGTAGCTAAAGGCGCAAGCGCAGGGTGTGAAGTTAAAGCATTCTCTATAAAGCTCAACTCAAATGCCTCTTTTTGATCAGAGAGCATATCGCCTAGGTTATAAATATCAGCTCGGTTAGCTAACATATCTGGGATTCGGAACATATCACCAGATTCAGTATAAGGGTTTCCGGCCATTACGACGGCAAACTTTTTACCTCGCATGTCATAGGTTTTGGTTTCCCCATTCCAGATACCTTCAATACGTCGAGTTCCATCACAAAGCGAAATAAACTTTTGCAAAAACTCTGGGTTAGTATGCTGAATATCATCCAAGTAGAGCAAAACATTGTTGCCCATTTCCAAAGCAAGGTTGATTTTTTCGACTTCTCGAGCTGCGTTTTGATCAGGCGCTTCCTTTGGATCCAAAGACGTCACATTATGGCCAAGAGAAGGGCCATTTATCTTCATGAAAACAAGGCCGAGTTTATGCGCCACATACTCAATTAAAGTGGTTTTACCATAACCAGGTGGAGAGATCAGTAATAGCATACCCATCAAGTCAGTTCGTTTACTGTCTCCAACCGTGCCCATTTGCTTTGCAAAGTTATCGCCAATCAAAGGTAAATAACTTTCACTGATCAACTTATTTCGCACAAAAGAGGTCAGTGGTCGAGGCTTAAACTCATTCAATCTAAAAGATGATTTGGCCTGTTGTAATAAAGATGCTCGCTGTTCAAGGTAAGCTTCAAATTGTGGAATCGTTTGACTGCGGTGATATTCACAGCGTTGCAAGAAATCATCTAAGACTAAGTTCAACGTTCCTTTTTCAAGCTTGGCGTGCTCACCTAATAAACCTTCAACTTGGCAGGTGAGTGAAAAGCCGACAGGGCTCAGTGATGCCTCTTGCTGTTCTTTCCATACTGCAATGGCCGCAGCTTCGATGACAAAGGCCTGACTTAACTGATTTTGTTCAACATAGGCTCTTAACCATTGAGAATGGTCGGCTAAACTCACTGCAGGAGATAGGGATTCACTTTTCCACCCCAAACTGCGCCTAAATTGAAGGTACTCTTCACATAACTCTAGGCCATCTCGGCTCACTTCAATTTGGTAAGCCGTTTGGGCTAAAAGCTGAATCAAATAATCGCTGGCTTCAGATAGCGCACTCCCTTCGACCGCATGCAAAGATTGCTCTAATTGAGTTTGTAGTGCCTGATACGCTTCAGTGGATTTCAGATGGTACTTGAGTAAATGGGCATTATGGGCTTTATTCTTCCACTGCTCTAATACATCGTTAGGTTGTACCATGAGCCAAATCCATGTCGTCACTCGAGCTTGTTGACTAAAGCGAAGTAGACCCGCTTGCTCAAACACCGGAAGTAACTGGTTAAGGATTTTTTCTGCATCGTGATCATGGATGCCTTTCACATATCCTTCTTTGTATCTTGGTGCAGCAAAGCGCTGAACGAGGCTAAGTAGCTCGCCGTTTTTTCTAGCTTGTAATAAAGCCGGAATATCAACGCCATCGACCATATTCATTGCAGCATACAGCATTAAGTAGGCGAGATATTCAGCCCGATACAGGGTCTCCGTTTCCGAGGCAATATCGAGTTTGGAAATATTCTGTAAGGCCAAGAAAGATTCGTCATCAATCGGCTGATAAAAATCCGTGCCTGAAATATGAGTACTTAATACATTATTGTTTTCAACCAAAGTAATATCGAGAGCTTGCTGGTTAACGCTAAAACGATGTTTACCTAAGCGAAGAATCGTCCCTCCCTCTTCAAAAATGTCTTGGTTATCGCGTAGAGAACGTAACGCTTGGTCCTGTACAGACTTTAATTTTGCATCGAGGCTATCTGCTTTAACACTATCACCTAGATCCCGAATAGAGTCAGACAGTTGACGCAGTTTCAGGACCATCGTATCCGTTGCAAAATAACTATTGAGCGCCGCGACATCATCAAACCTTGCCACTCTCTTTTCGATGCTGCTGAACGTCACATTGGCCGCTTGCAATAGGTTTTGAATCCGTCGTTGCTGTGCACTCACCAATTGTTGTTTATGGTTCTCTAATGTCGACTGTATTTCATCTCGCTTGGTATAAATTTCGCCAAGAAATTCATCAAAGTCTGCGAAGCGTGACTCCAACTTTTCCAGTTGAGTAATCAGTTTTGCTAATTGATTGTCACATTCATCCGGCGTGGTTGCCTGCTCCATTGCACTGTTAACCGACTGTGCGAGCAATTTAAATTGCGCACTAAACTCAGCTTTGGCCTCATCGCTACGTAACCCACTATTTTTATTACGTAGTTTTGCCGCTACAGCATTCAGCATGGAAGAGACTTCAGTCGTCAAATCAAGGATTCTTGTCGATTGAGTGGGATCTTCAGTTTCAATATCTGTCACTTCTTCTGTGACTAATTGTAATTCCTCTCTCAGGGAATCAATCTGAACTTGCAACTCTTGAATGACCGATGTTTTATCAACGGTTTCTAACTGTTCTTCGACCAATTGGATCTGGTTTTTAAATGGCAGATAGGCTTTTTCATCTTGCAATAATTCAAGCAACTGCTGATTTAAATATTGCCGTTGTTGATCTAAGCGTTCACATAGCTCATCCACTCTTGGGATGTCCATATAATGCTGCTGACGCAAAGCCATGACCCTGCCAACTTGGGCCTTGACGTTCGCTAACAAAGTAAGCAATGCGGCGGCTTGATCTTTAGCGGCAAGCTTAACTTGGCTAATCAAAGCAGCAACTTCACTGGATTCAGCGTCTAATGCTTGTTGTGCATGTAACTGCAACTGCTGTACTTTGGCAAATTCATCAATGATATGATCAGCCGTTCCCATGACTTGTTGAATTGCATCGCCGAGTCCTAGTGCATAATCATGAGCAAGCCAATGGTAATGATCCAGTGTACTTTGACACTGTTTAAGTAGTGCTTCATACGCCGCTTGAGTCACTTCTTCAGTCGAAGCAAAATGACAAATCGATAGAACAGAAGAAAGCGCGCGTACTAATTCCGCATTACCAAGGTTAAATAGTGGGCTAGAAGCATCATTGCTCGCATTATTACGACTGTAGAACTCTGTTGTAGAGAAAGGGGTTTCCCAAATACGTAACGGATGAACTGTTGACGCCTCTTCGTTTTCAGACGACTGAAACACTAACATGCGACCATCTGGATACAAGCTATAGCCATGACTTTCCATCGGTGCAGAAAACGATTTTTCGATCATATTGTAGGTGTAGATAACGTAATACCCTTTCAATACATCAAAAAAGAAATACATGACGTCTTCACCATTTGGTGAAACGATTTTCTTAAAGAACCTTAAGTTAGTCCAAGGTAAATCAAACTCTTTTTTTTCACCATTGGCCAAAACGTAACCATGAGAGTAAAGAACACCATGGTCCTCTGGTAATGTTTTCGCGCTCGTTTCTAAAGCAGCAATCCGAGCCACCGATTGATTCAAAGGGTTATACAAGAAGTAGCGCGCGTTTTTTTCTCGATTTGGAGTAATACGTAATGCAATTAATTCACCAATAAATGCATACGAGATCTTTGCATCGGCAACACTTTGATGAGGATCTTCCACTTCTTCTCGATAGACGCCTTTGCCATCTTCAGTATTGTCTTCAACTTTAATGGTTAAGTCACCGCCAATACATTCAACAAATAACTTATCTTGGATTGACACATGAGGGTGTTTACCCAGCACATGATCTTCTCGAGTTGTCTCCGTCCATTCAAAATCATGCTGATTAGCAGATGTAAGAGACTGATGACCTAATGAATCAAGATACTCGATCGAATTTTTGTTGATCTGAAAACGAAACACCTTACGATCTTCCGCTCGCATACCAATTTGGAATGCAATGTAGAGCGTGTTTTCCTTACGCGAAATTTGTGACAATCTCGCATCATGGTAGTAAGTAAAGAGTTCCGTGAATTCATGTAAGAACCAGTCATCAGAAAGGAAGCTGTTGTCTAAACCGAGTGGCTCAACACGAAACGAACCATCGTTTTCATGCAATTGATAAAGGCCGAAAACATCTTCCAATGACGGCTGTGCTTTCATCCCCACACGCACTTCATAGCCAAACAACAATTGTTGATTCACTTGCGCCATATCGACAGGAATACAGCGAGATTCGGTTTGAACATTGGTCTTACCGATTAGAGAAAGCTCCTGTCCTCCAAAAACAGATTGACGTTGCTGATTGAATTGCTGTGAGAGGGTTTTAAGAGTATTGCCTTGCTGTGAGAGTCGGGATTTAAGAACTTCGTATGCACCGCTCTCGGTGACAGCTTGCTGAGTATTTTCTGACATGCTTATACCTTTAAAACCCGCACTAACAGGCTGTCAGTGCGGGTGTTTGACTCGAGATTGGAGAGAATTAAGATTCAGTCGATGACACGTTGCCAACTGACTGTTGAATTTTCTTTAGAAGCTCTGCCGCTCCGCCTTGTGAGTTCAGTAAGCCAGCCAAAGCAACATTACTTAAATCACTGCTCTTTAATTCAGTGTTTTCAAGAATGTCTTTGATGTCTTGAGGTAGGCTACGACTACCATCAACGTACTCAGAAACCAGTGGGTTGAGTACTTTAGACTCTTCAAACTTCACGTCCATTGTCGCTGAGTCAAGAACTGTGCGACGAATTTGTTCCATACCGTCACCACCAAAGAGTTTAATATCAGCCGCTGCGAGTGCTTGTGCCAACGCTTTCGCACTTTCTGCTGCCACTGCTTTTTGTGCATCAATACGTGCCAAATCAAGCTCTTTTTCTTGTTGCAGTTGCATAACCCACTTGTCATGTTCACGGGTTTGATCGTCATATTGCTGAGCCGCTTCAAAACGAGCTGTCTGGGCTTCTGCTTCAGCCAACCCTTTGGCACGTAATGCTTGAGCTTCGGCTTCACCCGCGCTTTGTAACGTGTAAGCTTCGGCTTCACCCGTTTCTCTGATGGCAAGTGCTCGCTCACGGTCTACTTCAACTTGAGCAAGGCCAGTAGCACTAATATGCTCTTTTTCAGCTTGAGCCATACGCTCTTTTGCTGCCGCTTCACGCTCTTTCAACAGGTATTGCGCTTCAGCTTCTTTCGAAGAGGCTTCAAGTTCCGCTTCAGCATAACGTTGACGAGCCACTTTATCTGCATCCGCTTTCTTGGTCACGACAATATGCGCCGCTTCCGCTTCTCGAGTTTTCACGGCTAATTCATTTTCAGCATCGCGTGTTTTCACTTTAAGCTCAGCATCTTTTTCAATCAGCAAACGTTCAGCTTGTTCTTTTGCCGCCTCTTTTTCTGCTCTTGCTGCAACCAGTAATTCTAGTTGCTTCGCTTCGGCTACGGCTTCTGCTTCAACCATAGAAACGCGTTTTTTACGGTTAACCTGTTCGTTAACACGTAAGTTTTCTGTCTCTTCTTCTTCACGAGCAATCTTACGTTCAATTTCCACACGTTGAGAACGAGTTTCAGCGACAGATTTTAGCGCTTCTTCAACAACGGTTTCTTTTTCCATTTCGCGTTGCGCGACTTCTGAAGAAGTACGAACCTTCTCTGTTTCAACAGCTCGGCTTAACTCTTCACCTTGAATCGCAACTTGACGCTGATTAGCAATACGCGTCATTTCTATTTCCATTTCAACACTTTCACGTTTTTTCGCGACTTCTTCTTCAGTGTCTAATTTGGCAATGGATGCAACTCGCTCGTATTCTTGGCGTTTTTCTTCAGAAAGAGCATGCTCCTGAGCTTCGATAATGTCGACTTCTCTCTTGATACGAGCGATGCTCTCTTTTTCTTGTTTTACCAGTTGTAGACGGTTAGCTTCTGCTTCTACATCTTTCTTTTTAATCGTAGTGCGTTCATCTTGGCGAATCGCATTGGTTTCCGTATTTTTTTGTGCTGTGATTAATGAGATCTTACGGATACCTTCAACATCCAGAATATTATCTGGGTTATGTGCTTCTAGTGAGGTTTGGTCGATCTTATCAATTACCACATCATAAATTTTAAAACCGTCCATTTCACTGCCAATAACTTGCACAACTGCATCACGAAATGCGCGACGGTTGGTCAACAGCTCTTCAAAGTCAAACTGTTTCACCGCCGTTTTCAATGCTTCAGAAAATTTTGGTTGGAAGTGCTCTTTTAGACGTTCAATATTAGAAGCATCAAAAGCCGTAAACAGTTTTGCTACACGAACAATATCATCTTCTTCATGATTAACACCGATATAAAAATCTACTTTTAAATCGGCACGAATGTTATCTCGGCAGTGAAGGCCTTCATATTCTTCACCTTCTTGATCTTTGCTTCCACTACGAACAACTGAAATTTTCTTACGAGTAATATCCATATATTCATAGCGATTGACAATTGGCCAAACAAAAGTACCTGTCAATGATGCACGTGTGCGATCCACACCATTCACAATAAGAGCTTCACCTTCTACTCTCACTTTTTTATAGCGACTGGTCAAAAACACAAGAACCAACAAAAACAAACCGATTCCAGCGAGAATGAATATCAGACTGGGAGAGAAAACCATAACCAACTCCTTAAAGGGCTTCATTTATTTTATATTTTTGCAACAAGGTAATGCTGCGAATCATTAATTTGAGAAACGATAACAACTTCGTCTCCATAGTGTATTTCTTGCTCTCCTTCAGAGAACACATCCAAAAGCACTTCATTGCCATTGTGAATGACAGTGACTTCGCCGCCCGTGTCTGCATTGACAGTACTACTGAGCACTTTTCCCCTTAAGCCAACATAATCAATCGTTGCAAAAGAGTTCTCTTTATTGAAAAAAGGCGCCAAAGGCTTAAGCAGAAACGCTGAGACTAACAGCGCTAAGTAAGCAATGATAGGTAACGAGACCACTCCCGAAACAAGAGCAATTGTCGATGTAAAATTGCTTAGTAAATAAGTATCCAAATAATATTCGAATATAGTAGCCCAAAAGAAACTGACACACAAAGCTATAGGAAGAGGCACTTTCGTTAATATAGGTGGCAAAATGAATACGCCACCATTCATATTATCTAGGTCAACGACGTCTAATTCACCCAATACGCCGTCAAATATATCAAATAGCATGTCAATTAGCATAATGATAAAAAAGACAACAAATGGAATAAAAAATACATTTGTAGGAAATGATATTAAAATGGAAAGGAAATCACTTAAGCTCATACTTTTGTCCAACTATAAATCGCACTATATAAATAATAAGAAATGACAAAGCCACCGCCATGACAGCTTCGTTTGATTGTTATTTTACAAATAAAGATAAAAAGAGACGCGTTATAGAAAACCTAGCGTTCTGATAAAAACTTGCTTTTGATTAGGATACAAAATTAATCATACAAAATAAATTCAAACCGCCTTTCAAAGTGCATTAACTTCACAATATACCCAAGTAAATTCAAGATGCTTTGCTCAGCGAGATAGCCTTAACTCTTAGGCACGGCAACAATTCGAAGATAAAGTGGTTCTATACCCAAGTAACCTCAAGATGCTGCGTTCAGCGAGATGACCTTAACTCTCAGGCGCGGCAACGATTCGAAGATATAGTGGCTCTACATTGAGAATCGTTAACAAAGTCTGAGAGTTAAGGCCGCTCGCCCTTTGGGAGCGTGTCACTGAGCCGACTTCTTGCGTCAGACAACTTGGAAAGAGCCGGCTATTCCGCTTCGTTGTCTTCCTTGAATTCGATTCAGTGACCTCGCTCTGAATCAAGCATCTTGAAGTCACTTGGGTATACATTGAGAATCATTAACAAAGTCTTAGAGTTAAAGCCGCTCGCCCTTTAATTCAAAGCGGCATTGCCTTCAACACAAAACTATCGTTGCTTTCTGGCGGCCTGATTAATATCATTCACCCTACCTTGTATACCCAAGTGACCTTAAGGCGCTTGATTCGGTAACCCGCAACCAAAGTGCGAGGTTGCTTGGGTATACCCTGCTGTAAGGCTTCTTAAGCATAAAAATGAACAACAAGGAAAACCTCGTGACCTCCACTACCTTGACGCAAAAACATACTCCAATGATGCAGCAATATCTCAAGCTTAAGGCTGAGAACCCCGATATTTTGCTGTTCTATCGGATGGGGGATTTTTACGAGCTGTTTTACGATGATGCCAAGCGAGCTTCACAACTGCTGGAAATATCGTTAACTAAACGAGGAGCTTCAGCAGGTGAACCTATTCCAATGGCAGGTGTTCCATTTCATGCAGTAGAAGGTTACCTAGCAAAACTCGTTCAGTTGGGAGAGTCCGTCGCTTTATGTGAACAAATTGGTGACCCAGCCACCAGCAAAGGTCCCGTTGAACGAAAGGTCGTCCGGATTATCACGCCGGGTACAGTCACAGACGAAGCATTACTCTCTGAGCGCATCGATAATTTAATTGCTGCTATCTATCATCACAATGGCAAGTTTGGTTACGCAACCTTAGACATCACTTCTGGACGCTTCCAACTGACCGAACCAGAAACCAGTGAGGCCATGGCGGCAGAACTGCAACGTACCGCACCACGAGAGTTACTGTTCCCTGAGGACTTTGAACCCGTAGATTTGATGTCTAGTCGTAACGGTAATCGTCGTCGCCCGGTATGGGAGTTCGAACTGGATACCGCTAAGCAACAATTGAATCAGCAGTTTGGCACTCGTGACTTGGTTGGCTTTGGCGTCGAACACGCTTCTTTAGGATTATGTGCCGCAGGGTGTTTGATTCAATATGTTAAAGACACGCAGCGTACCGCGCTCCCTCATATACGTTCTCTGACGTTCGATCGCCAAGATCACTCGGTGATTCTCGATGCTGCAACGCGTCGTAATTTAGAAATTACCCAAAACCTTTCGGGCGGCACAGACAATACTTTATCCGATGTTTTAGATCACTGTGCCACACCAATGGGCAGCCGTATGCTGAAACGTTGGTTGCATCAGCCTATGCGCTGTATTGAAACTTTGAACAACCGTTTAGATGCAATCAGTGAAGTAAAAGAGCAAAACCTATTTATCGATCTTCAACCTGTTTTCAAACAAATCGGCGATATTGAACGTATTTTGGCGCGACTCGCGCTTCGTTCTGCTCGACCTCGTGACATGGCACGTCTTCGCCATGCGATGCAACAATTGCCTGAGTTAGCCTCGGTGACCGCTACTTTAAACCACCCATATCTTGTCAAGCTTGCGCAGTATGCCTCTCCAATGGATGAACTATGTGACTTACTAGAACGGGCAATTAAAGAGAATCCACCCGTTGTTATTCGTGATGGAGGTGTGATTGCTGAAGGTTATGATACCGAACTCGATGAGTGGCGTAAGCTGGCCGATGGCGCCACTGAGTATCTTGATAAGTTAGAAGCCGATGAACGTGATCGTCATGGTATCGATACGCTAAAAGTGGGTTATAACAATGTTCACGGATTTTATATTCAAGTTAGCCGTGGTCAAAGCCACCTTGTGCCTCCACATTATATCCGTCGTCAAACGCTCAAAAATGCAGAACGCTATATTATCCCTGAGCTAAAAGAGCATGAAGATAAAGTACTTAACTCGAAATCAAAAGCGCTTGCTCTAGAGAAAAAGCTATGGGAAGGATTGTTTGATCTGTTATTACCACACCTTGAACAGCTGCAAAACCTTGCTTCCGCGATTTCACAGATGGATGTGTTACAAAACCTCGCAGAACGCGCCGACACCCTCGACTATTGCCGCCCTGTTCTAGATAAGCAGGCCGGAATAAAAATTCAAGCGGGTCGTCACCCTGTCGTTGAGCAAGTGACCAGTGACCCGTTTATAGCGAACCCAATCGAGCTGAGTACCACACGAAAAATGCTCATTATTACGGGTCCAAACATGGGTGGTAAGTCAACTTACATGCGTCAAACCGCCTTAATCGCACTGATGGCACACATCGGCTCATACGTTCCTGCCGAGGCTGCTCACATTGGCTCACTTGATCGTATCTTTACTCGTATCGGTGCTTCTGACGATCTGGCATCAGGGCGTTCTACGTTCATGGTTGAAATGACAGAAACAGCCAATATTCTGCATAACGCAACGAAAAATAGCTTAGTCTTAATGGATGAGATCGGCAGAGGAACCAGCACGTATGATGGTTTGTCTCTTGCTTGGGCTAGCGCAGAATGGCTTGCAACAAAAATTGGAGCGATGACGCTTTTCGCAACGCATTACTTTGAATTAACTGAGTTGCCGAATCAACTGCCAAACCTAGCCAATGTTCATTTAGATGCGGTCGAACATGGCGACAGTATCGCCTTCATGCATGCTGTCCAAGAGGGAGCGGCCAGTAAATCCTATGGTTTAGCCGTCGCAGGCCTAGCTGGAGTGCCTAAAGCTGTCATAAAAAATGCTCGTAACAAACTTTCTCAGTTAGAACAACTTGGACAGGGGCAAGACTCTACTAAAGTGAATCGTGTTGATGTTGCGAATCAGTTGAGTCTGATTCCTGAACCGAGTGAGGTAGAACAAGCGCTATCTAATCTGGTTCCAGATGAGTTGACTCCGCGTCAAGCGTTAGAGGAACTCTATCGCTTAAAGAGTATGCTCTAGTAAGCATCGTAAACAACAAAGGCTATGGTTAAACCCATAGCCTTTATACTTTTTGCAGTAGAAGTAAGGTAGTGATTAAATAGCTTTTAACAGCAAGCTATATGACCAATGATTGACTATTTAAGCACTGATTGAATAAAGTTAATCTTCTTCTACGTTAAACAGGTTTTCCATGTTCAAACCTTGCTTAATTAAGATTTCTCTTAGGCGGCGCAGCCCTTCTACCTGAATTTGACGCACTCGCTCACGTGTTAACCCAATTTCTCGACCAACTTCTTCAAGTGTTGATGGTTCATAACCTAGCAAACCAAAACGACGCGCAAGGACCTCTTTTTGCTTTGGATTAAGCTCTTCCAACCAATGGATCAAAGAAGATTTAATATCGTCATCCTGTGTGGAGACTTCAGGATCAGAGTGGTTAGCATCTGGAATGATATCGAGAAGTGCTTTTTCACCATCACCACCAATCGGTGTATCAACGGAACTGATACGCTCATTGAGACGCAACATTTTACTCACATCTTCAACAGGAATATCCAGCTGCGATGCGATTTCTTCAGCGGTTGGCTCGTGGTCAAGCTTCTGAGAAAGTTCACGTGCCGTTCGCAGGTAAATGTTCAGCTCTTTAACGACATGAATAGGTAAACGGATCGTTCGTGTTTGATTCATTAGCGCTCGTTCGATGGTTTGACGAATCCACCACGTCGCATAAGTTGAAAAGCGGAAACCTCTCTCAGGATCAAATTTCTCTACAGCACGGATCAGACCTAGATTACCCTCTTCAATAAGATCAAGAAGGGCCAAACCGCGGTTACTGTATCGGCGTGAAATCTTAACCACTAGACGTAGGTTACTTTCAATCATACGTTTACGAGCCGCTTCGTCTCCACGTAGAGCCCGACGGGCGTAAAGCACTTCTTCTTCTGCGGTAAGTAAAGGAGAGAAACCAATTTCGCCTAGATAAAGCTGGGTAGCATCTAAGCTTTTCGTACTCGCATCGAATTCCTCTCGAGCGTCGGCTTTGGTTTCTGATGATGTCTTATTGACTTCAATGTCAGAACCGTTATCTTGGTCTTTATTATAGTCAAATTCATCCATTTTGGTGACTGTGTTGCTGATACTCATAACGCCTCCCCCTGGCGAGTTAGCAAGACATGACAACTCTATATGTCGCTAAATATGTCGCAAGTAATATTAATTTAAGGCAAATAGCGCTTTGGATTCACCGATTTACCTTGATAGCGAATTTCAAAATGTAACTTAACGGATTTCGTGCCGGAACTGCCCATGGTGGCGATTTTTTGTCCGCTTTTCACACTTTGCCCTTCCGACACCAGCAGTTTATCGTTATGTGCGTATGCGCTTAAATAATTATCGTTATGCTTCACTATAATAAGGTTGCCATAACCTCGTAGCGCATTACCTGAATAAACAACGGTGCCTGCTGCGGTAGATACGATTGGCTGACCACGCTTTCCTGCGATGTCTAAGCCTTTATTTCCCTGTTCACCCGCAGAAAAATTCCTAATTACTCTCCCTTTTGTTGGCCATAACCACTTAGAGACCTTGTCATTTTGCTTAGGTGGTGTTGGCGGTTTCGGTTTAACATTCTGATTACCTTTTGTCCCAACATACTCCTTTGGTTTCGATTGTTCAACCTTCTTGGGTGGTTCTTTTTTAATCTCGTGAGGTTTTACTGTTGTTTCTTTAGGCTTAGAAGGTCTAATCGGTTTAGTGGATGGTGCAGGAACCACGGTTTTCGTAATAGGGGGAACTGGTGGCACCACGGCTGCTAAAACAACAGGTTCCGCTTTATGGCCATATTTCGGGGCAACATATTTTGGCGCCCAAAGTTTGATCTTTTGACCGGGATAAATCGTATAAGGCAGGCTTAAATCATTGTAACGAATAAGGTCATTTACATCTTTATCTGTGACGTACGCTATAAAGTAAAGTGTGTCACCTTTTCTAACTTGGTAGTAACTGCCTTTGTAACTGCCTCTTTCTACCAAGGAGTAATCCTTGTTTAAGCTAGATACAGGGGCAGGAGAACGAGCCGCACAGCCAACCAACCCCGTAGCTAATAAACAGATAATACCCAGACGTTGCAATAACCTAATCACCAAACTTGTTACCCTTAAGCTAAATTACCTGCTACCAATGGAACAAAACGTACCGTCTCAACAATACTCGAGAGATACCCCTCCTCGGTTCGCACTATTTTGATGAGTTGCTGCTGTTGCTCCCCGACGGGTATCACCATTTTGCCTCCCACTTTTAATTGGGTTAGAAGTGCTTGAGGAATCGTTTCTGCCGCTGCCGTAACAATGATTGCATCAAAGGGTCCTTTTGCTTTCCAGCCTAACCAACCATCAGCATGTTTAGTAGACACATTATAAAGGTCCAGCTGTTTGAGGCGACGCTTTGCTTCCCATTGAAGAGATTTTATTCTTTCAACGGAATAGACATGAGCGACCATTTGAGCGAGCACTGCCGTTTGATATCCTGACCCAGTACCAATTTCTAACACTTGACACTCTGCCGTCAACTCCAGTAAAGCGGTCATTTTTGCCACAATATAAGGCTGAGAAATCGTTTGTCCATGCCCTATTGGCAGCGCATTATTATCATAAGCTTGGTGCACCATGGCTTGCGATACAAAATGTTCGCGCGGTAAATGGTAAATCGCATCTAGAACACGCTGATCCTTGATACCATTGGCGATAAGAAATTCGATCAACCTATCTGCATGGGGGTTACTCATCACTTCTCTTCCTTTAACCAACCATCCATTGCACCAAGTGATTCATGAGCCGTGAGATCCACTTGCAGTGGTGTCATTGAAATTCGGCCATTCTCGATCGCATAAAAATCGGTTCCAGCACCAGCATCTTGTTCTTTGCCCGGAGGACCAAGCCAGTAAATATCATGACCTCGTGGGTCTTTCTGCTTAATCATGTTTTCAGCATGGTGACGAGCGCCTAAACGTGTGACTTCGATTGGGCCTAGTTGATCAAGTGGGCGATCTGGCACATTCACATTTAATAAGCGGTTGGTTGGAATAGGGTTAAGTAAGTGCTGCTCTACAAGTTGACGAGCAATTTTCGCGGCAGAAGCAAAGTGTTGAGTACCAACTAGGGAAAATGCGATAGACTGCACCCCTAAAAAATGCCCTTCCATTGCAGCCGCTACCGTACCGGAGTATAAGACATCGTCCCCAAGGTTAGCACCATGGTTGATGCCAGATAGAACAAGGTCAGGCAAAGCATCTTTCATGAGTTCATTCAGGGCAAAATGGACACAATCCGTTGGGGTCCCTTGCACTGAAAATATATTTGGGGCGATCTCGTTCACTCGGAGCGGTTGCTCTAACGTCAAAGAGTTTGAAGCACCAGAACGATTTCTGTCTGGTGCAACAATGATAATTTCAGCAATGCTTCTCAGCTCTTCAGCAAGCGCGTGAATTCCCTGCGCATGAACACCATCATCATTACTGAGCAGTATTCTTAATGGCTTCGCGTTTTGTGAATCCATTTCCATTAATATTCTCTTTCTACCTTTTCTTCTATGACCAACTCACGAACAATTGAAGTCGCAAATGACCCTGCATCCAGTGAGAACGTTAGCGTAATATTTTGGCCATCGATAGACCAAGATAAATTTTTGGGTTTCAATGCAATGTTACGACGCTCATGCCGCATGCGGTTACCACGAATAAGCGCCATCAAATCAGGTTCATCATCTAAAAATGGCTGCTCTAAATTAAGTGCATCCCCTTGAGTGGGCAATGCATTATCACCGGCAAGCGCTGCTGTAATGGCCACTTCGCCTTGAGCAAATTGCGCTTGCAGTTTTGCAATATTGCTTATATCAACTGACTCAAGATCGGTACTTTTCTTGGCAATATCACCCTCGATAAACTTATCAAAGATACCTTGCTCTAAACGAGCTGACACAATACGGTTAAAGATCCACGAGCGAGCGGCTGATAAATACATGCTACGCTTATTTTGATTACGAGTACGAACATTTTCGCGTCCCCATCGACGCGCTTCTTCAAGGTTGTTGCCATCGTTGCCAAAGCGCTGGCTGCCATAGTAATTTGGCACACCAAGATGTTTCACTTGCTGAAGACGTTGCTCAACATCCTCTAAATCAGTCACTTCAGACAAAGTAACAACGAATTCGTTCCCAACTAAGTCGCCTGGGCGCAGCTTTTTATTATGACGAGCCGTTGCTAGAATTTCGATACTTGGGTATTGAGCCAAAAATGCTGAAAAGTCAGGGGTGCCACCTTTTGGTAAGTGAACACTTAACCATTGTTCAGTTACGGCATGACGATCTTTAAGGCCTGCCCAGCTCACGTCTTTCGACTTAACGCCACAAGCTTTTGCTAATTCGTTAGCAACAAAGCTGGTGTTCTCACCCGTCTTACGGATTCGAACCATTAAATGCTCACCTTCACCTGTAAAGGCAAATCCTAAATCTTCGCGTACCTGAAAATGCTCGGGTTGCACTTTGATTTTTGCAGAGGCTACTGGCTTACCTGTCAAGTAAGCCAATGAGGATAAAATATCTGACATGTCTATTTTCCGCTGCTGCCGCTTAGGGAAGCACATTACTTGTTATTGTTTGAACAGAAGTACAACGGCTTCCGTTGCAATGCCTTCTTTACGTCCTGTAAAGCCAAGACGCTCTGTCGTCGTTGCTTTTACATTAATGTTGCTGATGTCGGTTGCTAAATCTTCAGCAATTGCCGCACACATCGCATCAATATAGGGGGCCATCTTTGGTGCCTGTGCAATGATAGTAATATCGGCATTACCTAGGCGATAACCCTGCTCTTGTACTCGGCGATAAACATCTTTGAGTAATTCGCGGCTGTCTGCCCCTTTCCATTTTTCATCCGTATCAGGAAAGTGCTTACCAATATCGCCTGCAGCAATCGCACCGAGTAGCGCATCAGCAAGAGCATGCAGCGCCACGTCGCCGTCAGAATGCGCAATCAAACCTTGCTGGTAAGGGATCGCGACGCCACCGATGATAACTGGGCCTTCACCACCAAATTTATGCACATCAAAGCCATGACCAATTCGAATCATTTTGTATCCTTATTTACTCACTGCACTCAAGACTAAGATAAAATTCAGCTAAAAGCAGATCTTCAGGTTGAGTAATTTTTATATTGCTGGCGCTGCCTTGAACTAACGCCACTTGTTTGCCTGCATATTCCAATGCTGATGCTTCATCGGTGATGGCAATATTGTGGTTCAGGGCATCGTCTAATGCATCTGTCAGGCTCTGGGTTTTGAACATTTGCGGTGTTAAAGCATGCCATAACGACTGTCTATCCACGGTATGCTCGATCTGTTGTTGTGAATTAGAACGTTTCATCGTATCTCGTACAGGCGAAGCAAGTAGCCCTCCCCACGGCTGTGAAAGGCATGACTCGATTAAACGATCAAGATCTGCAGCAAGTAGACAAGGGCGAGCAGCATCATGAACAAGAACCCACTCACTTTCAAAGTGACGACTTATATATTTTAGCCCCGATAAGACAGAGTCTGCTCTTTCTTTGCCGCCAGCAACACGAATAACATCAGGGTGCTGAGCAATCGTCAGTTCAGAAAAATAGGGGTCCCCTTCCGTTACTGCAATCACAACCTTGGAAATTCTTGGGTGTCTAAGGAGCTTCTCTACCGTGTGTTCAAGAATCGTTTTGTCCCCAATCGATAGATATTGCTTAGGTCGGTCTGCCTTCATACGACTGCCCACTCCAGCGGCTGGAACAATGGCAATAAACGACTCGTTCGGCTCTAACATTTAATGCGACTCCTCTCCAACGATTCGGTAAAACGTTTCTTCATCTTTGACTAAACCAAGCTCATGGCGTGCCCGCTCTTCAATCGCATCCAGACCTTGACGTAAATCATCGATTTCAGCAAACATCTCATTGTTACGAGATTGCAATTTGCTGTTTACTTGTTGCTGAGCTTCAATTTCATCTTTTACTGCATAGAAATCTGACACTCCGTTTTTACCAAACCATAGAGTGTATTGAAGCCAAGCAAACAGTAACATGAGGGCTAAAACAAAGATTCGCATATCATTGCTAACATTCTGTACCAGAAGGGAATAGATAAGTTGACATATATAGCATAAATGTACGTTTGCCTCTAGGGGATAAACGTGGCTCTCGGTACATAAGCTAACAAAAGTGCAAAAGATTCAATAACAAAGAATAAATGACAGTGAATATAAACTTATCCTGATAAAAATAAAACGCCCCGCAAGTGCGGGGCGTTAAAATAAGAAATGAATCTAAGCGATCAATTCAACCAAGAATTAAGCTTGACCTTTCACTTCTTTAAGACCGTTGAAAGGAGCACGCTCACCTAGCGCTTCCTCGATACGGATCAGTTGGTTGTACTTAGCAACACGGTCAGAACGGCTCATAGAACCCGTCTTGATTTGACCTGCAGCTGTACCTACCGCTAGATCAGCGATAGTTGCATCTTCAGTTTCGCCAGAACGGTGAGAGATTACTGCTGTGTAACCTGCATCTTTAGCCATCTTGATTGCAGCTAGAGTCTCAGTTAGAGAACCGATTTGGTTGAACTTGATTAAGATAGAGTTAGCTACGCCTTTCTCGATACCTTCAGCAAGGATCTTAGTGTTAGTAACGAATAGGTCGTCACCAACGAGTTGAAGCTTGTTACCTAGTAGTTCTGTTTGGTGCTTGAAGCCAGCCCAATCAGACTCATCTAGACCGTCTTCGATAGAAACGATTGGGAATTGCTCAGCGAGAGCCGCTAGGTAATGGTTGAACTCTTCAGAAGTGAACGTTTTACCTTCACCTTTCATGTTGTAGATGCCCGCTTCTTTGTCGAAGAACTCAGATGCAGCACAGTCCATAGCTAGAGTAACGTCTTTACCTAGCTCGTAACCAGCAACTGCAACCGCTTCTGCGATAACTTCTAGAGCTTCAGCGTTAGATTTAAGGTTAGGAGCGAAACCACCTTCGTCACCCACTGCTGTGCTGTAGCCTTTAGACTTAAGAACTTTAGCTAGGTTGTGGAATACTTCCGCACCGATACGTAGACCTTCTTTAAGAGTCTTAGCACCAACTGGTTGGATCATGAACTCTTGGATGTCAACGTTGTTGTCTGCGTGCTCACCACCGTTGATGATGTTCATCATTGGTAGAGGCATTGAGAATTGACCCGCTGTGCCGTTTAGCTCAGCAATGTGCTCGTATAGAGGCATACCTTTTGCTGCTGCAGCTGCTTTAGCGTTCGCTAGAGAAACAGCTAGGATAGCATTCGCACCGAAGTTTGACTTGTTTTCAGTACCGTCTAGGTCGATCATCACTGCATCGATAGCTGCTTGGTTCTTTGCATCTTTACCGATTAGAGCTTCAGCAATTGAACCGTTTACAGCTTCAACAGCTTTAAGAACACCTTTACCTAGGAAACGTGCTTTGTCACCGTCACGTAGCTCAAGAGCTTCGCGAGAACCAGTAGATGCGCCAGATGGTGCTGCCGCCATACCTACGAAACCGCCTTCTAGGTGTACTTCAGCTTCTACAGTTGGGTTACCACGTGAATCGATGATTTCACGACCTAGAACTTTAACGATCTTAGACATTGATGTTTCCTCTCGTTCAAATATAAATGTCAATTTGAAAGGGCAGTAGCACAGACTTAATCTACCGCCCGTATCCTTTTACTTCTCAAATTCGCCGCGAGCATTTTGACCCGCAGCTTTAACGAAACCTGCAAATAATGGGTGACCATCACGAGGTGTCGAGGTAAATTCTGGGTGGAACTGAGCCGCAACGAACCATGGGTGCGCTGGGTTTTCAATCATTTCCACAAGCTTCTTATCAGAAGACAGACCTGATACTTTCAGACCTGCTTTTTCAATTTTCGGACGAAGCACGTTGTTCACTTCGTAACGATGGCGGTGACGTTCGTGGATTGTCGCACTGCCGTAAAGCTCACGGGCTTTGGTGCCTTTTTCTAAGTGACATAGCTGAGAACCAAGACGCATTGTCCCGCCAAGATCAGATGTTTCAGTACGTTCTTCGACTTTACCTTCACCGTCTACCCATTCGGTAATCAAACCAATAACAGGGTACTTCGTCTCTTTGTTAAATTCGGTTGAATGCGCACCTTCCATACCCGCTACATTACGCGCGTACTCAATGAGAGCGACTTGCATACCTAAACAGATACCTAGGTAAGGGACTTTGTTTTCACGAGCGAACTGTGCCGCGCGAATCTTACCCTCGATGCCACGGTCACCGAAGCCACCAGGTACTAGGATTGCATCTAGACCTTCAAGAACTTCTACGCCTTTTGTCTCGACATCTTGCGAGTCGACGTACTTGATTGTGACATTCAAGCGGTTTTTCAAACCTGCATGTTTAAGCGCTTCATTCACTGATTTGTATGCGTCAGGTAGTTCGATGTATTTACCGACCATACCAATCGTGACATCACCTGTTGGGTTCGCTTCTTCGTAGATAACTTGTTCCCACTCAGAAAGATCCGCTTCTTTAGCTGTGATACCGAAGCGTGAACAGACGAGATCATCAAGACCTTGAGCTTTAATCAATTGAGGGATTTTGTAGATTGAATCTACGTCCTTCATTGAAATAACGGCTTTCTCTTGAACGTTACAGAATAGGGCAATCTTCTTACGCTCATTCGCAGGAATCATGCGATCAGAGCGGCAAACAAGAATGTCTGGCTGAATACCGATAGACAGTAGCTCTTTTACAGAGTGCTGAGTTGGCTTAGTTTTCACTTCACCTGCGGCTGCTAGGTAAGGAACGAGCGTTAGGTGCATAAACATTGCACGTTCACGGCCTAGCTCAACCGCTAGCTGACGGATAGCTTCCATAAACGGTAGAGATTCAATATCACCAACAGTGCCACCCACTTCAACGATAGCGATATCGTGGCCTTCAGAGCCTGCAATTACACGATCTTTGATGGCATTAGTGATGTGCGGGATAACTTGAATCGTTGCACCTAGGTAGTCACCACGACGCTCTTTGCGTAGAACATCAGCGTAAACACGACCAGCAGTGAAATTGTTGCGCTTTGTCATCTTGGTACGGATGAAACGCTCATAGTGACCAAGATCAAGGTCAGTTTCTGCGCCATCTTCTGTAACGAATACTTCACCGTGTTGAGTTGGGCTCATTGTACCCGGGTCAACGTTAATGTATGGGTCAAGTTTCATCATCGTGACTTTAAGGCCACGAGCTTCAAGAATAGCCGCAAGAGATGCAGCTGCAATACCTTTACCTAGAGAGGATACGACCCCGCCAGTAACAAAAATGTAGTTTGTCGTCATGTTTAACCTGAAATTGGTTGAATGAGGGAAATGGATTTCTTCTGGACGGGACATAAATATACCAGAAGCTCCTAACCGCCACAACGTGAAATCTATCACACTGCCATTTTTTATTTTTTGCTTCAAATCAAAGTCGCGTTTGCCTATGATTTTACACGCTCTTCTTGTTTAACTTGATCCCAAAACGCATCGAGTTCATCTAGAGTAAAGTCTGCTAAGCCTTTTCCGTGCTGCGCAACTTTAGTTTCCACTCCATTAAAACGCTTGGTGAACTTAATATTGGCCTTTGCAAGTGCAACCTCTGGGTCTTTACCTAAATGCCGAACCAGATTCACAGTGGCAAACAGCAAATCACCAAGTTCGAGTTCAACCTTGTCCTCATCAGGTGTCACTTGCAATACTTCTTCCATGACTTCATCTATCTCTTCCTTCACCTTATCAACAACAGGCCCTAATGTGTCCCAATCAAAGCCGTACTGAGCACACTTTTTCTGGATTTTTGTTGCCCGAGAAAGTGCCGGAAGTGAATTCGGTATTGAGTCTAGAACACTTTTTTCTACTTTGCCTGATTGTGCTTTTTCTTTTGCTTTTTCTTGCTCCCAGCGTGCATTTATTTCGTCTTCTGATTGCAAGGGCTCATCCGAAAAAACATGAGGATGACGTCGGGTCAACTTGCCATTGATGCCTTCCACTACATCAGAAAAGTCAAACAATCCCTGCTCTTTAGCAAGCTGGCTGTAAAAAATGACTTGAAAAAGGAGGTCACCTAATTCTTCTTGTAAATTGGGCCAATCTCTCTGTTGAATCGCGTCCACAACTTCATAAGTTTCTTCAATGGTATGCGGCACTATTGTGTCGAAGTTTTGCTTGATGTCCCAGGGACAACCCGCCTCGGGATCGCGTAACTGAGCCATGATGCTTTCGAGTTTTTCAATCGGATGTTTCATTTCTCTATCCTTTTATTCGGCACAAAATATTATTTGGCGCGCAGAGCCGCTGAGGCCCTCGTCTAAACATTGCCTGAAGTTCTGTAAATAAAAAGGTGAGCGACACCTGCGCTCACCTTCTCTAACTTTCTGTTAAGGCTTTCGTTGTCAGCTCTATTCGCTGGCCACTGATTAACCTAATCGCTTGACTGACATCACATCTTTTATTTGCTCAACGCGCTTAGACACACGGGCAAAGACTTCCAAGTTAGTCACTTCAAGATCAAAATCCATTACCGACATTTGTCGACGATAATCCACTCGACTCTTCATGCTGGTCACTTTGATTTTCTCGTTCGCAAGCAAAGTCGTAATGTCTTTAAGCAATCCACCACGTTCCATCGCCTCAACTCGAACAGTCAAAATGTAAGAACCAACAAAGCCACTTCCCCAAACCGTGTCAATAATGCGCTCTGGAGCATGGTGACGAAGTTCCTCTAACTGCTCACAATCACTCCGGTGCACAGAAATCCCTCGGCCTTGAGTGATGTATCCAGAAATTTCATCGCCTGGGATTGGCTGACAACAACGAGCCAAGTGTGTCATCAGGTTATCAACGCCCTCAACAACCACCGCATCTTTTTTCGGTCGACTTTGTGCCGGGGCTCTGTTTTCAGCCTCTTGAAGTTTTTCGAGCGCCTGCTGATCTTCTTCTTCTGCCGTTGGTTTATTGACCAGTGCATTAATATGATTAATGATTTGATTAATTCGCAGATCACCGCTGCCAACCCCAACGTAAAGTTCATCAGTCGTATTGATGTTAAAGCGTTTCAATGCGTATTGATCCGCATCTTTCAGCGACGCACCAATCTTGGCCAACTCTTGCTCTAAGATCTCACGCCCAGCTTCTAAGTTTTTCTCACGGCTTTGTTTTCTAAACCAAGCATTGATCTTGGCTCGCGCTCGCCCAGAAGTCACGAATCCGAGAGAAGGATTGAGCCAATCACGCGAGGGATTAGGTTCTTTCTGGGTAATGATCTCAACCTGATCACCCATTTGCAGCTTGTGCGTAAAAGGAACGATGCGTCCAGCGACCTTGGCACCAATACAGCGATGACCAACCTCTGAGTGGATATGGTAAGCAAAGTCCAATGGCGTAGCACCCATAGGTAAATCAACGACATCACCTCTCGGGGTAAACGCATAGACACGATCGTCGAATACCTGACTACGAAGTTCATCAAGCATTTCACCCGAATCAGACATTTCTTCTTGCCAATCAAGCAGTTTACGTAGCCAAGTAATTTTTTCATCATAACCACTACGGCTGCTGGCACCTTCTTTATATTTCCAGTGCGCGGCCACACCAAGCTCGGAATCTTCGTGCATTTCCTTAGTGCGAATCTGAATTTCAATCGTCTTGCCTTCAGGCCCCAGAATAACGGTATGAATTGACTGATAACCATTTGGCTTCGGGTTAGCAACATAATCGTCAAATTCATTAGGCAAATGCTTGTATTTTGTGTGAACAAGTCCTAATGCGGCATAACAATCTTGCAGCTTGTCAGCGATAATGCGCACCGCTCGAACGTCAAAAAGCTCATCGAACGCCAAACTTTTCTTCTGCATTTTGCGCCAAATACTATAAATGTGTTTAGGTCGACCACTGACCTCAGCACAAATATCAGAGACACACATCTCTTGAGTTAAGTCATCAACAAAATCTTTAATGTATTGCTCACGCACAATCCGACGTTCAGCCAATTGTTTTGCGATTTGTTTGTAGGTTTCTGGCTGCTGGTAACGGAAGGCATAATCTTCAATTTCCCACTTTAATTGACCAATCCCTAAGCGGTTAGCTAATGGTGCATAAATATTTGCGCACTCTTTGGCCGCAGTTCGGCGCACTTCATCTGGCGCTTTTTTTACTTCAATTAAATTACAAATACGTTCGGCAAGTTTGATCACGACGCAACGAAAGTCATCGACCATAGCCAATAGCATTCGACGTACGTTATCAACTTGAGAAGACGCGGCACTGCCTTCCATTGTCAGGTTCAATTGTCCAATGGCCGCCATTTCTTCAACGCCATCAATCAATTTGATGATCTCTTTACTGTACTTTTCTTCGAGTAATTCTCGTTCAAAAGCGCCGCTAGAAACTAAAGGAAACAGTTGGGCTGCCACTAAAGTGGCTTCATCCATAGAAAGCGTCAGCAAGATCTCGATCATTTCGCGCCCACGCCATAGCAGAAGTTCTGCTTGCTCATGATCAACAAGAAGTGCCTGGCAATCACGATAGACGTCCATTAAACGTTGAGAAATCGCTGTTTCTTGTCCTAAGCTAGCCACCCAACTTTCAAGTTCAAACTGTTCATCTTGGTTCAAATGCGCGCTTCTTACCGCAACCATCTCATCATCCTAATTATTATATTTGTTCGTTTAGTTGGACCTACACCGCCCATGTGAGTTCAACTCAACACTCTTATCCGAGCAATAGCTCATGGCATTGCTCGGTTAATGGTTCACTTATAAAGATTTTTCAAATAATGCCATCGACTCAAGATGGCTAGTATGAGGGAACATATCCAACATCCCTAATCGAGTTAATTGATAGCCTTGTTCTAATAAGCTTTGACTGTCTCTCGCTAGGGTAGCAGGATTACAGGAAACATAAACTATACGCTGTACGCCAAGAGAGGAAATTTGATCAATGATCCCACTTGCTCCGGCGCGGGCAGGATCGAGCAATACTTTATCAAATTGCTCCTTAGACCAAACTTGTCCTGCAAAGTCTTGCTCTAGATTAGCATGATAAAACTGAGCATTATCAATGTTATTTAGCGTTGCATTGTTCGCCGCTTTTACCACCATTTCCGGCACACCCTCAACACCAACAACCGACATAACCTGTTTTGCGATAGGCAGGCTAAAGTTACCGAGACCACAAAATAAATCCAACACACGCTCGTTCGCTTGTAAGTCTAGCCAGTCGATCGCTTGCTCAACCATTTTCTGATTAACGGTTTGATTGACCTGAATAAAGTTGTTTGGTTCGAACAGTACCTTAACCCCGGTTTCCTTATAGAATGGCACCTCTCCTTCCACTCGGAGCAACTGATCAGTCTCGGGCATCAAATACAAAGTCGCATGGTGACTTTTAGCTAATTCGTCTAGCTTGCCCTGTTCATTGGCAGAAAGTTTGCCCATATGACGTAACGTAATACAAGGACCGTTATCTCCTAATACCAATTCAACATGACCCAATTGTTCCGGCTTTTTAAAGGTCTTTAATAGTGCATAAATCTCGGGCAATAATTGGTTAAGTTCAGGCGCAAGTACTGGACAGTTTGTGATTTGAGTGATGTGCTTACTTTGTTTTTGGCGAAAGCCAAAATGAAGCTGGCGCGTTTTTTTGTCGACAAACACACTCACTCGAGCACGACGACGGTAGTCACGTTCTAGTCCAAGAATAGGCGGTGTGAGCTCGATATCACGTCCAGCAAACTTTTGCATTAATTGGCGCAATGTCTGTTGTTTATGGGTCAGTTGCTGCGCGTAATTCATATGTTGAAGGTCACAGCCTCCACATTGTTGATAATGCGGGCAAAATGGTTCGACTCTCGCCTCGCTTGGTGTCAGTACTTTAATCAGTTTTCCACGCGCAAATTTACTCTTTTCTTCGACCAGCTGAGTCACTACTTCTTCACCCGGTAACGCCCCATTAATAAATAATGGTTTTTTATTGAGGTAAGCGATCCCTGCACCATGATGATCTAAACGCTCAACCTGAACGGCTTGATGACGAGTATTCAATTGTGTTTTCTTTTTTGGTTGAAAAATTCGTGCCATGCTTTGTGCCTGATTTTTGTCTAATTGCCTTTCTGCTCACTAATATTGCTCGCAGTCGTTGTGTGATTCGAGTGAGTTGATTATGCTTATGATAAATCCGGAAACGTCACACCTTTACGCTGACTTTGTCGTCAGTTTGAGTACTAAGGCGTTATTTTCCCATATCCCGACCCCGATGTAATTAGATAACATGACCAGATATGGCTTACGAGCACGTGTAATTGCCTTAACCCTCGCCCCAACACTGATTATTGGCTTATTATTGAGCGGCTTTTTCTCTTTTAACCGCTACCAAGACCTAGAAACCCAAGTTATCACTACTGGTAATAGTATTATTGAACCCCTCGCGATCGCCAGTGAAACTCACTTATTGGCAGAAAGTCGCGAAGCGGTGCGCCGTTTGATCAGCTACGCACATCGAAAAAATTCTAAACTGGTGAGAAGCATCGCGGTTTTTGGTGAAAATCATGAGCTGTTCGTAACGTCAAACTTCCACCCCAACTTTGAAACATTAATGTTTCCCAAAGATCAGCCTATCCCTCAATTGGGAAATTCTGAAGTGTTTGAAAACACCTTGATCCTGCGCGTCCCTATTTTATCAGAAGGGCACTACCTATCTGAGCTTGCTATCGATAATCAAGGCACAAAAGCGGTAGGTTATGTGGCCGTAGAGCTGGATCTCTCCTCGCTACGATTACAGCAATATCAAGAAGTATTTTCAGCCTTCTTAGTCCTAGTGCTTGGTTTAGGCCTAGCGAGCATCTTTGCTTCCCGATTAGTCCACGATGTCACTCAGCCCATTACCCATATGAAAAATGTCGTTGACCGTATCCGTCGTGGTCATCTTGATGTTCGAATTGAAGGCAAAATGCACGGTGAGTTAGCTCAATTAAAACACGGCATTAATGCCATGGCGGTTTCCCTTTCTGAGTATCACGTTGAGATGCAACACAGCATCGACCAAGCAACATCTGACCTGCGTGAAACATTAGAGCAACTTGAAATACAAAACGTCGAATTAGACATCGCCAAAAAGCGGGCGCAGGAAGCTGCACGAGTTAAGTCTGAGTTCCTAGCCAACATGTCTCATGAGTTACGCACACCATTAAATGGAGTGATTGGCTTTACCCGTCAAATGCTCAAAACACACTTATCTGACAGTCAGACGGACTACTTAGAAACTATTGAGAAATCAGCCAATAACTTATTAAACATCATTAATGACATTCTGGATTTTTCAAAGCTTGAAGCGGGTAAACTGGCTCTGGAAAACATTCCATTTGAATTCAGAGAAAACCTTGAGGAAGTCATCAACTTACAAGCCACCACTGCTCATGAAAAAGGCTTGGAAGTCACTCTTAAAATCGATCCAAAGATTCCACAAGGCTTAGTAGGTGACCCATTACGTATTCAACAAATTCTCACCAACCTTGTTGGCAACTCAATCAAATTTACAGAATATGGCAATATTGATATCAGTGTGGAGATGCGATCCCGAACCAGCGATTCTGTGGAACTGCAATTCATGGTCAGAGATACTGGTATAGGTATCTCTGAACGCCAGCAAGCACAGTTATTCCAAGCCTTCAGTCAAGCCGATGCCAGCATTTCTCGTCGCTATGGCGGAACGGGCTTAGGTCTTGTCATTACTCAAAAGCTGGTCAGCCAAATGGGAGGCGAAATTAGCTTAACCAGTCGCTTGCACCAAGGGTCAACGTTCTGGTTTACCTTGCGCTTAGATTCAACCGAAATGCCAATGGGTGAATTGCTCGATCTTGATCTGCTCGCTGGTAAGCAACTACTCCTAATTGAACCCAATATGCAAGCAGCCTCGGTGACACAGCAAGTGCTAAGCCAAGAAGGCATCATGATTACGTACCGCTCATCTTTACCTGATAGCCAAGAGCATTATGATTACGTGTTATTGAACTTAACTGCGAATAAAAACTATGACTTGGATATGGTAAACAACTGGGTTGAGCATGCCAAACGCCTCGCTCCGAGTGTTATTTTAGGTACGCCAAGTACAGAGCTGGCCCTCGCCGATCAAGTAATGCACGATCATCATATCCAGTGTTTAACCAAACCTCTTTCAAGACGTCGATTACTGCAAAGCTTGATCGCTGAACATGTAGAATCACCTGAAATCACACCCAAGCTACTCGAAGTCATAGAGAATGAACGCCTGCCTTTAAGTGTGTTGGCTGTTGACGACAATCCAGCCAACTTGAAGCTGATATCGGCTTTATTAAAAGAGCACGTCGAGAATGTCACCGCTTGTACTAATGGTCAACAGGCCGTGAACCTAGCAAGGCTGAATAAATATGACCTGATCTTTATGGACATACAAATGCCCTTAATGGACGGCGTCACGGCTTGTCAGCACATCAAAGAATTACCACTGAATAATCACACTCCTGTTATTGCCGTCACGGCTCATGCTATGGCTGGCGAACGAGATCGCTTACTCAATTTAGGAATGGATGATTACTTAACCAAACCTATTGAAGAACACATCCTTCAACACACTCTATTGCATTGGAGTAAAAAGCCCAACTCTGTCGACTTGCCTACACCCACAAGCGCTGTGAGTGTCGAACAGGAGTTACCCTCAGACAAAGATAAGCCTCAGGAAGTCATTATCGACTGGCCTACAGCCTTAAAACAAGGTGCCAATAAAGAAGAGTTAGCTCAAGAAATGTTAGCCATGCTGGTCGACTTTATCCCTGAAGTCGAGAGCGTGGTCTCTCAAACACTTGAGCAAGATTCCTCTTCATCTGAGGAATTATTGCATGTGATACACAAACTGCACGGTAGTTGTTCTTATTGTGGTGTACCTAGGTTAAAAGCCTTATGCGCCACTTTAGAACACGCCTTACGCTCAGGTGCTCAATTGGATGATATCGAACCAGAAATGTTCGAACTTCAAGATGAAATGACTAAAGTAGTCACCGCGGCCCAGCTTTACATTAACCCCTAGTAGGGTGTAATACTTCAGGCTTCGGCGGTTAGGAGTCCAGTCGTGAAAACAGCAGCACTCGTATAAAAAGCATGATACGAAATAGGCACAGTCACCCAAACTGTGCCTTTTATCGTCGCGCTATGATTCAAAAATGACCGTTGCAACGGCATAGTGACGTTCATCAGAAATCGAAAGATGCGTAGATTGAACGCCTTTAGAAGAAGCAAGCTCTTTTGCTTTGCCTGATAGCACCAAGATGGGTTTCCCCAGTTCATCATTAGCAATACAAAAATCATGAAAAGTCACGCCTTTTGCAATCCCGGTTCCCAAAGCTTTAGCCGCCGCTTCTTTAGCTGCAAAGCGCTTCGCTAAATAGCGTCCTTTTTGCTTTAAACTAGAGAATGTCACGATTTCTTGCGGGCAAAGAATACGTTTTGCAAACGCTTCCCCTGTGCGTTCAAGCGCAGTTTCAATGCGTTCAATCTCCGCAATATCTGTACCCAAACCTAAGATCGCCATAACAAAACCTGATTACTTTCGCGCAGCTAGCATGATTGCTTTCATGTCAGCAACCGCTTTATCTAAACCATCAAAAACGGCTCGACCAATAATGGAATGGCCAATATTCAGTTCGTAGATTTCTGGTAAGGCTGCAATTGGAGCCACATTATGGTAAGTCAAACCATGTCCAGCATTGACGATGATCCCGAGGTCATCAGCATAACTTGCCCCTGCTGCGATCTTTTTTAATTCATCCTGCTGCTCTTCTTCTGTTACTGCATCAGCATAATGACCAGTATGAAGCTCAATATAGGGCGCACCACAAGCGTGAGCCGCATCAATTTGCTGGCGATCAGCATCAATGAAGAGAGATACCTTAATCCCAGCTTGAGTCAACTTTTGTGTTGCAGATTTGACTTTGTCTAATTGCCCTACAACATCTAACCCGCCTTCTGTGGTTAATTCTTCACGTTTCTCTGGTACTAAACAAACAAATTCAGGCTGAGTTTTTAGCGCGATCTCAACCATCTCGTCCGTTACTGCCATTTCAAGATTCATACGTGTTTGAATCGTTTCACGAAGGATACGTACATCACGATCTAGGATATGACGTCGGTCTTCACGTAAATGAATAGTAATACCGTCAGCTCCAGCACGCTCGGCAATTTCTGCTGCATGCACAGGATCAGGGTATTTGGTACCACGCGCATTGCGTAAAGTAGCAATATGGTCGATGTTAACGCCTAAATAAATTGAGCTCATTTTCCATTACTCCGTGCTGTCTGAATGAACAATTCTCGACTTTTTAAAGGTTTGCCGCCAAGATACGGCTTTAGGGCTAGTCGTGTAAAGCGTTTTGCCGCTTTTAACTGTTCTTTAGTGATGAAACGCCGTTCACTGATTGCAATAAGCTCATTGCCCAAGAAAGTAAGGTTGTCGCGCCTCACTGATGCAATAAACCCTTTTTGCTCTCGATAACGATAGGTCATTTCTGACTCGACAGGCTCGCCCGTCCCTGCACAGTGAAGGAAATCAACGCCATACCCCATAGCAGATAGCAACGCTAACTCAAAACGGCGTAAGGCAGGTTCTGGATTATCACACTGTGCTAGTTCGGTTAATGCATGCAAATAATCATGAAATAGCGCAGGCATAGGCACTTCTGACATCAATACTCGGCCAATAAGTTCATTGACGTACATAGCAGAATAAAGATTAATGCCAGTCAGAGGTAACCCCAGACTGATGGGCTCAGCTTGACGCAAAGTTTTCATCGCACCTTTACCAGACCACTTCAAAAGTAAAGGGGTAAAAGCTTGCAATGCCCCCTTCAAATTGGAGCGCTTACCACGAGCTCCCTTTGCCATCAGAGTCATGCGCCCATATTCTTCACTGAACACATCGAGAATGAGGCTCGATTCGCTATAAGGACGCCGATGTAAAACAAAACAGCGTTGAAAACCTTCAGAAGATAAGTTGCTCATTAACGGTTAACATACCAGTAGAATTAAAAAATAAGGAGCCGCTGGCTCCCTATTTTTATTGATACATATTGTGAAAAATCAGCGAAACACGATCATAGATCGTCAATGTAACCCAATGAACGAAGCGCTCGCTCATCATCAGCCCAGCCTGATTTTACTTTCACCCATGTTTCTAAATAAACTTTACGGCCAAACAACTCTTCCATATCAAGACGTGCTTCGCGGCCAATGGTTTTGATCTTCTCTCCACCTTTACCGATCACCATTTTCTTCTGGCCGTTACGTTCGACAAGAATTAATGCGTTGATGTGGAAGCCATCTGTATCAGGGTTGTAATCGAAGCGTTCGATTTCAACCGTAACCGAGTAAGGCAGTTCCTCACCGGTAAAGCGCATCAGCTTTTCACGGACAATCTCAGATGCCATGAAACGCTGAGAGCGGTCAGTAACGTACTCTTCTGGAAAATGATGGGTTGCTGCTGGCAAGTGATCTCTAACGTGTTTACGTAATACGTCGATGTTCTTACCTTGTTTGGCAGAAATTGGGACAACATCGACAAAGTCCATTTTCTTGGACATATCCGCCATGTGCATCATGACTTCATTACGATCTTGAACATTATCGACTTTATTAACACAAAGTACGACCGGGAAGTTCGACTTTTGCAACTTAGTCAGAACCATCTCATCATCTTTTGTCCAATGAGTGCCGTCAACCAAGAAGAAAACTAAATTAACATCACTTAATGATGAATTAGCTGCACGGTTCATTAAACGGTTGATAGCACGTTTTTCTTCGATGTGTAAACCTGGAGTATCAACATAGATTGCTTGATAATCTCCATCCGTGTCTACGCCCATAATGCGGTGACGCGTTGTTTGTGGTTTACGTGATGTGATCGAGATTTTCTGCCCCAGAATTTTGTTTAGAAGTGTCGATTTACCTACGTTTGGACGACCAACAATGGCAATAAAACCACAATGTTGGTTTTCCGGAGAACTTGCCTCACCGTGCGATGCAAAGAATGCATCAATGTCGAATTCATTATCAGCCATGTGTCAGTTGCTCAAGTGCTATTTCCGCAGCCGCTTGCTCTGCCTTGCGGCGGCTGGTACCTTTACCAATCACAGGCTCATCCACACCTGCTACGTCACACTCAACCGTGAATTCTTGATTGTGTGCTTCACCTTTAATATTAGTCACTGTGTACAAAGGGAGAGGTTTTCTTCTGCCTTGTAAGAACTCTTGTAGGCGAGTTTTAGGATCTTTTTGCGATACGCCAGGCTGGATGGCATCAAGACGAGAGCGATACCAGCTAAGTATGATGCCACGGACAACTTCCATATCACTATCAAGGTAAATTGCACCGATAATGGCTTCTACTGCATCAGCCAAAATCGAGTCGCGACGAAAACCGCCACTTTTCAATTCACCTGGACCTAATTTTAAATAATCTCCGAGGCCAAATTCACGACCCAGCTCCGCTAATGTGTGCCCGCGGACCAAAGTCGCACGCATACGGCTCATATCACCTTCGTTCACTTTAGGGAATCGATGGTAAAGATCATCAGCGATGACAAAACTTAAAATTGAATCGCCCAGAAACTCAAGACGTTCATTATGTTTACTGTTGGCGCTGCGGTGTGTCAGCGCCAAGTGGATAAACTCGGCATCCTGAAATTGGTAGCCGAGTTTTCTCTCTAATTTATCTATTGGAGAATTCATACTCTCTCGATATTTAATGGTTATTGAATACCACCGATGCGTTCAAAACGCACACCAGTAGGTACCCATGAAGGTAGAATACTATCCGCATCGCGGTCAAATTCAAAACTGATCCAGATAGCAACAGCTTTACCGACTAAGTTCGCTTCAGGAACAAAACCCCAAAAACGACTATCTGAACTGTTGTCACGGTTATCCCCCATAGCAAAGTATTGTCCCTGTGGCACCACCCATTGTGTTGTGCCAGGACGAGGGAAATAACCCTGTACTCGATTTGGTGCCTGTGCATTCAGCAAAATCTTGTGTTCCACATCACCTAACTTTTCATCCACTTGGATGTGCGGGATACCCATATTAGTTAAGAATTCACTTTTTTCCGCATTGCTCAATTCAACTTTTGTACAAGATGACTCGCCTTTTGGCTGAATACATAATTGCTTGTCTTGTGAGTAATGAATCGTATCACCAGGTAAGCCTACAAAACGTTTGATGTAATCAATGCTTGGGTTTGGTGGATACTTAAAGACTACAATATCGCCACGCTCAGGCTTACCTGTTTCAACCAATTCGGTACGCCAAACCGGATCTTTCAAACCGTATGCGTACTTCTCAACCAGAATAAAGTCACCCACCAACAATGTTGGCATCATTGAGCCTGATGGAATTTGAAAAGGTTCGTAAATAAAAGAACGTAATACTAAAACAAATGCGATAACCGGAAAAATGGATACGCTGTTTTCGATCCACCAAGGCTGTCTTGTCACTTTTTCCAATGTCTCTGGATCAAGGCCGCTTTCTGTTTGGGCTTCGATTTGGTCTGCTTTTGCTTGGCGTTTTTTAGCAAAAACTAACTTCTCTAGTAGCCAGACAATGCCCGTGATTAAAGTGGCAAAAAACAATAATTTTGAAAATATAGCGGCCATTAAATTCCCTTATCTAAAAATACGAAAGTGAAAGAGCCGAAACCCTTTCACTTGTTTAACTGTGTAATATCTTTACGACAGACAAGAGTATGAAATAGTTCAACCCTAATCTTTACCTACGTGAAGAATCGCTAGGAACGCTTCCTGAGGCAGCTCGACATTACCGATCTGTTTCATGCGTTTCTTACCTTCTTTCTGCTTCTTCAGAAGTTTCTTCTTACGACTCACGTCACCGCCGTAACACTTAGCGATAACGTTCTTACGTAACTGTTTTACAGTAGAACGTGCAATAATATGGTTACCAATAGCAGCCTGTATCGCAATATCAAACATCTGACGAGGAATGAACTCTTTCATTTTCTCGACTAGCTGGCGACCACGCATTTGCGACTGATCTTTATGCGTAATCAATGCTAATGCATCCACTTTATCACCATTCAACAGAACATCAACACGAACCATATTCGATACTTCAAAACGTTGGAAATTGTAATCTAGTGACGCGTAACCACGAGAAGTCGACTTCAAACGGTCAAAGAAGTCTAGTACTACCTCTGCCATTGGAATGTCGTACGTGACGGCAACTTGGTTGCCATGGTACACCATATCAACTTGAGTACCACGTTTCTCAACACAAAGTGTAATGACATTACCGAGATAATCTGATGGTACCAGAATATTACAGCGAGCAATCGGTTCACGAATCTCTTCAATATCATTAACGGCTGGTAGTTTTGCAGGGCTATCGACATACAGCATAGTGCCGTCGGTTTGCACTACTTCATAAACTACAGTTGGGGCCGTCGTAATCAGGTCAAGATCGTATTCACGTTCAAGGCGTTCTTGAATGATTTCCATGTGTAACATACCAAGGAAACCACAACGGAAGCCAAATCCTAATGCTGCAGAGTTCTCTGGTTCATAGAAGAGAGAGGCATCATTTAAGCTCAACTTACCAAGAGCATCGCGGAAGTTTTCGTAATCATCTGACGAAACAGGGAACAATCCAGCATAAACCTGAGGCTTAACTTTCTTAAAGCCTGGCAACGGCTTTTCACTGCCATTTTTAGCCAGTGTTAGCGTATCACCAACAGGAGCGCCAAGAATATCTTTAATACCACAGACAACCCAACCTACTTCACCAGTACGTAAAACGTCAGTATCCACTTGTTTTGGAGTAAAGATACCCAAACGATCAACACCCCAAGTTTGGCCTGTACTCATGACTTTAATTTTGTCGTTTTTCTTGAGCGAACCATTTTTAATTCGAACCAAGGAAACAACGCCTAAGTAGTTATCAAACCACGAGTCAATGATTAACGCTTGCAATGGTGCATCAGGATCACCTTCTGGAGCCGGAATAGCGGAAACGATGTTCTCTAAGACATCGTCAACACCGATGCCTGTTTTCGCTGAACAACGCGTTGCTTCCATCGCATCAATACCAACGATCTCTTCAATTTCTTCCGCGACACGCTCAGGGTCTGCCGCAGGCAAATCAATCTTGTTTAGGATTGGAACAACTTCCAAGTCCATTTCGATCGCGGTATAGCAGTTAGCAAGCGTTTGAGCTTCTACACCTTGGCCAGCATCAACCACCAGCAACGCGCCTTCACAAGCAGCTAGAGAACGCGATACTTCGTATGCAAAGTCAACGTGCCCCGGCGTATCGATGAAGTTCATCTGATAAGTTTCACCGTCTTTCGCCGTGTAATTCAGCGTCACACTCTGAGATTTGATAGTGATACCACGCTCACGCTCAAGATCCATAGAATCGAGAACCTGTGCGGCCATTTCACGGTCGCTTAATCCGCCACAAACTTGGATCAGACGGTCTGAAAGGGTCGACTTACCATGGTCGATGTGGGCGATAATCGAAAAGTTACGAATGTGCTTCATAGATTTAGGGTGACTAACTCTTTAAAAATAGGGACAGTAGAAAGCCGTTCAGTGACAGCATTTCAATTAAGTTGACAGATTCTACCCAATTTCATTGGCGGGCGCACCTTATTTAAAGAGTACAGCCTATTGGATGGATTCGCCAAGGATTCGAACTAATGTTACTTGATGCTTGGTTTTTTCTTCTTGAAAGCGCGAAAGGTGCTTCGCTAGCCAAATACCCACACCAGCAAAAATGACAGAAACAATAATAACGGCACCTTCTCCGGCAGAAAAGAGGGGAGCAAAAAACAAATGCCCAACAAGCGCCCCTAAAATCAGACCAAACAAAGGTAAAAGATAAACAATCATTGCTGATTGAATCAGGCTTGATTCTGGAAAACCAATTTCTACGCTCTGGCCGACTTTGACTTGTTGAGCTGTCGTTAAATGCCATAATAACGTCTTGTTCCCTAAAGCCTTAGATACAACACCAGTGCCGCAACTTTTTTGCGATGAACAGCTACTACAACTGGTTTGTTGCTCACAACTCAGCATAACCTCGTATTGTGAACCACGACGATTTACCTCTGAAATCGTCGCTAAAGCCGTCATCATTGTGTATTACTCTTGGTGTTATGAAAGTGCACAGATTGAACAATACGCTGGGCCGTTGCGGGTGGAATATCTCCCACAACCGAGATTTCATGATCACCGCTGATAGCACTGTGTAAAGTTCGGCGACCTTGTCGTACGAGCTGGCCTTTCAAAGAGTTTTCATCTTTGTGAGCAACATAGACCGAAAAACTGAATAGACCGTCAGAATAGAGCTGGCTTTCAACAAGTTGGTCAGTCACAGCCATCCGGTAACGATTCAATTCATTAGGCTCAAACCCAGCAGGAACCCAACTTACCTCCCAACGACTCGTACCCATGTCAGTTTTTGGCATGGTTAAGACTTCGGGCAATTGGACATCATGCAATGCACTCATTAAATCTGCAATTTTTGGCGTTACCGAATAAGAAATAGTTCGATATTGCTCAATTATCTCGCCATCCCGATCAACTAAGTCAGCACGTAAAGGCAGTTTTGTATTTTCATCAACCCATAAAACATAGGAATAACGCAAACCATCTTTTGGCACAATACGTAACACTTGAGTCGCGACACCTGCCTCTCGAGCTCGACCTACATTAACATAGTCATAATACAAGTTCAGTTCATCGATATTGGTATTAAGCATCGGCATAATCGGTGCAACCATTTTACCGGACTCAATAGTAAAAGGCTCCGTACCTGTCTCAATATAACTGACCTCACTGTCACGCTGAATCACTTCTCGCACAGGTCCACTCAAATACATTAAGTGGGCATATTGAGAGTGATCATGTTTAGCATGACGATAGAGCAAAGGTTCGATACTGCTCTTTTTGATCAGAATGTAAGAGAGTTCATAGCTCAAATTCTTACTTGCTTGGCTCATTTGGTGCAACAAAGCCTCTGCTGGCTTATCACCAGCAAAGGCCTGAGAAGTCATCAAACTGAGCAAAGCGCAAGCGCTGAACAGACGTTTTTTCATTCAATTTCCGAAGTCAAAGAGGCTTCTTGTATATGAGCATCTTTGTTGATTCTAAGCTGCAATTCATGATCCATTAACATGGCTTGCACTCGTTTACGTTGCTCTTGTATGTTCACTTCATTAGGCGCTCGTTCAACAGACTCACGAGTCAAACTTACTGGCTCAGCAGTACCTGAGAACGGAACAGTCTGTAAAACAGGCAACTGTTCAACAGGCGAAGATGCCGAATCACCACCATATTGCTGAACACCTAAAATAACAACCAGAGACACACATGCTGCGACCGACACCTGACCTAATTGAGTCAACCAACTCGGTAGCATACGTTTCGCTTGATAAGGTTCAGGCTGTGACTCTTTAGCAACACGGTTTATAGAGATTACATTGTCGCTGCTGACATCCACCTTGCGGTGCGCAGGCTCACTTTCTAATGCTAACGCTACGCTTTCAGCGATATTCCATTCTGGTTTTGCCGCAGCCTCGCCCCTCATTACATCACCAATAAGGTGGTAGTTCTGCCAGGACTCCAGGCCTTCTCGATCTTGCTCTAATTCTTGTATTAGCGCTTTATCGACCAATTCTCCATCTATGAGCGCTGAAAGTTTCTCTTTGTCAGCCATTATTTTCACCATAGTTATTACTTGTACTAGCGTTGCAAAAGAGGTTTGATTTTCTTTTCCACCGCCTCACGAGCACGGAAGATACGCGAACGCACCGTTCCTACAGGGCAATCCATCACTTCAGCGATGTCCTCATAGCTTAAGCCATCGAGCTCTCGCAAAGTCATTGCCGTTTTTAAATCTTCTGGTAACGCCTCAATGGCACTGAAGACTATCCGTTGTAATTCTTTTGACAACGTTAAGTTCTCAGGGTTCGATATTTCTTTTAACGCATTACCAGTTTCGTAAAATTCAGCTTCTTCAGCATCAACATCGGTTGCTGGAGGTCTACGCCCTTGGGCAACAATGTGATTTTTCGCAGTATTCACGGCAATACGATATAGCCAAGTGTAAAAAGCACTCTCACCACGAAAGGTGGGAATCGCTCGATAAGCTTTAATAAATGCTTCTTGTGCTACATCGGGTACATCACCAGGATTACTGACGTATCTGGAAATAAGGTTACATACTTTGTT
This sequence comes from Vibrio azureus, assembly GCF_002849855.1. Lineage (NCBI taxonomy): Bacteria > Pseudomonadati > Pseudomonadota > Gammaproteobacteria > Vibrionales > Vibrionaceae > Vibrio > Vibrio azureus. Next base: position 2,582,116 of record NZ_CP018616.1, read on the forward strand.
TTGATATTTTGTTACCAACAAATTAAATGCTTGCTTATCGCCATTCTGAACACGCTCAATCAATACTTGATCGGTCAGTTGCTCGTTCATTCGAGCGGATACTCCTATTTCTTATGCCCTTAACTTGGTACAGGAAAGAGCTACTTCTGCAAAATGTAGTATTGACACCACTGCTTACTTGAGCACTTAATGTGACTCCAATAGCCATAAAAAGTTCCGTATCCAATCGATTTTTATCTTTGGTTTACCCGGAATCATGTGATCTACCTCTCGACTATTTACTCACAAATTGTCTGCGGCCGACAAACGAGCATAGTAGTCGGTAAACAGGTATAATCACGGTTACTTTTTTAGATTGTGCTGGGTAGAAAGCAGAAAAGCAATGGTATTGACAAACTATTACTGTTCCTTTGCAGGCCACAAAACCAGTCAATGCCAGACCACTACCCAACAAAATGCTCATGCTTTCATCTATTTAATTAAAAGCAACCTATCATGATCATCCGTATAACGTTGTTTATAGATGTACAAATTGAAAAATACAGTTAAGGTGCTTTCAGCACTGTATAGCAGGAATGTAAAATAAAAATGAACACAAATCGTCAACACGAATGTGATGTACTTGTCATTGGGAGCGGCGCTGCTGGTCTTTCGCTCGCCTTACGAGTTGCCAAACAATGTAATGTCATTGTGTTAAGTAAAGACCAACGAAGCGAAGGCGCGACTTTCTATGCTCAAGGCGGAATCGCCGCTGTTTTCGATGAATCAGATACTATCGAGTCTCATGTTGAAGATACTCAAATTGCTGGCGATGGTATCTGTAATGAAGAAACCGTCAAGTTCATCGCGGAAAATTCAAAAGAGTGCGTCCAATGGCTTATTGATGGAGGTGTCCCTTTTGATCGCGAAGATGATGATTCCGATGAAGAGCCTCGATACCATCTTACTCGAGAAGGTGGCCACAGTCGTCGGCGTATATTACACGCTGCTGATGCTACTGGCATGGCGATGCAAACATCACTGCAAGACAACGTTCATAATCACCCAAATATTAAGGTATTAGAGCGCCATAACGCTCTAGACTTGATTACCGAAGACAAAGTAAGTGGTGCCAAAGACAAAGTCATCGGCGCTTATATTTGGAATCGCAATGAAGAGCAAGTTGAGACAGTCAGGGCAAAGTTTGTTGTTCTGGCAACGGGAGGAGCTTCAAAAGTTTACCAATATACCTCTAACCCTGACGTGTCATCAGGCGATGGTATTGCCATTGCTTGGCGTGCAGGTTGTCGAGTGGCCAATATGGAATTTAATCAGTTCCACCCAACTTGCTTATATCATCCCGAAGCACGCAATTTCCTCCTTACGGAAGCATTACGTGGAGAAGGGGCTTATCTACGTAGGCCTGATGGCACTCGCTTCATGCCTGACTTTGATCCGCGCAAAGAATTAGCCCCTCGAGACGTGGTCGCTCGTGCTATCGACTTTGAAATGAAGCGCCTTGGTGCAGACTGTATGTACCTTGATATTAGCCATAAGCCTGCAGATTTTATCACCAAGCACTTCCCTACTATCTATTCACGTTTGATGGATCTGGGTATCGATATGACCCAAGAGCCGATTCCTGTCGTCCCTGCCGCCCATTACACTTGTGGTGGTGTGATGGTCAATCAAAGTGGCCAGACTGACTTAAAAAATCTCTACGCCATTGGTGAGGTGAGTTATACCGGTTTACATGGCGCGAACCGTATGGCATCAAATTCACTATTGGAGTGTGTCGTTTATGCTTGGTCGGCAGCGAAGGATATTTTGCAGCATCATCAAAATGTTGAGATCGCTCCGACTGTGCCTTGCTGGGACGAAAGCCAAGTCACGCACAGTGATGAAGAAGTTATTATTCAGCATAACTGGCATGAGTTACGTTTATTCATGTGGGACTATATGGGCATTGTTCGTACAGACAAACGCTTAGAACGAGCTTTGAGGCGGATTCAGTTGCTCCAGCAAGAAACCCATGAATATTACAGCCATTTCCGAGTCTCAAACAACTTGCTCGAATTACGTAATTTATTGCAAGTAGCGGAGCTTATGGTGCGATGTGCGATGCAAAGAAAAGAAAGTCGAGGACTGCACTATACGCTGGATTACCCAGACCAATTAGAAAATAGTGGGCCTACGATCTTATCGCCAAAGCACTGATCATATAACGTCGTTGAGCATATAAAATTATTGGCCAAACAAAATTATTGATCATGTAGTGTAGGGGGCTCTTGCTCCCTTTTTCCACTGCTTTAACACCAAGCATAAATGGCGATATTCCCTATCATCGCAGCTATCTCGCCAAATCGTTACCCGTTGTCCATGACCTAATCGAAAAGACACTTTTAAGCCTGCTGTCGATAAGTCCACCTGTTCCACAAGCGATGTTCGCTCTTGATGACGAACCACACCATCTCGATGGATGTACCAATAGCCACAAGAAGAAACCTCAACCAAACCATCGCGACGATATTGTGTAATCAGTAATAAGAAGAGGTATACAGACAGAATCAGTGGAATATTAAACAATAGAAGCGCCCAAGCAAAAACCAACAAAAGAAAGCGATTCATTGCTAGGGCGATGCGTGACGTCTTAACTTTTAGGTTAACGAACCTTACTGAGGTTGTGTGCGACAACTTTATCTACCATTGCCGCATGGCTCAGGTTTTCACTGCGTCCATGTCCCATGATCCAAGCAAACAAATCAGGATCATCGCATTCAAGTAAAGAGACAAAGTCGCACTGCTCTTGCTCTAACAGAGTGTCAAAGCACTCCTCAAAAAACGGCATAATCACCACGTCAAGCTCAAGCATACCTCGACGACAAGCCCACTTAATACGTGCTTTTTCTTCCGTAGTGTACATTTGGTATTCCTTAATTTATTTTTTATTGTTAGCCAGAAGTGTAACAAGGGATATGCTGCACCACTAGTGTGTGGCTCACAATCCGACAGCGAAAGCTGACAAATGCCAGTTCTGGAATTAACATAGCAAAAAATATCTTAAAAAGGCACTGTAATCATGGAATGGCAAACTCAATTCTCTCCTCTCATGTTATCGACACAAGACGCTTTGCCAGAGCTGTCTCTTTCTTTGCTAGACGACTTAGCAATGATCACCGTTACAGGAGATGATAAAAAATCGTACCTACACGGCCAAGTGACCTGTGATGTTGTCTCATTGGATGACACGCATTCGACACTTGGCGCCCATTGTGATGCAAAAGGTAAAGTCTGGAGTGTCTTCCGCCTCTTCCACCATCACCAAAGTTACGCCATGATTCAACCGAAATCTGCGATTGATGTTGAATTAAAAGAAATCAAAAAATATGCGGTATTTTCTAAAGTCACCATTGAGGAATCGAGCGATATCATTCTTGGGGTGTCAGGCGAGAAAGCTGACCACTTTATCTCAAGTTTAAGTCAAGAAACAGGAGATGTTCGCCCTGTCGACGGTGGCACTGCCATAAAAATCAACGACAACCGCTGGCTGATTGTATTAACCGAGCAGGTGGCCCAAAACTTAGTTGCCCAAAGCCAAGCCGTTCTCACTACTCACGAGCTTTGGAAACGTTTTGATGTTGAAGCTGGCCTACCGTACGTCACTGCGACAACACAGAATGAATTTATTCCTCAAGCACTTAATCTACAAGCATTAAACGGGATCAGTTTTACGAAAGGATGCTACACCGGACAGGAAACCGTCGCGAGAGCAAAGTATAGAGGCATCAACAAACGTGCAATGTTTATCGTTAAAGGGCCTTTCAAGTCATCTCTCCCAGAAGTGATAGAGCTGGAACGCAGTGTCGGTGAAAATTGGCGCTCAGTCGGTTCTCTGTTAACTCACTATTCATTTTGTGACGGGAATGCTATTGGATTAATCGTCTTGCCAAATAACCTAGACGAGGACACTCGCCTAAGGCTGGTTGCTCAACCAGAATGTGAATGGGAAATCACGACCTTGCCATACACTCTTGACGATGAATAGTACGATGCAAACCCCATTGATGCAGTTTTTAACCACCCAAAACATTGAGTTTCGCTTGCTCGAACATCAGAGGCCAGCAACAACCATTGAGGATGCTGCAGAACAGCGCGGTATCCGCCCATCACAAATGGTTAAAACACTGCTTTTACGTGATATGGGAAAACAATATGCGCTTGCTTGTGCTCCTGGTGATCGTAGTATTGACCCAAAAAAAGTGCGTCAAGCTCTCCAATGGCGGCGTATGACCTGTGCAGATCAGTCAGAAGTAGAGAGTATTACTGGCTATAAGGTAGGCACCGTAACACCTTTGATGCTTAAACGTTACATGCCCATCGTCTTAGACCCTCTGTTATTAAATGAGTCAGAAGTGACAATAAGTAGTGGAGACAGAATGGCTGGGCTTGCCTTATCCATTCATGATTTAATACAGCTTTGCCAACCAACCATTGCTGATATATGTCGTGAAGAATAGTGTTCTTCGATGTACTTGAGGTTACCTAAGACTTGATACTTTCAAAAAGTTTGATGCAACTTGTGATTTTATCTCATATTTTCGCGATATCACTCGTATTATCAACAGTGAATGAATGTATTTTAAATCAAATACCAAACATACATAGTCAGGAATCGAAAGCTTCTATATGCTGAATTTGTTGGTACGCTTTTTTGGAAAATGCGTACTCAACGAAAAGAGCCTTAACTGAAAAGATGAGCAAATCGAATGTCAGTTGGCTACTTTTTGTGTAATGCATCTGTGACTATTTGCCCGCTGGTAGCGGGCTTTTTTTTACTTTTCTGCTACGGCAATGAGCTATAAGGTATATTCTAACTAAAGCAGATATTTAGCTTCATTAGCACTAGGATTAATTTTTAAAAATATTAGTAAAATAATTAGCAAATTATCATTTCTTTTTCTATTCTTACTTATGTAACACAGTTGTTAAAATTGTTAGTTTAAAACTAAATAAGTAAGTAGAGATCCACTTAATTTAGGTTGCTGTTTTTGGGGAAAATCACATCATTTTGGTGTAAGCCAGGTAAAAACGTTCTTGGCAGCACAAATTTTCATAGCCAAGAGTTTCATCTTCAATGAATATTGTTTTTGTCACAGTAATGCTTGAGTGAGGAAGATAATATGGCCTGGCGAAGTATGAAATAAGGAAGAATAATCATGAGACTGTTTAAGCGCTATACACCCAGTATGATTGCTAAACACATCAGTCGTCTTTTTAAAGGTAGAATTTATATTTACGGAGTCGGTAAATTCGAATTCGATAACGGGAAACTTATCTTGCCAGAGAAGGCTGAAAAGCGACACTTCCGAGCAGTAAAAGAAATCAATCAAGAAATAATGAAGCTCAGATGTGCCTATGCTTAATGTAATATTAATATGCTGAATGGGCTGAACAATCTCAGCCTATTCATTACTTTTGCTGAGCAAGGTCAGGCAAGTTACCTTTCAGGCCTAAAGCTCTCTTAAGCACTTCATGTTTAGCGCCAGGCACGACCCCGACAAGACTCATTCCAACGCCTCGGAACAGCTTTTTAGCTGGATTTGCACCAGAAAATAGGTCACGAAATCCCTGCATGGTTGCAATCATCTTCGCAGCTTCTGCTTTTCGCCAGCGTTCATAACTCCGTAAATTACGTTTAGAACCAATATCGTGTCCTTGTTTCCAAAGAGACAACACTTCCTGAGCTAAACTCGCGGCATCAAGTAAACCTAAATTCACGCCTTGCCCAGCCAAAGGATGAATGGTGTGTGCAGCATCGCCAACGAGCGCAACCCGATCGACGACGAAATCGCGAGCATAGCGCATCTTTAATGGGAACACGCTTCGCTCACTCATCACTTTGCAAAGACCAAGTCGACCATCAAACTCACTTGTAAGCGATTTATTAAAGTCTTGCTCACTCATGGCTAGCAACTGTTCCGCCTTTTCTGGTGCCGTAGACCAAACAATAGAACATTGATTAGGCTGAGAAAGAGGTAAAAAGGCTAACGGCCCCTGAGGTGTAAAGATTTGTCGCGCGACGCCACCATGCTCTTCTGCAGTTGTCACATTTGCGACCAAAGCATGATGACCATAATCCCAATGAGTTAACGGAATTTCCATTTGGTTACGTACCCATGACTGAGCCCCATCAGCGCCAACGACTAACTTAGCTGTCATGGATTGCCCATTATCTAAGGTCAACCAACTTTCTTGTTCACCAACCGCTAAGTGAGTACAACGAGCAGGCATATATAGCATGATATTTTCCAGCTGCTGAACTCGCTCAAGAAGAGCCAACTGAATAACACGATTTTCCACGATGTAACCAAGATTGGGTTGAGCTAAACTCTGGGCGTCAAACTCGATATTAGCAAAGCTATCTTGCTCCCAAACTTCCATTGAATGGTAAGGAAACATGCGGCGCTGCTCAATGCCTTGCCAAGCTCCCAGATTACGTAGGATGATTTCACTCGCACGGCTTAAAGCCGACACACGCACGTCTGCTAAATCGGCCAACGTACTATCTGGAACTGAACCTTCAATCACCGCAACACGTAAGTCGCTGTCTTTAAAAGCAGCTGCAAGAGCTAACCCAACCATACCACCGCCAATAATAGCGATATCCACGCTTTGCATCATGAGTATCTGTACCTAATTTTTTGTATCGTTCATCGAGTAACTACGCCTAAAGTCTGGCGTATAAGGGGCTGCTTAAAAACAGAAAGGTTATCCATTGTAGCCAGAGCAAAATTACGCCCAATTCGCATCGCAGGAAGGTCATTAGAAAAAGTATGCACCAAAGAACTGGTTAACCAAATCGTATCATTTCGGTCTTTTTCTCTACGCTGGTGAAAGCGCATTAAGCCTTTAAAGCAACCAGCATCATGCCGCTGTTTAATGATTTCTTCCGCCAAAGAAGCGACATCACGAATACCTAAATTAAACCCTTGTCCAGCAATAGGGTGAAGCGTCTGTGCTGCATTGCCAATAATTGCAAATCGATGGGAAATATTCTGCTGGCGATGACGAAGTAACAGAGGATAATGCGCGCGTTGGCCGATTTTATGTATGTGACCTAAACGCCACCCAAAGTCATTTTGCAACCGCTGTAAAAACTCAGCATCGGATAACTTGATGATAGAACGAGCTTCATCAGGGCGAAGACACCATACTAAAGACATACGGTTATTGCTCATTGGCAAAAGAGCAATCGGTCCATGCTCTGTGAAGCGTTCAAATGCCTGACCACAGTGAGCTTCATTGGTAACAACGTTGGCAATGATTGCCATTTGGTTAAAGTCATGTTCGGTGTATGTCATTCCAATTTGCTGACAACACTGCGACACTGCACCATCCGCAGCAACAAGTAGCTTAGCTTCAAGGCACTCTCCACTTTCAAGCTCAATATTGACGTTATCCTGTTCACGGTGAATTTTCATCACCGAATCGGGACAAAATAAAGAGATATTATTCCGCTCAGCTAAGAGCTTTTGGTAAATCTTGCCAACATCGGCCAATTCCACAACGTAGCCTAATGCTTCAACGCCAACTTCTTGCTTAGTTATTTCGGTCATACCCGCATGAGTACGATCCGAAACATGAATACGTTCAATTGATGTAGCATAAGGTTCTAGTTCAGACCAAAGCTGGAGTTGGCGTAAGATATTAATCGTGCCATAGGACAAAGCAATTGAACGAGAATCAAATCCAGGGTGCTGGCCCGATTGTGCTTTAAAAGGCTCGACTACCGCGATTGTCAGGCTGCCCTCAGACAAATGATCGAGTGCTAGGGCCAGCGTCGCTCCAGCCATCGCTCCACCAGCAATAACCACATCATATTGAGTCATATTTACCTCAAACGCTGCCTAAGATTAATGGATAGTTGGTGGGGTTTGAGGGGTGTTAGGACGGTGGCCATGTTCAGCATGAATGGTCAGGACACACGCTTTTACATGCTCAATCACTTGTTCAAGTAGTTGCGCTTGTTCAGTAAGATCATCTTCCTCATCAATACCCAATTTGGCAATTTCTTCAAGATCAGCCAAAGCCTCTTTGACGTCATCCGACGCTTTACTTAAAGTAATGCCCGCCAAACCTAAGCCTGAAATAAAGTGATTTACAAAATCAGAAAGGCTATCGGCTAAAGTAAAGATGCCTTCATCTCCAGGTTCCTCGATAAGCAATAAAGAGAGCTCCATTGACGTGCCTGTTAACTCATCAGCAGTTACTTTAAACACTTGTTGAGCAAGCGCCAGAGCGGCTGTCGGCCAGCCCATTCCTTCATTGGTGTAATCAAATAGAATCGGTTGCCATGTGTTATCACTTGTTGCGATACCACCACTGAGCATCCCCGTCAATAAACCATGCAGTTCAGCAGGGGTAACAGCTAGATTGGCCGATTTTAATTCATTAGCAATAGATTGGTATTCTGGAAGCATGATTTCACTCATTTCTTGCATCATTATGTATCGCTATATCCTATCATCAAGCCCACTTGTCTGAAACGACTATCCCTGCCAATTTTGAACACCATTTGCTCAATTTGTCCAATTCCTGTGTGATCACTCAACCATTTCCATTTCTATTATGGGAAATGCTTGAATCTTAATGGCGGTTTTCCTATAGTTTCCTCCTCGGTAGTTGCATTGAGCAATGCCTTAGATATCGCGAGTGTAGAGTCTATTCATTATGAGTAATCAAGCGGTTGAGGTTGAAATCCTTGGCAAAATGACACGAGTAAACTGTCCAAGTGGACAGGAAGAGTCACTGATCGCCGCAGCAAAAGATCTCGATCGACGATTGAAAGAGATGGCTGAACGTACTAAGGTAACCAATGAGATTCAACTACTGACTTTTGCTGCTTTAAATATTTGTCACGAGCTGCAAACAAAATCTTATGAAGCAAATGGTCAGCAGCGAGAGATAACCGAGCGAATGGAAAAGCTCAATAACTCTCTAGAACAAGCGCTGACAAAGACGATGCAAGGACAGCAATAAGAACCAAATTTACCCTGGGGTGTTTGTCAGACGGATTTAAGTCCCTGAGCCGATAAGCAATCCTTAAGGGTTAGTACTTGATAACTATTGAGCAAGCTTGGCATGCACCGAGAAGCCTACGGTTATCATTGCTGATCCGCCTTGAACCAGCTGGTTCAAGGGCCACAATCCTCAACGGCACCCTGGGGTATCCTCAATATGTCAGATTTATCTCGACAAACACTACGCAAAACAATTCGACAACTGCGCTTATCTCTAGAGCGCGAAAAACAAATTCACGCGGGTAAGACACTGGTTAAGCAATGTGCACTGTTGCCAGAAATCCAACACGCGCAACATATTGCTCTTTACCTTGCCGCAGATGGTGAACTTGACACAGCACCACTTATTGATTGGTTATGGCAACAAGATAAATCGGTTTACCTACCTGTCCTTCATCCTTTCTCTCCGGGCCACTTACTGTTTCTCCTTTATGACAAACAAAAATCGTTAGTTCCAAACCAATATGGTATTTTAGAGCCCAAATTAGACATTACTGACTTAAAGCCTCTAAAAGAACTGGACATCATTTTCACCCCATTAGTTGCATTCGATAATAATGGCCAGCGGCTTGGTATGGGTGGAGGCTATTACGACCGCACACTTTCCGGTTGGTTTAATAGCGGAGAAGGTGCCAAGCCCATTGGCTTAGCGTATGACTGCCAGCAAGTAGAACAACTTCCTAGCGAAGCTTGGGACATCCCTCTGCCTAAGATCGTGACACCCAGCAAAATCTGGCGATGGGAAAAATAAAGCTGACTCGTTATAATCACGCCGAAAATAACAACGAACCCTCAATCAGGAGATAGGTATGACCCAAGATGAAATGAAAAAAGCGGCTGGTTGGGCAGCTCTCAAATACGTTGAGAAAGGCAGCATTGTCGGTGTGGGTACCGGCTCGACCGTCAATCACTTCATCGATGCCTTAGGCAGTATCAAAGATGATATCAAAGGTGCAGTGTCTAGCTCTGTTGCTTCTACTGAACGCCTCAAAGAACTCGGTATTGAAGTCTTTGAGTGCAACGACGTGATCAAATTAGATGTCTATGTCGATGGTGCAGATGAAATTAACGCAACACGTGACATGATCAAAGGTGGCGGTGCAGCCCTAACTCGTGAAAAGATCGTTGCTGCCATCTCTGATAAATTCGTATGTATTGTTGATGGTACCAAAGCTGTCGATGTACTTGGCCAATTCCCACTCCCTGTTGAAGTGATTCCAATGGCACGCTCTTTCGTTGCTCGTGAACTGGTAAAACTAGGTGGAGATCCTGCATATCGTGAAGGTGTTATCACCGATAACGGCAACGTCATTCTCGATGTCCATAATATGCAAATTACTAATCCAAAAGAATTAGAAGACAAAATCAACGCCATTGCTGGTGTAGTAACTGTCGGTTTGTTTGCTCACCGTGGCGCCGATATTGTTATCACAGGCACTCCAGAAGGTGCCCATATAGAAGAGTAATGACTTTACCCAAGTAGCCGTAAAGTGCCTTGTTCAGCGAGACGCTCTCAAAGTCACTTGGGTATAGCAGTGTCAAAATACTATATACAAAATATATATACCCAAATAACCTCAAGATGAACGCAGCATCTTGAGGTTATTTGGGTATAAACGGTGCCGAAATGCACCGTTTTTTATACCGACCAAGAAAAGCATACCTTAAAACATAATTTTCTTACCCAAAGCAATTTTTTTTGTTACTTTATTGATAGATATCGCACAGGAAAACGATTGCTTCCTTCATAAACGTATTCGTTTAATCGTTTTTCTCACCTGCGTTCATTTAGCTCACTTCCCATGTTAAGGACGATAAAATGGCAAAAATTTCATTAGAAAAAGATAAAATAAAAATTCTCTTACTCGAAGGCCTCCATCCTTCTTCTGTTGAAGTACTCCAAGCGGCAGGTTATAGCAATATTGATTATCATAAAGGCTCGCTCTCTGAAGAAGAGTTGCTCAAAGCAGTAAAAGATGTCCACTTTATCGGTATCCGTTCTCGTACTCATTTATCTGAAAAAGTCATTAGCGCTGCCAATAAACTTGTTGCGATTGGGTGTTTTTGTATTGGCACCAATCAGGTCGATCTCACTGCTGCCGCCAATCGCGGAATTCCAGTATTTAATGCGCCCTTTTCTAATACTCGCAGTGTAGCAGAACTCGTCCTTGGCCAAATCCTTCTACTATTAAGAGGTATTCCAGAGAAAAATGCCTTAGCCCATCGAGGAGTTTGGAAGAAAAGTGCTGACCATTCCTACGAAGCACGTGGAAAACGACTGGGTATTATCGGCTACGGTCATATCGGTACTCAGTTGGGTATCATCGCTGAAAACTTAGGTATGCGTGTTTACTACTACGATATCGAGAATAAGCTCTCACTTGGTAACGCAACCCAAGTCTTTACCATGAGTGACTTACTGAATAAATGTGATGTAATTTCTCTCCATGTTCCCGAAACACCAGAAACAAAAAATATGATGGGCAGTGAAGAGTTTGCCCGCATGAAGCCGGGTGCCATTTTTATTAATGCAGCTCGTGGCACTGTTGTCGATATTCCAGCCCTATGTCACAGCTTAGAATCCGGCCATATTGCCGGTGCTGCGATTGATGTTTTTCCAGTAGAACCCAAAACTAATGCCGATCGTTTCGAGTCTCCACTGCAGCAATTTGATAATGTCATCTTAACTCCGCATGTGGGTGGCTCAACACAAGAAGCTCAAGAAAATATCGGTGTAGAAGTGGCAGGAAAATTAGCCAAATACTCAGATAATGGTTCAACGTTATCCAGTGTTAATTTTCCAGAAGTGTCTTTGCCTGAGCATCGTGAGTGCTCTCGCTTATTACACATTCACAAAAATCGCCCAGGTATCCTAACTCAAATCAACACTATCTTCGCTGAAGAAGGCATTAACATCGCAGGTCAGTACTTACAAACAGCAGCTGAGATTGGTTATGTGGTCATTGATGTTGAAACACATCGCTCAGAAGAAGCATTAGTTAAATTAAAAGGAATTGAAGGCACAATACGAGCGCGCATCCTTCACTAAAAGTAAGCATATAAAAAAGCAGGGGGAATCATAGCATCCCCTCTGCTGTCTCACTTCTCGCTTTACTTCAGCTTATAAATCACATCCACTTGATCACGAATAATCAAGTTGGAATCCTGATATCCATTCGAGTTTTGCTCTGTATCCATCATCATTGAACGCATGATTACAGGCTGAGAGGGAGCCCTATCATCATTAATCAACCAAATATCACCCAATTTTTTATCAAAACCTTGCGCCAAAAAGTCTGCTTTGCTTTTTGCGTCTTGGATCGCGGCTAAACGTGCTTTTTGCTGATATTTCGTCTGATCTGAAACTTTCAATTGGATATTATCCACTTGGTTAATACCCGATTTTAGTGCCATATCAAGATATTGGTTTAGTTTGGCTAAATCCATAACCACAACATCTACCGTTCGTGATGCACGGTAACCGACAAGTTCAGAGCTGCCCGATTTCGGATAATGATATTGAGGTGAAATGTACAAATTTGAACTGCTGATATTGCTTTTGGAAATACCAATATCTTCTAAGCTTTTTAGGAAACGCTCGACAACACCATCTACTGCTTGTTTTGCCTGCTCCGCTGTTAATGTTGTCTCGACTACTCTAACCGAAAATGTTGCCATATCGGGCTTTGCTGAAATTTCACCATAACCTGTTGTTGTGACATGAGGAAAGTTAAGCCCTTCATCAGCGTAAACAGAAACACAGCAAATACTTAACGTAGTAACCAACAAACTTGAAAACCATTTCATTTAATAAACCCATCCATAATAAATATTCACAGCTCAAACTCTGAGTCAGTTGACCTTGAGACTAGACTAAAATGACCGAATAACCCTTTTGGATAAAAAGAGCTTTTTACATCGTTCTCAATTATCTAGGAAACTAAACACGGCACCAAACTGCTCGGTTTAGGCAACCTTTAGACTACGCATAGCTTGAGCTTATCTCCTAAGTGCCTGAAGAGTACTTTCAAGAGCATCTTGGGGCCACTCAGGCATATGCTATTATAGGAATATATCTGTAGGATCTAAGCCCCCCGCACAAGACTTGACACAATCCTGACTTTAAGCAGACCTTTAGCCAACAACCTTACTGCGGTAAATGATCTTGTGCATAATGCACGATTGCTTGAGAGATTTCCTGAAGTACTCCCGTTTCAAGCTGCCAATGATGCCAGTAAATTCGATAAGACATCACAAGCCCCGGGGTAATATCTATCAGCCTGCCCTGTTCTAATTCATCTTTAACCTGTATAAACGGGATCAAACAGTAAGCAACGCCAGCCAAAGCCATTTTTAAAAATGCTTCTGAGTTACTAATATTGTGATGAATGATGCTGTCTAACCTTACATCGAAATGCTCGGTCAAAAACTTTTTATGCAAATCATCGTATTTATCATATGAGACTGCTGGAGCCAGAGATAATGTTTGCCTATTAACACCATGACTGAAGAAACGTTGATAAAAATCGCAGCTTGCCACACACACGTAGTCCATACGGCCAAGATAATCGGCACGACAGCCCGCAATGGCATGTGGCTCAAGGCTAATAGCCCCAGCAACCTCACCACTTTTTAATTTTTCAAGCGACCGCGATTCACCATAAATAGTCATCTTCAGCTCAACCTGTCTTTGCTTCATAATATTCTCTAAAGCAGGTAATAACCAAGTCGCCAAGCTATCTGCATTAGTCGCTAAAGAAAGTTGAACAGGGCGAGTTTCACTGTCATTTTTCAGTTCCGGAAGAATATCATTTTCTAATAAACGTACTCTTCGATATAGCCCAAGTAACTTTTTACCAATGACTGTAGGTTGAGGAGGTTGCCCGCGAATTAAAACCGATTGAGCAATGTATTTTTCGAGCTGCTTAATTCTTTGGGACACCGCAGACTGAGAGACAAATAGGTGTTCAGCCGCTCTCTCAAAACTGCCTTGATAGATCACCGCATCAAGCGCTTCTAACCATTTATAATCCAGTCCTCGCACAATAACTCCAACCCTTCATAAGCAAAACTTATATAATATTAATATCATTAATTATACTTATTCAAATAAAATCGTTACCTTACCGCCCTAGTTTGTACCCAAATGACCTCAAGATACTTGATTCAGAGCGAGTGCCCTTAACTCGCTGAACACAGCATCTTGAAATCATTTGGGTATATATTTTAAACATCATTATTTGAGGTAAACATAGTGAGTCTTGGCGTTTTATTACAAGGGTTTGGTTTAGGGGCTTCGATGATTATCCCGATCGGTGCACAAAATGCTTATGTCCTGAACCAAGGGATCAAACGCCACCATCACCTTACTACGGCAACCATTTGTAGTTTGCTTGACACCGTGTTTATATCTTTGGGGATCTTTGGCGGTGGAGCGCTATTATCTCAAAATGAAATGCTACTCAATTTAGTCACACTCGGCGGAATCCTTTTTCTTACTGCTTATGGGCTACTGTCTTTAAAAAATGCTTTTAGCTCCACACAAACAGCAACCTCGCAGCAAGAGATCGCTACCCGAGGACGTAAGACTGTGATTTTAGGTGCCTTAGCTGTCACAGTTCTAAACCCTCACTTGTATTTGGATACTGTAGTTATACTTGGCTCTATCGGTGGCCAGTTTGAAGGCGATGAGCGTTTATCCTTCGCTATCGGTACTATCATGGCTTCTTTCGTCTGGTTTTACACTCTGTCAATCAGTGCAGCTAAACTTGGACCGACTCTATCAAAACCGAAGGTGAAAAAAGGCTTGGACATTGCGATTGCTTGTATGATGTTCACGATCGCATCACTGCTGGTCAACGAGTTACTTAAGAGTAATATTTAGTCTCGCATTTTATCCAGACTTCTCAAGTTACCGACTGAATCACATCGTTGATTGAGCCTAAACGTATTTGGCTAAAAATATATTTATCTCTAACAATAAGCGAGGCTATTGCCTCGCTTAGTCAATGTATGAATATACTTAGATAAAATTATGCATTCACTTTATTTACATGCACATCCATCTGTGGATATGGTATTTCAATCCCTGCCGCATCTAATGCTTCTTTCAACGCCTGAGTCGAGTCAAAATGAACTCCCCAGTAATCGCCGGTTTTACACCATGGCCTCACGACAATATTAACGGAAGAATCTGCGAGTTCAACAACACCTATCGTCATATCCGGGTCCTTAAGAATACGAGGATCTTTTTCTAGCGTTTCACGAATAATTTGTTGAGTTTTCTGTAAATCAGCGTTGTATGAAACACCAATCATCATATCAACTCTGCGTGTATCATGGCGAGAGTAGTTCGTGATCGCCCCACCAATAACAGCAGAATTAGGAACAACGATCATTTTATTGTCTGGGCTTTTCAAAACCGTTTGGAAAATTTGGATCGAGTCTACCGTACCAGCGGTTCCGCCGACCTCAACATAATCACCAGACTTAAACGGACGGAAAGCCACAATAAGAACCCCTGCGGCAAAGTTCGATAGAGACCCCTGTAAAGCCAAACCGACAGCTAAACCAGCAGCACCAATAATCGCAACAACAGAAGCCGTTTGAACGCCTAAACGCCCTAGTGCTGCAATCAACACAATAACAAACAGAAGATAACGAACTAGACCATGGACGAATTCGACAACCGCCTTATCCATGTTTTTCTTTTCAAGCACTTTTGCAACACTGCCTGCAATAGCCTTGACAATAATGTTACCGATAAAAAGAATCAGTATTGCGGAAATAATATTCACACCATACTGCACGATAAGGTCAGAGTTATCATTCAGCCAAGCTGATGCTTTATCCACCCCTCCGGAAATCGAGGTTTCCAACCCCGTCGAATCTCCTGCCATAATTCCTACCCTCAAATTAACTCAATCATTGAGCAGCCATAAAGGAAAACCTGTTCGCTCTTTCTTTACCACTACTCCTCGCTTAAATTGGTGAACGGTCATTGTTTTTTGTGGCGCTTGTTATGCCAGAGCTCTGGTACATAGGCGTGAGTAAAGAATGGCAAAACAGTGCGTTATCCAATAGTTCCGACACCGTCCTGTTAAAGGGTATGCAATGCTTTTACATTTTTCCACCAAGTTGACTAAATTTTATTCTTCTTTATTGATGACTTAGCACATTGAAAGCAGAAAAAAGTAATAAGATTATAAATAAAGCTTAGCAATAAAATTTCTTACGAAATTCAATTAAACATTCTGTTCAAGTGGCCCCCCAAAGTAGCTTGAAAACAATAAAAAAAAGCCCACTCAAAAGAGCGGGCTAACTTTTAATCTCGAATCAGACGATTACAGTACATCAACTGCGTTTAGGTCTGCGAATGCTTTCTCTAGACGAGCAACCATTGAAGTTTGACCAGCACGTAGCCATACACGTGGATCGTAGTACTTCTTGTTTGGCGCATCTTCGCCAGTTGGGTTACCAATTTGACCTTGTAGGTAATCGTGGTTCTCTGCTTCGTACTTGCGGATACCATCCCATGTTGCCCACTGTGTATCAGTATCGATGTTCATTTTGATCACACCGTAGCCGATAGACTCTTGGATTTCAGCTTCAGTTGAGCCAGAACCACCGTGGAATACGAAGTTTAGAGCGTTAGGTGCAATACCAAACTTCTCAGCACAGTATGCTTGAGAATCACGTAGGATAGTTGGCGTTAGTACAACGTTACCTGGTTTGTAAACACCGTGTACGTTTCCGAAAGAAGCAGCGATAGTGAAGCGTGGGCTCACAGCGCTTAATTTTTCGTATGCGTAAGCAACGTCTTCTGGAGAAGTGTAAAGCTCAGATGCATCCATATCAGAGTTATCTACGCCGTCTTCTTCACCACCAGTACAACCTAGTTCGATCTCGATTGTCATGTTCATTTTAGCCATGCGCTCTAGGTACTTAGCACATGTCTCGATGTTCTCTTCTAGAGACTCTTCAGAAAGGTCTAGCATGTGAGAAGAGAATAGAGGCTTACCAGTTTGAGCGAAGAACTCTTCACCCGCATCTAGTAGACCGTCGATCCATGGAAGAAGCTTCTTTGCAGCGTGGTCAGTATGAAGAATAACAGGTACGCCGTAAGCTTCAGCAACCGCGTGAACGTATTTAGCGCCTGCTACAGCACCAAGGATTTGAGGACCTTGACCTTCAAGTTTTACGCCTTTACCAGCAAAGAAAGCCGCACCGCCGTTAGAGAATTGAATCACAACTGGCGCTTTCACTTTTGCCGCAGCTTCCAGTACTGCGTTTACAGAGTCAGTACCTACTACGTTTACAGCTGGAAGGGCAAAATTGTTCTCTTTTGCTACTTCAAATACTTTCTGTACGTCATCGCCAGAAATAACACCTGGTTTTACAAAGTCGAAGATCTTAGACATGGAGGTCATCCTATTTATCTGTCGTTTTTTAAACAAAACTTATTAAATTAACAATCTAGCAAACGTTTGCTCACAACATACCCTATTTTATCAGAGTTCGTTTCTCGTTGCAGCAAACAGAAAGCGGGAGAATCCTCTCCCGCTTTATAAGCAATTATTTTGCGCGTGCTTCTAGCATTTTTACTGCAGGAAGTACTTTACCTTCTACGAACTCAAGGAAAGCACCGCCACCCGTAGAGATGTATGAAACATCGGCTTTGATACCGAACTTATCGATAGCGGCTAACGTGTCACCACCACCAGCTACAGAGAAACCTGCAGATTCAGCGATTGCTTTAGAGATACCAGCCGTACCCGCTTCGAAGTTTTTGAATTCGAATACGCCAACAGGACCATTCCAAAGGATCGTTTTTGCATTACCAATGATTTCAGCTAGAGCAGCCGTTGACTCTGGACCTAGGTCGAAAATCATGTCGTCATCTTGAACTTCGGAAACGTGCTTGATTTCAGCTTCTGCGTTCTCGTCGAATGCTTTCGCACATGCCACGTCCGTTGCTACTGGAATAGCACACTCTTTCATTAGTTTCTGAGCTGTTTCAATTAGGTCTGCTTCGTATAGAGACTTACCTACATTGTGACCTTCAGCTGCAATGAATGTGTTAGCAATACCACCCCCAACAACAAGTTGGTCAGCGATTTTAGATAGAGACTCAAGCACCGTTAGTTTCGTCGATACCTTAGAGCCGCCAACGATAGCGACTAGTGGACGCTCTGGGTTATCCATTGCTTTACCTAGTGCTTCTAGTTCAGCCGCAAGAAGAGGACCAGCACAAGCGATAGGAGCAAACATACCAACACCGTGAGTAGATGCTTGAGCACGGTGAGCCGTTCCAAATGCGTCCATTACAAAGATGTCACATAGCGCAGCGTATGCTTTAGATAGTTCTTCTTCGTTTTTCTTCTCGCCTTTATTAAAGCGAACGTTTTCAAGAACAACCAGTTCACCAGTGTTGAGTTCTAGACCGTTTAAGTAGTCTTTCGCTAGTTTAACTTCACAATCAAGAGCATCGTTTAAGTAGTTAACGACAGGTTGTAGAGAGAACTCTTCAGCGTATTCACCTTCAGTTGGGCGACCTAGGTGAGATGTAACCATCACTTTCGCGCCTGCTTCTAAACAGTGCTTGATAGTTGGAAGAGATGCGATGATACGTGCATCTGAAGTTACTTTACCGTCTTTTACTGGCACGTTTAGGTCAGCACGGATAAATACACGTTTACCTGCAAGATCCAGGTCAGTCATCTTGATTACAGACATGATGTGTCCTCTCAATTATTTAATCATTAAAAGTTTTTGAAAACTTGGCAATCCTGCCAAGCCTGTTAATTCTTCAAACTGGTTTTAGATATGGAGATACATCTTATTTATTTCAAGGCCTGAAATAAAGATTTTCTCCATCGCTGCTTCGTGATTAACGAGCCGTATGTGAAGTCGCTTGCATGGCTAAAGCGGTATCCAGCATACGATTGGCAAAACCCCATTCGTTATCACACCAAACCAACATTTTCACGAGGTGCCCATTACTCACTCGGGTTTGCGTTCCATCCACTATGGCACTATGAGAGTCATGATTAAAGTCAATGGAAACAAGCGGCGCTTCAGTATAGTCAACAATGTCACGTAATGTACACTGAGATGCCTTAACAATGGTTTGATTTATGTCATTAACTTTCACATTTGAACAGATTGTGACACTTAAATCCATTGCTGTGACATTTATGGTCGGAACTCGAACCGAAATAGCCTCAAATTTGTTGGAAAATTTCGGAAAAATCCTTTCAATACCTTTATGAAGTTTGGTATCAACAGGAATGATCGATTGGCTGGCAGAACGGGTTCGGCGCAAATCATCATGGTATGCGTCAATCACTTGTTGATCATGCATGGCAGAATGAATCGTCGTAATCGTACCCGATTCAATGCCAAAGGCCTCATCCAAAACTTTTATA
This sequence comes from Vibrio azureus, assembly GCF_002849855.1. Classification (NCBI taxonomy): domain Bacteria; kingdom Pseudomonadati; phylum Pseudomonadota; class Gammaproteobacteria; order Vibrionales; family Vibrionaceae; genus Vibrio; species Vibrio azureus. Next base: position 2,601,602 of record NZ_CP018616.1, read on the forward strand.
ATTGGCACAATACAATTGGTCGTACATGAACCATTGGACACAACACGGTGTTCATCTTTTAGGGTCTGGTGATTGACTCCAAAAATGATCGTATTGTCGACATCATGAGCACCGGGATGAGAGAAGAGTACTTTTTGGGCTCCGGCTCGAATGTGAGCCTGACCATCTGCCTGAGAACCAAATACTCCAGTACAATCCAGTACAATATCTATCTCAAGTTCATGCCATGGTAACCGCGCAATCTCCTCACACTGCAGAATTCGTATGCGATCACACGATTCACTATTTTGTGTGCTGGAGTCATGGTGGATATAGAGGTATCCCTGATCATGAGACACTTTTTTTTCAAAGCGGCCATGACTAGAGTCATACTGTAGCAAATGTGCCATCGCTTCCGGCTTAGCCAATTCATTCACAGCAACAATCTTGATATGATTTTGCTTACCACTTTCATATACTGCCCGCAGTACATTACGACCGATACGTCCAAATCCATTGATCGCAACTCTTAGCATTCTTCCATCGCCTTACATGATTTTCGTGTTACACGATAGTAACCGATAGCAACATAAATCGCATTAAGTTAGTTTCATACGTGCTTCAAAACACGCCACTGCCTTCTGCCAAATCAATCGTCGTGCTTCACAGCAGAAAAAATGGCAGGAGACCTGATCAAAAAACCGAGCCATGTGACTCGGTTTACTGTGTTAATCGGCTTTAATTACGCTAATAATTCGTTTGCTGTATTCACGACATTTTCTACCGTAAAGCCAAACATTTCAAACAGCTGACTTGCCGGCGCAGATTCACCAAATGTCGTCATACCAATGATGCGACCGTCAAAGCCTACGTACTTGTACCAGAAGTCAGCGATACCCGCTTCGATTGCGATACGAGCGGTGACGTCTGATGGTAGTACAGATTCACGGTAAGCAGCATCTTGCTTGTCGAATGCATCAGTAGATGGCATTGAAACAACGCGTACTTTCTTACCTTCAGCGGTAAGTTGCTCAGCTGCTTTCATTGCGAGTTCAACTTCAGAACCTGTCGCGATTAGGATCAGCTCTGGCTTGCCGTCACTGTCTTTCAGGATGTATGCACCTTTCGCGATGTCAGCGACTTGCTCTGCTGTACGTGCTTGTTGCGCTAGGTTTTGACGAGAGAAAATCAGTGCCGTTGGTGCGTCTTTACGTTCAATCGCCAGTTTCCATGCTACTGCAGACTCAACTTGGTCACATGGACGCCATGTACTCATGTTTGGAGTAAGACGCAGAGAGGCCATTTGCTCAACCGGTTGGTGAGTTGGGCCATCTTCGCCAAGACCGATAGAGTCGTGCGTGTACACCTGGATGTTCTGAATTTTCATCAGAGCCGCCATGCGCATTGCATTACGAGCGTACTCCATGAACATTAGGAATGTAGCGCCGTAAGGCACGAAACCGCCGTGTAGCGCGATACCGTTCATGATCGCGGTCATACCGAATTCACGTACACCATAGTGGATGTAGTTACCAGAGAAGTCGTTTGCTTCTAGAGATTTAGAGCCAGACCACATGGTTAGGTTAGACGGCGCTAGGTCAGCAGAGCCGCCCATGAATTCCGGAAGCATTTGACCAAACGCTTCTAGTGCGTTTTGAGAAGCTTTACGTGATGCGATGTTTGCAGGGTTTGCTTGAAGGTCAGCAATGATTTGGTTTGCTTTTGCTTCCCATTCAGCAGGCAGTTCACCGTTTACGCGGCGTTTGAATTCAGCGGCCAGCTCAGGGTACGCTGCTTCATAAGCTGCAAGTTTCTCGTTCCACGAAGCTTCCTTAGCTGCGCCTGCTTCTTTTGCTGACCATTCTGCGTAGACTTCCTGCGGAATTTCAAAAGGACCGTGTTCCCAACCTAGTTCTTTACGTGTCGCTGCAATTTCTTCAGCACCGAGTGGCGCACCGTGACAGTCGTGTGAACCCGATTTGTTTGGAGAACCAAAACCGATGATCGTTTTAGTACAGATAAGCGTAGGTCGTGGGTCTGCTTTTGCAGCAATGATAGCAGCGTTAATTGCTTCAGGATCGTGACCATCTACCGCTGGAATGACGTGCCAACCATAAGCTTCAAAACGTTTAGGTGTGTCATCAGAGAACCAACCTTCAACGTGACCGTCGATAGAGATGCCGTTGTCATCCCAGAATGCGATCAGTTTGCCAAGGCCTAGTGTACCTGCAAGAGAGCAAGCCTCGTGCGAAATACCTTCCATCAAGCAGCCATCACCCATGAAAGCATAAGTAAAGTGATTAACAATCTCGTGGCCTTCTTTGTTGAACTGAGCGGCTAGCGCTTTTTCAGCCATTGCCATACCAACAGCGTTAGTGATGCCTTGGCCGAGAGGACCCGTTGTTGTTTCCACACCAGGTGCGTATCCGTATTCAGGATGGCCTGGGGTTTTAGAATGCAGTTGACGGAAGTTTTTTAAATCGTCAATCGACAACTCATAACCACTTAGGTGCAATAACGAATAAATCAGCATAGAGCCATGACCATTTGAAAGCACAAAACGGTCACGGTCAGCCCACTCAGGGTTTGCTGGATTATGGTTTAAGTGAGAACGCCAAAGAACTTCAGCGATGTCAGCCATGCCCATAGGTGCACCTGGGTGACCAGAATTGGCCTGTTGTACACCGTCCATACTGAGAGCACGGATAGCATTAGCGAGCTGTTTGTTCGAAAGATGGTTATGAGAAGACATGTCTGCTCCTGAGTGCATGAAAGCAAATTGATAAAGAGATGTAAGCACATTGAGTGCACATGACATTCTCTCAAAGCAAAATTATGACTGCAAACGTTTACTCCAGATTTTTAAGGGTTTTACGCATTATTTTGCTGCAAATTTTTGCTTTCTCAACGATACCGAAGCAAAAAACCAGTGAAACGAATTTATCTGCCCAAAATATATTTTGTTCTGCTCTCAATGGCGACATTGACCCGCCAAGCAGCATGTACTCTGGCTCATGACTATCAAGCAAACAATTAATAGATCAAAACTGCTCATCCCTTTATAAAAAGAGCTTGTAATTTGAACGTGTAAATTTAAAATAGACGTCTAGATGTAGAAACACCTACAAAACGTATTGTATTTTCAGAGTCCGCTAATGTAAGCGCACTGTGAGTAAACTTTAAGATTGGAGCTATCATGGCTAAGCACCTGTTCACTTCTGAATCTGTTTCAGAAGGCCATCCAGATAAAATCGCAGACCAAATTTCTGACGCCGTTCTTGATGCAATTCTTGAGCAAGACCCGAAGGCACGTGTTGCTTGTGAAACTTACGTCAAAACCGGTATGGTTATGGTTGGCGGTGAAGTAACCACTTCTGCATGGGTTGATATCGAGGAAATCACTCGTGAAACCGTTCGTGAAATTGGTTACGTTCATTCTGACATGGGTTTTGATGCAGACTCTTGTGCTGTTCTAAACACCATTGGTAAACAGTCTCCAGATATCAATCAAGGTGTTGATAAGGAAGATCCTAAAGAGCAAGGTGCTGGTGACCAAGGTATCATGTTTGGTTACGCAACCAACGAAACTGAGATCCTAATGCCTGCTCCAATCACTTACTCTCACCTGCTAGTGAAAAAGCAAGCTGAAGTTCGTAAGAGCGGTAAACTGGATTTCCTTCGTCCAGATGCAAAATCTCAGGTAACCTTCCAGTACGACCAAGGCAAAATTGTTGGTATTGATGCTGTTGTTCTTTCAACTCAGCACTGTGATTCCATCTCTACGCCAGATCTACGCGAAGCGGTAATGGAAGAGATCATTAAACCAGTATTGCCTTCTGAGTGGATCAACAAAGAAACCAATTTCTTCATCAACCCAACTGGCCGTTTCGTAATCGGTGGCCCTATGGGTGACTGTGGTCTAACAGGCCGTAAAATCATCGTAGATACGTACGGCGGTGCTGCTCGTCACGGTGGTGGTGCATTCTCTGGTAAAGATCCATCGAAAGTAGACCGCTCTGCCGCTTACGCAGCACGTTACGTAGCGAAAAACATTGTCGCTGCAGGCATGGCTGATCGTTGTGAAATCCAACTTTCTTACGCAATCGGTGTTGCTGATCCAACCTCCATCATGGTGGAAACATTTGGTACAGAAAAAGTATCACACGACATCATCATTGAAGCTGTACGTCAGCACTTCGATCTACGCCCATACGGCCTACAAGAAATGCTGAACCTTCTGCAACCAATCTACAAGAAGACAGCAGCATATGGCCACTTTGGTCGTGACGAGTTCCCTTGGGAAGCCACAGACAAAGCACATCTGCTAAGAGACTTCGCTGGTATCAAATAACATCAGCACGGAGCAACAAAGACCCTTGCTATTGCGAGGGTTTTTTTATGCCTCTCATTTTTGGTGTAATACTACTTCCTCCTAAATTTGAACACTTAAATTGAACAAAAAGACAGCAATTATTTGTAAATTTCACCATCCCCACCGATAGTTAAAGATGATGCTCAAAGGCGTTTTGTCACTGAGGGCATTTTTGTGTTCTATTGGTGAATCACCTTCACTAATACAGCACTCATTTACGGCTTGATACCAAACACAGCGAGCAGTTGGAAAGGTTTTACGTAAACAAAAACGAATGAGCATTTATGTCGCTTTACACGAATGACAGCGACACACTCAGTCTACAAGTAAGACAAATAATGAGATGGGTTACAGCTTGTTTCGTTTGGTACAGATCGACATCATGGAATAAATCAAGGAGGAATTATGCCTCGAACAGTGAATCCATCTGAGATCCAAAATAAACACAAATCGCAGTCTGACCAACACTACGCCAGAACCATTCCCTGCAATAAAGTCACCGTGACCTCTCCCTTCCACTGGCTAGCGTTAGGCTGCCATGATTTCGTTAGAATGCCCTTTATTAGTGCCTTTTATGGCATGTGTTTTATGGCTGCAGCTGTCGGCATCGTTCTGTTAGTTGAGTGGCAAGGCTCACACTTGGTGGTGATGCCCAGCTTGGTTGTCTATATGCTGATTGGCCCCTTCTTGGCTCTTGGGCTCTATGATGCGAGTTGGGAGAGAGAACGTGGCCACAGACCAAGTTTACTGCATTCAATGAAAGCCATCAGTCGAAATTCAACATCACAATGGGCATTTGCAGTGCTGTTGGCGATCAGCATGATCTTTTGGATGCGCATTGCTGCTCTTCTGCATGCAATATACCCTGCTGTACAAGGTGCACCTTTGAGTGAGTTTTTACCATTTTTAGCCATTGGTTCTGTGGTTGGATTTGTTTTGGCCTGTGTCGTATTTAGCATCTCAGCCTTTTCGATCCCCTTAATGATGGAAAGAAGAGTCGATATGATGACCGCCGTATTTACAAGCTTTAACGCTGTTAAATCGAATATTCCCGCAATGATTGTTTGGGCCATTATTATTTGTGCGGGCATACTCATTGGCTTTGCGACCTACGGTATTGGTATGCTGTTTACTATGCCTATCTTAGGCTACGGAACATGGCACGCTTACCATGCAACGATTAAGAAAAAGCACACACCTTAAATAACAAATGGTATGATTTGGGCCCTCGCAACTGCGGGGGCTTTTTTTGTGATTAATGAGGTACAGAGTGAAACATCAGCAAAGTGACAAAGTCAGACAAGTGATCGTCAATTGCGTCATCAAAGCTGAGCAAGCATTTAAACGTACTTTTCCAGTGCCTTCTTGTCACTTCAATGTTCGTGGTAAAGCAGCAGGAAAAGCCTACTTACAACGCAATGAAATTCGCCTCAACCCCATTCTTTTTGACGAAAACCCAACGGCTTTCTTTAAAGAAGTGATCCCTCACGAAGTCGCTCACTTGATCACTTATCAGATCTACGGTCGTGTTCAACCACACGGTAAAGAATGGCAAAACATTATGGAGAATGTGTTTCAGGTACCCGCTAAAACCACTCACAGCTTCGATGTTGCTTCAGTACAAGGTAAAACCTTTGAATACCGTTGCCATTGTACGACCTACCCGCTTTCAATTCGTCGCCATAATAAGGTCCAACGCAATCAAGCGACTTATTCTTGTCAAAAATGTCGCTGCTTATTAGCATTTACCGGTGTCCAGCTCTCCTAGTTTAAGCAACACCAGAGTGGCCTCTAAAGCCCCCCAAAAAATTCCCTCACTCTAATGGCTCATAGATTTTATGAGTCATCGCTTTTGATGGTAAATCGTTGTTGATAACACGCAGCCTTTGGTATTTTGCCTATTGAACAAACCAAAAACTTGGTTATAAAAAGCGATCATATCAACAGGTCAACCCTCTCGAGCATAAAATTTGATTTTTGCGTGTTAGAATGGATAACTTCATACTTTTCTAGTACTTTTACTTATGAAATATCTATTCTATTTATCACTATTTGTTTTCTCAACCTCAACTCTTGCCGTTCCACCCAGTTCTTTTTCTGCCGCTAAAAGAGAAGCGGTCAAAATTTACCAAGATCATCCCACCAGCTTTTACTGTGGTTGCCAAATCCAATGGCAAGGTAAAAAGGGGATTCCAGATCTTTCGTCCTGTGGATACCAAATTCGCAAACAACAAAAACGGGCCTCTCGCATAGAGTGGGAACACGTGGTGCCAGCTTGGCAATTTGGTCATCAACGTCAATGTTGGCAAAAAGGTGGACGCAAGAACTGTTCTCGTAGCGACAAAACATTTCGTTTAATGGAAGCGGATTTGCACAACCTAACCCCTGCAATTGGCGAAGTGAATGGTGACCGTTCTAACTACAACTTCAGTCAGTGGAAAGGAAAAGATGGCGCAAGCTATGGCCGCTGTGACATGCAAGTTAACTTCAAACAGCGTAGAGTCATGCCACCCGATCGAGCTCGTGGTTCAATCGCTAGAACATACCTGTATATGAGTAAGCATTACGGCTTCAAGCTTTCTAAATCACAAAATCAATTGATGAGTGCCTGGAACAAAACGTATCCTGCTGATAAATGGGAATGCGAGCGTGATCAGCGAATTGCACACATTCAAGGTAACCATAATCCATACGTACAAGCCGCTTGCAAAACGGTTCTTTAAGCACGGTTATCTCTTTCAGGGCTTTCGATAACGTCGAACATTGACCAATCCCTTTCACCATGACATGGAGGAAGGGACGAGTTGTTCAAGAGAAAGCCCTTAGCTGCCCCTTGTTTTTTCGATAAAAAGCATCCATGTTAGTGTCTCAATACTCGCGTATGCAGGAAAAAACAACACGATGCGTATCCCTCGAATTTATCACCCAGAAACCATTCAACAACTTGGAGCCCTCGCTTTAAGCGAAGATGCCGCTGGCCATATAGGTCGAGTGCTACGTATGAAAGAAGGTCAAGCCGTCCTTCTGTTTGATGGTAGTGGTGCGGAATTCCCAGCCGTCATCAGCCAAGTCACAAAGAAAAGTGTAATGGTTGAGCTCTCTGAGCGTGTAGAACATAACATTGAATCACCGCTCGATCTGCACCTTGGCCAAGTCGTCTCCCGAGGTGACAAAATGGAATTCACCATCCAAAAATCGGTAGAACTTGGCGTCAACAGCATTACCCCACTTATTTCTGAACGCTGCGGTGTAAAACTCGATCAAAAACGCTTTGAGAAAAAGCTCGCCCAATGGCAAAAAATTGCGATCAGCGCTTGTGAACAATGTGGCCGTAACCGTATCCCAGAAATCCGCCCTGTCATGACACTAGAGCAATGGTGCCAAGAGTCATTCGACGGTTTGAGATTAAATTTACATCCGCGAGCAAAATACTCAATCAACACGCTGCCTACTCCGATTGAAAAAGTGCGCCTCTTAATCGGTCCAGAGGGTGGATTATCATCAGGCGAAATAGAAATGACTCGTGAGCATCAATTCGAAGAAACCTTATTAGGTCCTCGCGTGCTTCGAACTGAAACGGCCGCTTTAACCGCAATTACCGCTTTACAAGTTCGTTTTGGCGACCTTGGTTAAATGGAGAAATACAATGCTTAAACTCGGAATAGTAATGGACCCAATCTCGTCCATTAATATCAAAAAAGATTCTAGTTTTGCCATGATGCTTGAAGCACAGCGTCGTGGCTACGAAATTCACTATATGGAAATGAGCGACCTTCACCTAGACCAGGGTAAAGCCATCGCCGACACCAAAATAGTTGAACTCCAAGAAGATCCCAACGGTTGGTACCAATTCAAATCAGAGCAGACTATCGAACTTTCTGAACTTGATGCTGTACTCATGCGTAAAGATCCTCCATTCGACACCGAATACATCTATGCGACCTACATTCTTGAGCGAGCTGAAGAGCAAGGCGTTCTGATTGTCAACAAACCACAGAGCCTACGTGACTGTAACGAAAAGCTGTTCACTGCTTGGTTCCCAGAGCTCACACCGACCACCATTGTGACTCGCAAAGCAGAAAAAATTAAAGCTTTCCGTGAAGAACACGGCGATGTAATTTTAAAACCCCTCGATGGTATGGGTGGCGCATCCATTTTCCGTGTTAAAGAAGGCGATCCGAACGTCTCAGTGATTATCGAAACCCTGACGAACCACGGTCAAAACTACGCGATGGCGCAAACTTTTGTGCCGGACATCAGCAATGGCGATAAACGTATCCTTGTCGTAGATGGTGAGCCGATACCTTATTGTCTAGCACGCATTCCTGCAAAAGGAGAGACTCGCGGTAATTTAGCCGCTGGCGGCACAGGCGAAGCTCGACCTCTTAGTGAAACGGATATGAAGATTGCACAAGCTGTTGCTCCGACTCTGAAAGAGAAAGGACTTATCTTTGTCGGTCTTGACGTAATCGGTGATAAACTGACCGAAATCAACGTCACCAGCCCAACCTGCATTCGCGAAATCGAAGCCGCCTTTGATATTTCTATTACTGGAAAACTCATGGATGCGATTGAACGTCGTATTAAAGGCGAACAGCTCGCCAAATTGTAGTACAGTTAATAGAGAGGCCCATCAATTAGCTTAAGCTGGCGTAATCACAACTTAACAAGTGCTGCGCTTGCTTGAGTGACAACAAAAAGGCTGAAATGGAATGAACCTAAAGAACTATTTTTTAGTTGCCATGCCCGGAATGAAAGACCCTTACTTTCAACATAGAGTCATTTATGTGTGCGAACACAATGAAGAAGGGGCAATGGGTCTAATGATTAACGCTCCTGTCGACATTACGATCGGCAATATGCTTAAACAGGTCGAAGTTCAGCCAGTGCATCCACGTCTCTTTGAGGACAGCTTAGATAAGCCCGTTTACAATGGCGGACCGATTTCAGAAGATCGAGGTTTTATCCTGCACAAACCGAAAGATTATTATGAATCAAGCATCCAAATGACCGATGAGTTAGCCGTAACCACATCACGCGATATTCTTTCTGTGCTCGGAACAGAAGCAGAGCCAAGTGATTATCTGGTTGCTCTGGGTTACTCTGGTTGGAGCCCAGGCCAACTCGAAATGGAACTTGCAGAAAACTCATGGTTAACGATTGAAGCAACACCAGAGATCATTTTCGATACACCAATTACTGAACGTTGGACAAAAGCCGTCGAAAAGCTCGGTATCAACCCAAGCCAATTATCCTCAGACGCAGGTCATGCATAATAGGTTTGTTTAACAGATTACATTTTCCACCTAATTGAGATTCGAAACACCCTATGTCACGTACAGTTATGGCCTTTGATTTTGGCACCAAAAGTATCGGTAGCGCTATCGGGCAAGAAATTACCGGTACCGCTTCACCTTTAAAAGCATTTAAAGCCAATGATGGTATTCCAAACTGGGATGATATCGAAAAACAGATAAAGGAATGGCAGCCTAATTTACTGGTTGTCGGCTTACCCACCGACCTACACGGCAAAGCGCTTGAAACAATCACCCCCAGAGCAAAAAAGTTTGCCAATCGCCTTCAAGGTCGCTTTGGTTTGCCTGTTGAACTGCATGACGAGCGTTTATCAACCACAGAAGCTCGCGCTGAACTCTTTGATATGGGAGGCTACAAAGCCCTATCAAAAGGTAATGTTGATTGCCAATCCGCCGTCATCATTCTAGAAAGCTGGTTTGAAAACCTTTGGGCAGAATAAGTATCTGCCGGGTCATCAACTTTCCAAAGATTCCAAAAATTCCAAAGATATTGATACCCAAGTAACCTCAAAATGCTTGGGTATCACTTCTCTCAGTCCATGGTGATTTTAACATTCGTCAACGACCCCGAGGATATCCCGTCTCCACGTTGTGTTTTTAGCATCAAACGTAAGTCATTCGATGAGTCAGCACTGTACAACGCATCTTCTTCACTGATTTTTCCTTGCATAACTAGCTTATAGAGTGATTGGTCGAAAGTCTGCATACCAAATTCTTTCGAGTGAGCCATGGTCGATTTGAGCTCATATAAATCCCCTCTCCGGATCAGTTCTGCAACCCGTGGGCTATTTAACAATATTTCAAACACACCGTGACGTCCGTGACCATTTTTATCGCGGATCAATTGCTGCCCCACCACCCCTTTTAAGTTCATGGATAAATCGAATAGAAACTGCTGTTTTTGATCACTGGGTACAAGATGTAAAATACGCTCTAAGGCTTGGTTAGCATTGTTTGCATGCAACGTTGCCATACACAAATGCCCCGTTTCGGCAAAAGTCATGGCATACTCCATGGTCTCCCGTGTACGAATCTCTCCAATCAGGATCATATCAGGTGCCTGGCGTAACGAGTTTTTCAGCGCAACCTCATAGCTTTCGGTATCTAAGCCAACTTCTCGTTGGGTGACAATACAGCGCTGGTGTTGATGGACAAATTCGATAGGGTCTTCCACTGTCAAAATATGCCCGGATTTATTGCTGTTACGATACCCCGTCATCGCCGCCATTGTGGTTGATTTACCCGAGCCAGTCGCCCCAACCACCAAGACTAATCCCCGCTTGGCAACCGCAAGATTTTGCAAAATAGCCGGTAATTGCAGTTGTTCAAATGTCGGTATCTTAGTTTCGATACGGCGAATCACCGCCCCTGGTAATTCGCGTTGAAAAAAAGCACTGATTCGGAAACGACCACTTTCTCGCACGATGGCAAAATTTGATTCATAACTACGACGAAAAGAAGCCCTACGTTCAGGGTCCATCGTACTATCAAGGAGATATTCAACTTCAGGCTGAGTTAATGCCTCTCCTTGTGGACGCAGTTCTCCATCCACACGAAATAATATGGGAGCGCCGACCGTGATATAGAGATCGGACGCATTTAAATCTCGCATCCTTTCGAGAAAGATATCTAAGTCCATTTATACTTTTGTCCTTAGGTTATGAGAAGTGTTGTGCTTCAAGTTCGACTTTTTGATCCACCTCTTCTCGAGACACAATGCCTTGAGACAGCAATTGACGTGCGTGTTGCTCCATCGTTTGCATCCCGTAAGCCGCCCCTGTTTGAATGATTGAGTACATCTGAGCAATTTTATCTTCACGAACAAGATTACGTATCGCTGGTGTTCCCATCATAATTTCATGGCAGGCGACTCGACCGCCACCGTTACGTTTTAAAAGCTTTTGTGCAATCACCGACCGCAAAGATTCTGAAAGCATCGAGCGCACCATATCTTTATCGCTGCCGGGGAACACATCAATAATCCGATCAATGGTTTTTGCCGCTGAGCTTGTGTGTAAGGTCCCAAGTACCAGGTGCCCGGTTTCAGCCGCCGTCAATGCCAAACTGATGGTCTCTTTATCACGCATCTCACCTAACAGAATCACATCAGGATCCTCACGTAACGCACTGCGTAACGCATTGGCAAAACTGCGAGTATCTCGATGAACTTCACGCTGGTTGATCAAGCATTTAATATTTGGATGGATAAATTCGATCGGATCTTCAATCGTTAGAATATGTTTGTTGTGATTGCGGTTAATGTAGTCAACAATAGCAGCTAAGGTGGTTGATTTACCTGATCCTGTGGGGCCAGTTACTAGAACAAGCCCTTTTTCTGCATTGGCAATTTTTTTGAAAATGTCCGGAGCATCTAAAGATTCTAATGTGGGGATGGTACCTGGAATGGCACGAAAGACCGCAGCACAACCACGAGATTGATTAAAAGCATTGACACGAAAACGGCCAACATTATGTAACTCAAATGAAAAGTCGACTTCCAGCTTCTCTTCAAACTCGTTACGCTGAGCATCGTTCATGATTTCAAACACCAAACTATGAACTTCTTGGTGTGTTAGGGCAGGAACACCTAACTTTCTAACGTCGCCATCAATGCGTACCATAGGAGATACGCCTGCAGAAAGATGTAGATCTGAAGCATTATGTTTTACACTAAAATCCAGTAACTCAGTGATATCCATTTACAGTCCTTAAATCTAAAGTACAGTTATGAGTAGTATTCAACAAAATATTGAGCACATCACCTCTCAAATCCGTCACGATGAGCAAGCATGCCAGCGTGCTCCTGAGTCTGTCCAACTTCTTGCCGTCAGTAAAACAAAGCCAGTAGAGGCTTTACTCGAAGCATATCAAGCAGGACAAATCGCATTTGGCGAAAACTATGTCCAAGAAGGCGTCGATAAAATTCAGTATTTTACCGACCATTATCCAAACAATCGCATTGAATGGCACTTTATCGGGCCAATTCAATCCAATAAAACACGCCCTATTGCCGAACATTTCGATTGGGTTCACACCATTGATCGCGCAAAAGTAGCCACTCGCCTTAATGACCAAAGACCCGTTGATAAAGCACCATTACAAGTCCTGATCCAAGTCAATACCAGTAATGAAGCCTCCAAATCCGGTGTTAATCACGACGAACTGTTCGAGTTAGCTGAGTTGATTTCTCACTTACCCAACCTCACGTTAAGAGGGTTGATGTCAATTCCTGCTAACGTCTCAGACTACCATGCACAACTTGAAGCATTTAAGCAGCTAGCAGAACTACAACAAAAATTAGCCCAGCACTACCCAGATGTCGACACGCTTTCAATGGGAATGAGTGGTGACATGACCGCTGCAATTGAAGCAGGAAGTACCATGGTTCGTATCGGCACGGCCATTTTTGGCCAACGTGACTACAGCCAAAAGCGCCTTTAGTCTGTAAGCTCTAGGCCATGTGTGCCTCAGTATTGTCGAGATGCTTGGGTATAAAAACAATAATTAACCATTGAGATTTGGACATTAGGTATATGGAAAATAAAAAAATAGCCTTTATCGGAGCGGGCAATATGGTCAAAGCCATTGTCTCTGGCCTGATTACTGGTGGCTACCCAGCGCAAAATATAACCGCAACAGCCCCCTCAGAGACTCGACGTTTGCCTTTAGAGCACACCTTTGGTATCCGTACCACCAGTGATAATCTCGCGGCCGCCTCTGAGGCAGATATTGTTGTTTTATCGGTCAAACCCCAGATGATGGCCGAAGTATGTAAACCACTTCAAGCCGTCAACTTTGATGGCAAGCTTGTTATTTCTATTGCTGCGGGCATCAGTTGTTCTCGTTTAGATGACATGCTGGCAACAAAACTCAATTTAGTTCGTGTGATGCCAAACACCCCCTCTCAGTTAGGTTTAGGCATGAGCGGATTGTATGCGCCTAATCGTGTGTCAGAGCAAGACAAAAACTTTGCCACTCAGCTCATGCAAGCGGTAGGAAAGGTATGCTGGGTTGAACAAGAGTCTGGCATTAATAATGTGATTGCAGCAGCTGGCAGCGCCCCAGCTTACTTCTTCCTGTTTATGGAGGCCATGCAAGCAGAAGCCATCGCTCAAGGGTTTGATAAAGACACCGCTCGTTTACTGGTTGAGCAATCGGCTCTCGGAGCTGCAAGCATGGTGATTGAAAACCCAAATACTGAATTGGCTACCTTACGCGAAAATGTCACCTCAAAAGGGGGGACGACCGCAGAGGCACTGCGCACCTTTAATGAGCACCAACTCTCTGATATTGTCGCTAAAGCCATGCAAGCTACAGTAAAACGTGCTGAAGAAATGGAGCAGTTATTTTAAGTCATAGAGCAATGAAACCGTGTCTCAACAGCAAAAGTCGTAACGGATTAATTGGCCTAATTACGGGCACGTTTCATTACTTATTCGTTTAATTACTAATGGATTTTATTGGCTAATTGGGTTGTACTGACCGATTAGTGTTAATCATTACTTGTTAAGGTTGCCTTATGAATTCAATGAGTTTTCTCATCTCAACCCTATTTGACCTATACATTATGGTCGTGATTTTGCGGATTTGGTTGCAAGCTGCACGAGCAGATTTCTACAATCCATTCTCGCAATTTATTGTCAAAGCAACCCAACCGGTTGTCGGCCCATTACGACGTGTCATTCCACCTTTAGGCAGCATTGACCTAGCAACCGTCTTATTTGCCTATGCTCTATGTTTACTAAAATTCGTGTCACTGAGTTTGATCGCATCAAAAGGGGCCTTCGCTTTCAGCAGCAGTTTTATCTTCCTTGGCTTACTGTCTCTGATCAAAGCGGCCGGTGGTTTAATCTTTTGGGTGTTGCTCATCCGTGCGATTCTAAGTTGGGTAAGCCAAGGCCGTAGTCCTATCGAATATGTTTTTCATCAACTCACAGAGCCTATGCTTGCTCCCATCCGTCGTGTCATCCCAGCAATGGGAGGCATTGATTTAAGTGTGCTTGTGCTGTTTATTGCCTTACAGTTTGCCAACTTCCTAATGGGCGATCTAATTGGCCCAATTTGGCTGCAACTATAAAGTCAAAAGCGAGGAAATACTGATGAGTAAATGGATTAATGCCCTAGTGTTTAGCCTATTGTCTTTATCCTGCATGGCTGAACAATTCAAAACCATCAAAGATGCTGAAGTTCACTACATTGCATTTAACTCAACCTTTCTGACGCCGGAGATCGCTCGTAACAATGATATTAAGCGTAGTGGTTACAATGCCGTAGTGAATATCAGTGTGCTGGATAATAAAGGGTTGAACAAACCAGCGATCGAAGCCAGTATCACTGGAGAAGCCAAAAACTTACTTGGGCAAACACGTAAACTGACGTTCCAAACCGTGAAAGAAGGCAAAGCTATCTATTACTTGGCACAATTACCGATTACCAATGAAGAAACGTTTACCTTCGATATCGACATTAATGCAGGTAATAAAGGCACTGGGAAGTTAAAATTCACCCAAACCTTTTATGTCGAAGAGTAATTGGGTTGCAGTAGGTCAAAAGCGTTGCATCTCCAAAAACCCAATTTAGCATCCGAAAGTCTCATTAACCTTGAGAAGCTATGGAGCACTCCAACCTATTTAACTAGGGAGAGCAAGACGCTCTTCCCTAATCGCTACAGAAAGAGACAATCATGAAAAAGATAGTGCTAGCAACAGGCAACCAGGGCAAAGTGAGAGAAATGGCAGATCTTTTGTCAAACTTTGGCTTTGATGTATTGGCGCAAAGTGAATTTAACGTATCTGAAGTTGCAGAAACGGGCACTACCTTCATTGAAAATGCCATCATTAAAGCTCGCCACGCAGCTCAGCAAACAGGCCTACCTGCTATTGCCGATGATTCTGGATTAGAAGTGGATTATTTAAAGGGGGCACCCGGTATTTACTCAGCACGTTACGCTGGTGAACAAGCCTCAGATAGAGAGAATTTAGAAAAGCTCCTACAAGCGATGGAAGGCGTACCTGAAACAGAACGGACTGCCCGCTTTCACTGCGTTTTGGTTTTAATGCGCCACGAGAACGATCCAACACCGATTGTTTGCCATGGTAAATGGGAAGGTCGCATCCTGACAGAGGCTCATGGCGAGAATGGCTTTGGCTACGACCCGATCTTTTTTGTGCCAGAGGACAACTGCGCGTCAGCCGAACTTGAACCTGCACGTAAGAAACAATTGTCTCACCGCGGTAAAGCCCTCAAGTCGTTGTTTGCTCAACTGTCTGAACAAACCTTTCAGTAATGACGAGTGAATCGATCATGTTAATGCCACCAGCACTGAGTTTATATGTCCACATTCCATGGTGTGTACAAAAGTGCCCTTATTGCGACTTTAACTCTCACGAGCTCAAAGCCGATATTCCTGAAGAGGCCTACATCAATGCCCTTCTTGAAGATTTGGACAGCGACATTGATAAATATCAACTCAATGATGCCCCCCGCCCACTGCATTCGATCTTCATCGGTGGTGGGACACCCAGTTTGATTTCAGCCGAAGGCATCGAACGACTGCTTAAAGGCATCGAAGCTCGTATCCCATTCAAGCCTGAGATCGAAATCACCATGGAAGCCAATCCAGGTACAATTGAAGCAGAGCGCTTTGCAGGCTATCAAAAAGCAGGGGTAACACGCATCTCGATCGGTGTACAAAGTTTTGAACCGCAAAAGCTGCAACGATTAGGCCGAATTCATGGCCAAGATGAAGCCGTGAACGCCGCGCATTTAGCTCATAAGATTGGTTTAAACAGCTTTAATCTGGATTTAATGCACGGTCTACCTGATCAAAGTATTGAACAGGCTCTGGCGGATTTAGACAAAGCCATCGAGTTGGATCCACCACACCTATCTTGGTATCAGCTCACCATTGAACCAAACACCATGTTCTACTACAAACCACCGACTCTTCCTGATGATGATGACTTGTGGGATATTTTCGAACAAGGTCATGAAAAACTTGCAGCAGCCGGTTACGTTCAATATGAGATCTCGGGATACAGTAAACCTGGTTATCAGTGTCAGCATAACCTTAACTACTGGCGTTTTGGCGACTACCTTGGTATCGGTTGTGGTTCTCACGGTAAACTGAGCTTTGCTGATGGTCGTATTATTCGAACCACTAAGATCAAACACCCTCGTGGCTACCTCATGGCATACCAGAATATGGTAAAACCCTATCTCGATAACGAACAATGGGTCGCCGATGAAGATCGTCCGTTTGAATTTTTTATGAATCGCTTTCGACTTATGGAAGCATGTCCTAAGCAAGATTATGTTGATACAACTGGTCTACCATTAAGTTCCATTCAGAGCACCATTAATTGGGCAATTGAAATGGGTTACCTAAGCGAAACAGACCATCATTGGAAGATTACCGAGAAAGGCAAACTGTTTCTCAATGATCTTCTAGAAGCATTTATGGTGGAAGAAGAGCAGTAAAAGAATCGAACAGGGAGCATCAGGCTCCCTTATTCTAAAAAATCGAACGACCAATACGTTCAGCAAGTAACTCCAGTGCTTTTGTGCCCGCAAGAGAGTTACCAGAAGGATCAAGCTCTGGTGACCAAACGGCAATCGTCATTTCACCTGGGACAATCGCAATAATCCCGCCACCCACGCCAGATTTCCCCGGCATACCAACACGATAAGCAAATTCACCGGCGCCATCGTACAAACCACAAGTAGCCAATAACGCATTCAGCTGCTTTGTTTGCGTTGCTGATACTATTTGTTTACCCGTATGTACAGATGTGCCTTTGTTGGCTAAATAGCTGAATGTTTTAGCCAGATCCACGCAGCTCATTTTAAGTGCACAGGCGTGAAAATAATTTTGGAGTACAGGGAGTACTTCATTATCAAAATTACCAAATGAGCGCATCAAGTAAGCAATGGCAGCATTGCGATCACCGTGCATCATTTCCGATGCCGCAACGACTTTGTCATACACAATATGAGTATCACCTGAAAGCTGACGAGCAAATTCTAATAAGCGTTGACGCGGGGCTGATAAACGGCTTTGCAGTAAATCGGCCACCACAATGGCACCAGCATTAATAAATGGGTTACGCGGAATACCTTGCTCCATCTCCAACTGGATTAATGAATTAAATGCTTGCCCTGATGGCTCTTTTCCTACTCGAGACCAAATCTCTTCTTGTTTATATAAGCACATTGCGAGAGTCAAACTTAGCGCTTTAGAGATAGATTGAATAGAGAAAGGCTCTTGTGCATCTCCCGCTTGAATCACCTCACCGTCGTTTGTATAAACAGCGATACCTAACTTTGTGTTCGCCACTTTACTCAAAGCAGGAATGTAATCGGCCACTTTACCTTGACCAATCAAAGGACGAACTTCCGCCAGAATATCTGTCAAAATTTTTGCTGTCGGTTTCATTTTCTATCTTCTTGTCATTTAGGTTCAGAGGGGAAAAAAAAGCCAACGCGGACGCTGGCTTACTCTGCGGTCATTCAGGCGACGGTTAGTTATGCCTTGATGGCCACAATAATATTTCGGTTTATCGACTGATCGACTCGATGAAGATAACCAATGTAAGGCTCTTGTGACAAAACCTGCCACCCTTGTTCTTCAAATAATGCCGCCACATCTTTCCACTTTAAGGTAAATTCGTTGAAGGATAATACGACCGAACCTTGCTTCTTCAATACCACTTTCCATGCGGGTAATGCTTCTTGCAAAAGCTCTAGTGGGCTGCGATTTAATTTGCTG
The DNA here is from genome assembly GCF_002849855.1 of Vibrio azureus. Taxonomy (NCBI): domain Bacteria; kingdom Pseudomonadati; phylum Pseudomonadota; class Gammaproteobacteria; order Vibrionales; family Vibrionaceae; genus Vibrio; species Vibrio azureus. The sequence goes on from NZ_CP018616.1 coordinate 2,620,035, forward strand.
TCTTTGGCATTTTTACTGCCATGTTGCACACCATAGGGCAAATCAGACACCATCACATCAACCGAGTTTTTCTTAACCACTTGGTCAGCAATACGCGTATCTGCCGAGTACAGCTTCATTACCTGAACATTACCTTTGGTGTAATCGTTCTTATCTGCAGCGGCCTCAACGACAAAACCATCGGCGACTTTTTTACCACCAGAAGTGCGCTTTTCTTTGCTCACCTTGTGTTTAAAGCGACCATTTTTCATAAACTTAACGATGAAAGTTTGGATTTCTTGAACCCATTTCTGGTTGATCTCAACACCCACAACATTCAAACCGTGGATCAAACCTTCAAACAGTGTTGTACCTTTACCACACATAGGATCCATCAGCGTTAATTGCGCACTGCCCGTGTTAGCAGCACTGACGCCTAGGTTCACCATCAAACGCGTAAACTGCTCGTTTGTTTTACCCGTATAACGCAAGATCTGGCTCATGCTCTCAGGGAAAGTATTGAATGCAGGTGCCTTAATTGGACGTAGCAAGCCATCTGCACACACTTCAAATAGCGCATAATAGATAGACGATGCGGCAATCCTACCAGCCTGAGCTTCACTCAACTCTGTGTTGCAAGAGAACACAAGTGCCGCAGGTAGCCCCACATCTTTGTTGCCGATCTCCTCAACTTGCACGCCTTCCGATACTAATATTGCCTTTAGCTCAGAACATGCAATGGTCATAGCGCTATCAAAGTAAATTCGGTTATGCCCCGGATTCGCTAATATCGCGTAATGGTACATCAACTGACTCCTTACGCCGTTCTTTTGAACTTAATGTCCCACACGCCATGACCCAAACGATGGCCGCGAGCTTCAAATTTGGTCAATGGACGCTCTTCAGGGCGAGGAATAAAATCACCTTCTGAAGCAATATTTTCAAATCCTGGAGCTTGATTCATGATTTCAATCATGTGTTCAGCGTAGTTTTCCCAGTCAGTCGCCATGTGGAAGATACCTTCATTAAGGATAAGCTTCTGACGAACCATTTCAGCGAACTCTAACTGTACGATACGACGCTTGTGGTGACGCTTTTTATGCCAAGGGTCAGGGAAAAACAACTGCAGCGTTGCTAGGCTCGCATCAGGAATCATATGCTCAAAAACTTCCACTGCGTCGTGACACATCACCCGTAGGTTAGTAACGCCAGCCTCACGAGCATCCGCCAAACAAGCACCAACGCCTGGGCTATGCACTTCGATACCAATGAAATTTTTCTCTGGCGCATTCTTTGCCATCTCAACCAATGAAGCACCCATACCAAAACCGATCTCAAGCACAACTGGGTTATCATTACCAAAGACTTCTTTCCAATCAAGAAGTTCCGTTTTGTAATCGATTCCCATCGTTGGCCAGCATTCATTCATCGCATTTTCTTGGCCTTTCGTTAAACGGCCTTCACGACGCACGAAACTGCGAATTTTTCGGATCATTTTACCGTCTTCGTTGTACTCGTTAGTGGTTACTTCACTCATTGATTTTGCCTGCACATTGATTAATCAAAGCGGGGATTATCCAAAGAATTCACTTAGGTGCAAGTTTTTGTTTAGTCATTCGCCATTAACGGTCAAACAATCACACCATTGAGAATCAATATCCCTACAGTTTATCTGTTTTACTTACACTACTATTTGTGGTGCAATTTTACGCCTAACCAATAAAGAATAGAATACAGAGCAAGTCGTGACCTCATTCACTCAAGCCATCTTAAAATGGTATGACGCTTATGGCAGAAAAACGCTTCCGTGGCAGCAAAATAAAACTGCTTATAGCGTTTGGCTATCTGAAATTATGCTTCAGCAAACTCAAGTTGCTACCGTCATTCCATACTATCAGCGTTTTTTAGAACGATTCCCAACCGTTGCCGACCTTGCCAATGCCAAGCAAGATGAAGTGCTGCACCTGTGGACTGGGCTTGGCTACTATGCTCGAGCACGCAATCTTCACAAAGCCGCTCAAGAAGTCGTGCAAAATCACCAGGGAGAATTCCCTCTCGATATAGAGCAAATGAATGCTTTGCCTGGTATTGGTCGTTCTACTGCTGCTGCCATTCTCTCTTCTGTGCACAAACAGCCGCACGCGATTTTAGATGGCAATGTCAAACGTACTCTTGCCCGATGTTTTGCTGTCGAAGGGTGGCCAGGACAAAAAAAAGTAGAAAACCAATTGTGGCAAATCGCTGAGCAACATACACCGCACATTGATGTTGATAAATATAATCAAGCGATGATGGACATGGGGGCAATGGTCTGTACCCGTAGTAAACCCAAGTGCACCCTATGCCCTGTGAGCACACTTTGTACTGCAAATAAACAGGGGAATGTACTCGATTACCCAGGGAAAAAACCCAAAAAAGACAAACCAATAAAGCAAACCCGATTCGTCATGCTGCATTATAAAGACCAATCTGGTGATGAGGTTTGGCTAGAACAAAGGCCACAAACGGGGATTTGGGGAGGGTTATTTTGCTTCCCGCAAACCGATCATGTCGAGCAAGAGAGTGATATCGAGCACTTGCTTGAACAACGAGGTATCAAAGAAGCCGATATTGAGCGTCAGCAGACATTGATTACTTTTCGTCATACATTCAGCCATTACCACCTCGAAATCACGCCCATTTTGATTGAATTATCCAAGCAACCCAATATGGTCATGGAAGGTAACTCTGGTCTTTGGTATAACTTATCTAAACCTGAAGCCATCGGTTTAGCAGCACCAGTAAAATTACTACTGGAAGCCCTGCCTCACGAGCTTCGTTAATTACTTATAAGGAATCACTATGAGCCGTACTGTTTTTTGTGCTCGACTAAACAAAGAAGCTGAAGGCCTCGACTTTCAACTTTACCCAGGTGAACTCGGTAAACGCATCTTTGATAACATTTCAAAAGAAGCATGGGGCCAGTGGCAACACAAGCAAACCATGTTGATTAATGAAAAGAAACTCAACATGATGGATCCAGAGCATCGCAAGCTTCTCGAAACTGAAATGGTGAACTTCCTCTTTGAAGGCAAGGAAGTTCATATTGAAGGCTACACACCTCCGAGTGAGTAACCCCCCTTCTCATCATGATGCCGCCGTAGATGATACGGCGTCATTTCTCACATCGTCCTTTATGACCCTCCAAAAGATCTATGAAAAGAATTGCTTTTATTGCTGCAACTTTACTTCTTACTGGCTGTAGTCGAGAATTCGTTGAACAACTCTATGACGTGAATTACGAGCCAACTAACCGTTTTGCGGTCAACCTTGCCGAACTGCCCGGCCAATACGAAAAAGATACCGAAGCATTAGATACCCTGATCAGCAGCTTTTCAGGAAATATCAAAAAACGCTGGGGGCAACGTGAAATTAAGTTTGCAGGTAAAAGCAACTACGTTAAGTACATTGATAATTACTTAAGTCGTGCGGAAGTCGATTTTCAAAAAGGATTAATCACCATTGAAACCGTTTCTTCAACAGAGCCTCAAAAACACCTAAAGAATGCGATCATCACTACCGTATTAACTCCGGACGATCCCGCCAATGTCGATTTATTTTCTTCAAAAGAAATCAAACTGGAAGGTCAGCCGTTTCTCTATAAACAAGTCGTGGATCAAGACCAAAAGCCAATTCAATGGACATGGCGAGCCAATCGTTTCGCTGATTACTTAATCGCAAATAAAATCAAAACAAAGCAAGTAGATTTTAAAAAAGCTTATTACGTTCAAATACCAATGGTTGAGGACCATTTTTCTCAACGCAGCTATCAGTATGCAGATATAGTGCAAAGAGCATCGAAAAAATACGGCATACCTGAAGACCTTATCTACGCCATCATCAAAACTGAAAGCAGCTTTAACCCTTACGCTGTGAGCTGGGCCAATGCTTACGGATTAATGCAAGTGGTCCCTAAAACAGCTGGGCGAGATGTATTCAAATTAGTCAAAAAACGTTCTGGCCAACCAACACCTGAATATTTATTTAATCCAGAGAACAACATCGATACTGGCACGGCTTACTTTTACTTGCTAAAAAATCGCTACCTAAAAGAGGTGAAGAATCCAACGTCTCTAGAATACAGTATGATTTCAGCTTACAACGGTGGCACTGGCGGTGTTCTAAATACATTTCATTCGAGCAATAGACAACGAGCGATGAGAGATTTAAATTCACTCAAGCCGAATCAAGTCTACTGGGCTCTGACCAAAAAACATCCCAATAGTGAATCTCGACGTTACTTAGAAAAAGTCACAAAATTCAAAAAGGAATTTAACGCTCAGTAAACTTCATCATGACAGTTGAATAAAAAGCATCCGAACGAACACTTTTTTGAAATTATTTAAAAAAAGTGGTTGACGCAATGCAGGAAAATCCGTTTAATAGCGCTCCGTTGCCCGGATAGCTCAGTCGGTAGAGCAGAGGATTGAAAATCCTCGTGTCGGTGGTTCGATTCCGCCTCCGGGCACCACAATTAAATGTTGTTGGTGTTAAATGTTCACGAGCAACCATTGCAAAGAATAAGATGTGCCGACTTAGCTCAGTAGGTAGAGCAACTGACTTGTAATCAGTAGGTCACCAGTTCGATTCCGGTAGTCGGCACCATTCTTTTGCCTCGATAGCTCAGTCGGTAGAGCAGAGGATTGAAAATCCTCGTGTCGGTGGTTCGATTCCGCCTCGAGGCACCATTATTTAGTGTATTTGCTTAGCAAAACACAAACAGAATAGTTCCTCCTTAGCTCAGTTGGTAGAGCGACGGACTGTTAATCCGCAGGTCGCTGGTTCGAGCCCAGCAGGAGGAGCCACTTTCTATGAGTCTTATGTAAGGCTCTAAAACAAAGAGTAACGTCTTCAAGCAGAATAAGATGTGCCGACTTAGCTCAGTAGGTAGAGCAACTGACTTGTAATCAGTAGGTCACCAGTTCGACTCCGGTAGTCGGCACCATTCTTTTGCCTCGATAGCTCAGTCGGTAGAGCAGAGGATTGAAAATCCTCGTGTCGGTGGTTCGATTCCGCCTCGAGGCACCACAATTTGGTGCACTTGCATAGCAAGACACAAACAGAATAGTTCCTCCTTAGCTCAGTTGGTAGAGCGACGGACTGTTAATCCGCAGGTCGCTGGTTCGAGCCCAGCAGGAGGAGCCACTTTCAAAGCCAAGTCACATGACTTGGCTTTTTTCTTTTCTAATCACATTAGAACTCAGTGCGAAAACTCCGAATTTCTCCCCAACCAACCTTCTCACCATTTAAGCTCAAATTGAACCATAGCGCTGTCTGGTCATCAGTCAAGAAACTTAATCTAAATCATAATTTCGACTCGAGTATATCAACTAACTATATACAAAATTAACGGTATGAAATTATCATACGGCACACCGTAAATATTATGCATCATGTAACACTTCAATCGAGTCATCACCTATTATGAAATTAAAAACTCAAGCGAGTTTCTTAGCCGTAATTATTTTGCTTGCTCTACTCGCTCTTACTGTTTCAGGCCTCTGGACACTTCGCCACGCAAGCAATCTGGACAACAAAGCTAGAGTCACAGAGTTATTCAATAGTGCTTACAGTATTCTAACTGAAGTCGAAAAAATGTCGGTCGAAGGAAAGATACCAGAAGCAGAAGCCAAAGCCCTCGCTACCCGTCTCTTACGTAATAATATCTATAAAGACAATGAATACGTTTATGTAGCTGATGAAAACATGCAATTCATAGCTGCACCTCTTGATCCACATTTACATGGCACCAGCTTCCACGACTTTCGTGATGGTGATGGCGACAGCGTTGGTCAACTGATTTTAGATGTCCTGGGCAATAAAACAGGCCAAGTGGTGGAATACTCTTGGACACAAAAACTGCCAGACGGAACCATTGAAGAAAAACAATCAATCGCAGAAAAAACACCTCATTGGAACTGGGTTGTCGGAACAGGAATCGGCTCAAATGAAGTGAATGCCCGTTTCTGGTCAACGGCTCAATGGCAATTAACCTTATGCCTAATTATCGCAAGTGCCATTCTTAGTGGCCTCATCATAGCTATTCGCAAAATTTTAAACCTATTGGGTGGCGAACCTAAAGATGTGCGAGAAGCGGTACAAGCGATTGCTGAAGGGCGTATTCAAGCCAGCTTCGAGCAACCGGCATCGCAAGGCAGCATCTATAAAGCTGTCCAAGAAATGAGCCTGTCGCTTGCTCAAATGGTCAATAACCTTGAATATTCGATGAATGCACTACGCACAGAACTCTCCGCTCTAGAGTCACGTTCTCATTCTCTGACCGACCTAGCATGCTCTCAACAACAATCAACCGCGATGATCGCCACTGCAATGACAGAAATGGCTTCATCGGCCAATCACGTTGCAAGTTCAGCTAGCGACACCGCCCATAATACTGATAAAGCCGACCAACAAAGTCAGCATACTCAATCTCTAATTCACAGCACTGTTGACAATATTCAAGGTCTAGCAAGCCAACTTAATACCGCTAGCCAGGCCGTTGCTGACCTTGATCTGGAAGTCAATAGTATTGTCAAAGTTCTTGATGTCATTGGAGATATTGCGGAACAAACAAACTTGTTAGCACTCAATGCCGCTATAGAAGCAGCCAGAGCGGGTGAACAAGGTCGTGGATTTGCTGTCGTCGCTGACGAAGTACGCAATCTAGCAGGACGCACTCAAGATAGCACGAAAGAGATCCAGCAAATGATCTCCAAACTTCAAGAAGGCTCACGTAACGCCATCCACACTATGGAGATTTGTGCACAAACAAGTGAAAGTACCGTGACTGAATCCATGAATGCCTCTGAAGCACTACGACAAATTGTTACAGCATTAGAGTCAATTACTTCGATGAGCCAACAAATCGCCACCGCTGCCGCAGAACAAACACAAGTCAGTGATGATATCTCTCACCGAATAAACCTCATTGAAGAAAGTGGTAGCCAGCTCAACCATGTAGTGGTTGAAAGCCAATCAAGCACACAAACTTTGACTTCTTTAGCTAATGAACTTGAAAGTTGGGTCAAACGATTTTCGATAAAACACTAGCCTAAGACGATATGCTCAACCAAGCTGCCCTATTGAAAGCACGTTTTTAAGCGTGCTTTCTTGCTATTAAAGCGCTTTTTTCCTATTCACTTGCCTTGTTTATAAATAGCCCAACACTTACAAAATCGAGTTCCACTGATAAAAACGTATAAAAACAGCCCACTCCGAACACAAAATCATCAAACAGGATTTTTTTTTCATTTTCTTGTTGACCTAAAGAGCGAAAAGCCTTTTAATACACCTCGTCGCCCGGATAGCTCAGTCGGTAGAGCAGAGGATTGAAAATCCTCGTGTCGGTGGTTCGATTCCGCCTCCGGGCACCACAAAATTTAAATTGTTGGTGCTAACACGAACAATGATAAAACAAAGATATTCGGCATGCCGACTTAGCTCAGTAGGTAGAGCAACTGACTTGTAATCAGTAGGTCACCAGTTCGATTCCGGTAGTCGGCACCATTCTTTGTTAAAAAAACAATTCCTCCTTAGCTCAGTTGGTAGAGCGACGGACTGTTAATCCGCAGGTCGCTGGTTCGAGCCCAGCAGGAGGAGCCATATTTGGCATTGATAAGAAATACTTATCAATCAGGTGAGCCGACTTAGCTCAGTAGGTAGAGCAACTGACTTGTAATCAGTAGGTCACCAGTTCGATTCCGGTAGTCGGCACCATAAAAATTTATTCCTCCTTAGCTCAGTTGGTAGAGCGACGGACTGTTAATCCGCAGGTCGCTGGTTCGAGCCCAGCAGGAGGAGCCACATTAAAAATCCACATCACATGATGTGGATTTTTTTTATCTAAAATAAGCTCATATACCCAAGCATTTTAAATAGCTTGGGTAAACTCTTTGGCTTTAGTCTATACCACCAAGGCAAATATACTTAGACTCTAAGTACTCACTTAGCCCCTGCCTTGCTCCCTCTCGCCCAATGCCTGACTCTTTCATTCCACCAAATGGAGCCACTTCTGTAGAGATAATGCCTTCATTAATGCCAACCATGCCATACTCCAAACACTCACTAAATTTAATGATGCGCTTTAAGCTATCGGTATAAAAGTAACCCGCTAGACCATACTCGGTATCATTAGCCATTTCAATAACCTGATCATCGTCTTCAAAACTTATAACGGGTAAAACTGGACCGAATAATTCTTGTTGAACGATCGCCATACTTTGTTCGACATTATCTAGGATAACAGGCTCCATAAAGCGCCCAGAGAGGCTCTGTGGTTGATTAAGCAATACCGCTCCATCTCGGGTTGCTTGTTCGATCAAAGACTCCAGACGTTGCTTAGAAGTCATATTAATTAAAGGGCCTAACAATGTCCCAGCGTCAAGACCATTACCGACTTTCAACTGTCTCGTTTTGTTTAACAACGTTGTTAGGAATGCTTCTTTTACATCGCGATGAACATACAGTCGATTAGTACAAACACAGGTTTGCCCCGTATTACGAAATTTAGATGCAATTAAGCCATCAGCTGCAGCTTCCAGGTCAGCATCATCAAAAACAATAAATGGTGCATTGCCACCAAGCTCCATCGATACATTTTTAACCGTCTCACTTGCTTGTTTCATTAAGATCTTGCCGACACGAGTTGAACCAGTGAAGGAGATCTTCTTGATCCGAGAGTCTGAGCTCAACACTAAACCAAATTCTGCAGACTGTTCAGACACCACGGTAGACAGTAACGCTTTTGGAATACCTGCTTGGTAAGCCAGTTCCACTACTGCCAAAGCCGTTAGAGGTGTTAGTTCTGAAGGTTTGATGATCATCCCACAACCAGCTGCTAAAGCAGGCGCTGCTTTTCTCGTGATCATTGCCATAGGAAAGTTCCACGGTGTAATCGCCGCACATACACCTACGGGCTGCTTGATAGTAGAAAGGCGTCTATCCGACGAAGGAGTGGGAATCACTTCCCCATAAGCTCGCTTAGCTTCCTCTGCAAACCACTCGACAAATGAGGCTCCATAAGCGACCTCACTACGGCTTTCAGCAAGGGGCTTTCCTTGTTCTAAAGTAATAATATGGGCAATGTCCTCCATATACTCCATAAGTAATTGATACCATTTCTTAAGAGATACTGAACGAGCTTTGGCACTATATTTAGCCCATTCTTTTTGAGCAGCCTCACACGCTTCTATTTGTGCGTCGAGTTCACCTAGCGTGCTCGGTTTCAAGCGAATTAACTCCTGCTCTGTAGCAGGATTAGTAATCGCGATTCCATTTCCACCGAGAAAAGACAGTCTTTTAAATAAGGCTTTTAACGTTTCACTTTGTATCTGTTGCAGCATTAATTCGCACCCCTAAAAAGAAATTCATTTGAGTCTATTTTTCTAACAAGCCATTGTAACGAAAACAAAGTGAACTTCAGTAAGAAGGGAAGAAATCGTGACCAGACTAAGGGTCTCCCACATGCCGGGTTATTTCTTTAAAATAAATGGCTAAGCTTGCGCTCAATTAGACTCCCACACAAGCGGGACTCGTTGGTCATAGACCAAGATAACATCGTATATACGAAAAGACCTCAGCATTTCTGCCGAGGTCTGGAATAAGTGGCGGAGCTTCCGGGGTTGCGGGCAAGCGGGACTCGTTGGTCATAGGCCAAAATAATATCGCAAATACGAAAAGACCTCAGCATTTCTGCTGAGGTCTGGAATAAGTGGCGGAGCGGCCGGGGTTGCAGGCAACCGGGACTCGTTGGTCGTAGACCAAAATAATATCGCAAATACGAAAAGACCTCAGCATTTCTGCTGAGGTCTGGAATAAATGGCGGAGCGGCCGGGGTTGCGGGCAACCGGGACTCGTTGGTCATAGGCCAAAATAATATCGCAAATACGAAAAGACCTCAGCATTTCTGCTGAGGTCTGGAATAAGTGGCGGAGCGGACGGGACTCGAACCCGCGACCCCCGGCGTGACAGGCCGGTATTCTAACCAACTGAACTACCGCTCCGCACTGGTTAGACTCTTGAGTCTAATTTTTTGTTCTGAGCATTATTAATGCTGAGAACATAAAATGAACCTGGCAATGTCCTACTCTCACATGGGGAAGCCCCACACTACCATCGGCGCTAATTCGTTTCACTTCTGAGTTCGGGATGGAAATCAGGTGGGTCCAAATCGCTATGGTCGCCAAGTAAAATTCTTTTCACTTTGCTTTAAACTTAGAAAAAACTTAAAGCAAAGTGTTAAGTGGTGCTGATACCCAGACTCGAACTGGGGACCTCATCCTTACCAAGGATGCGCTCTACCACCTGAGCTATATCAGCATCAAGGTGTCCTTTCGGACTAAAAGCCCGTTGTTCGAGCAGGCCTTTAAATTTCTCCGTTTGTATTGCTAGAGAAATAAATTAAAGCCTGGCGATGTCCTACTCTCACATGGGGAAGCCCCACACTACCATCGGCGCTAATTCGTTTCACTTCTGAGTTCGGGATGGAAATCAGGTGGGTCCAAATCGCTATGGTCGCCAAGCAAATTCTGTTTTAAATCCTGCTATCAGGATTTAAATAATCTGGAAAGCTGTTTCAGTTCTTACACATTCAATGTTCTTTTTGAGTCCATCAAAACCCTTTGGGTGTTGTATGGTTAAGCCTCACGGGCAATTAGTATCAGTTAGCTCAACGCCTCACAACGCTTACACACCTGACCTATCAACGTCGTAGTCTCCGACAACCCTTTAGGATACTTAATGTATCAGGGAGAACTCATCTCAAGGCTCGCTTCCCGCTTAGATGCTTTCAGCGGTTATCGATCCCGAACTTAGCTACCGGGCAATGCGTCTGGCGACACAACCCGAACACCAGAGGTTCGTCCACTCCGGTCCTCTCGTACTAGGAGCAGCCCCTTTCAATTCTCCAACGCCCACGGCAGATAGGGACCGAACTGTCTCACGACGTTCTAAACCCAGCTCGCGTACCACTTTAAATGGCGAACAGCCATACCCTTGGGACCGACTTCAGCCCCAGGATGTGATGAGCCGACATCGAGGTGCCAAACACCGCCGTCGATATGAACTCTTGGGCGGTATCAGCCTGTTATCCCCGGAGTACCTTTTATCCGTTGAGCGATGGCCCTTCCATACAGAACCACCGGATCACTATGACCTGCTTTCGCACCTGCTCGAATTGTCATTCTCGCAGTCAAGCGGGCTTATGCCATTGCACTAACCTCACGATGTCCAACCGTGATTAGCCCACCTTCGTGCTCCTCCGTTACGCTTTGGGAGGAGACCGCCCCAGTCAAACTACCCACCAGGCACTGTCCGCAACCCCGATAAGGGGTCGACGTTAGAACATCAACACTACAAGGGTGGTATTTCAAGGACGGCTCCACCAACACTGGCGTGCTGGTTTCAAAGCCTCCCACCTATCCTACACATGTAGGGTCAATGTTCAGTGCCAAGCTGTAGTAAAGGTTCACGGGGTCTTTCCGTCTAGCCGCGGGTACACTGCATCTTCACAGCGATTTCAATTTCACTGAGTCTCGGGTGGAGACAGCGTGGCCATCATTACGCCATTCGTGCAGGTCGGAACTTACCCGACAAGGAATTTCGCTACCTTAGGACCGTTATAGTTACGGCCGCCGTTTACCGGGGCTTCGATCAAGAGCTTCGACCGAAGTCTAACCCCATCAATTAACCTTCCGGCACCGGGCAGGCGTCACACCGTATACGTCATCTTACGATTTTGCACAGTGCTGTGTTTTTAATAAACAGTTGCAGCCACCTGGTATCTGCGACTCTCAATAGCTCCATCCGCGAGGGACTTCACCGTCGAGAGCGTACCTTCTCCCGAAGTTACGGTACCATTTTGCCTAGTTCCTTCACCCGAGTTCTCTCAAGCGCCTTGGTATTCTCTACCCGACCACCTGTGTCGGTTTGGGGTACGATTCCTTACAATCTGAAGCTTAGAGGCTTTTCCTGGAAGCATGGCATCAATGACTTCACTACCGTAGTAGCTCGACGTCGTGTCTCAGCCTTAAGAAGAGCCGGATTTACCTAACTCTTCAGCCTACGCACTTGAACCTGGACAACCGTCGCCAGGCCCACCTAGCCTTCTCCGTCCCCCCATCGCAATTGTAAGAAGTACGGGAATATTAACCCGTTTCCCATCGACTACGCCTTTCGGCCTCGCCTTAGGGGTCGACTTACCCTGCCCCGATTAACGTTGGACAGGAACCCTTGGTCTTCCGGCGAGGGGGTTTTTCACCCCCTTTATCGTTACTCATGTCAGCATTCGCACTTCTGATACCTCCAGCATGCTTTACAACACACCTTCAACGGCTTACAGAACGCTCCCCTACCCAATGCACAAAAGTGCATTGCCGCAGCTTCGGTTTACTACTTAGCCCCGTTACATCTTCCGCGCAGGCCGACTCGACCAGTGAGCTATTACGCTTTCTTTAAATGATGGCTGCTTCTAAGCCAACATCCTGGCTGTCTGAGCCTTCCCACATCGTTTCCCACTTAGTAGTAATTTGGGACCTTAGCTGGCGGTCTGGGTTGTTTCCCTCTCCACGACGGACGTTAGCACCCGCCGTGTGTCTCCCGGATAGTACTTACTGGTATTCGGAGTTTGCAAAGGGTTGGTAAGTCGGGATGACCCCCTAGCCTTAACAGTGCTCTACCCCCAGTAGTATTCGTCCGAGGCGCTACCTAAATAGCTTTCGGGGAGAACCAGCTATCTCCAGGTTTGATTGGCCTTTCACCCCTAGCCACAAGTCATCCGCTAATTTTTCAACATTAGTCGGTTCGGTCCTCCAGTTGATGTTACTCAACCTTCAACCTGCCCATGGCTAGATCACCTGGTTTCGGGTCTATATCCAGAGACTGAGCGCCCAGTTAAGACTCGGTTTCCCTACGGCTCCCCTAGATGGTTAACCTTGCCACTGAATATAAGTCGCTGACCCATTATACAAAAGGTACGCAGTCACCCAACAAAGTGGGCTCCTACTGCTTGTACGTACACGGTTTCAGGTTCTATTTCACTCCCCTCACAGGGGTTCTTTTCGCCTTTCCCTCACGGTACTGGTTCACTATCGGTCAGTCAGTAGTATTTAGCCTTGGAGGATGGTCCCCCCATATTCAGACAGGATATCACGTGTCCCGCCCTACTCGATTTCACTGAATGTGCGTTGTCAACTACGGGGCTATCACCCTGTATCGCCGGACTTTCCAGACCGTTCGTCTAACGCATAAAAAGCTTAAGGGCTAGTCCAATTTCGCTCGCCGCTACTTTCGGAATCTCGGTTGATTTCTTTTCCTCGGGGTACTTAGATGTTTCAGTTCCCCCGGTTCGCCTCGTTATGCTATGTATTCACATAACGATACGTGCTTATGCACGTGGGTTTCCCCATTCAGAAATCCCAGACTCAAATGGTTGTTACTACCTAATCTGGGCTTATCGCAAGTTACTACGTCTTTCATCGCCTCTGACTGCCAAGGCATCCACCGTGTACGCTTAGTCACTTAACCATACAACCCCAAAGAGTTTCAGAAGAAATCTTGAGTTTGTTGTTTAAACAACCAAAGTTTGCTATCTCATTATTTGAATGAGCGAGATAGCGTTCGATTTTGCCGGACTCAAATATGTTTTGCTCCATTCGTTAAGAACGAAGTAAAACCCAAGAACACTTGAATGTGTATTGGTACCTACATCTTTAAAAGACATAGGATTTGAGAACTTTTATTAGATAACAATCAATCAAATTGTTATCTGTCAGCTTTCCAAATTGTTAAAGAGCTAATTACTTAAGATAAAGTAACCATTTTTAAAAGCACTCGTCTTTTTCAAGAAAGTACGCTTAAAGATGGTGGAGCTAAGCAGGATCGAACTGCTGACCTCCTGCGTGCAAGGCAGGCGCTCTCCCAGCTGAGCTATAGCCCCATTAAGGTGTCGATACTCTTGCCAATTCTTTTGGGGAAGAATTGGTGGGTCTGAGTGGACTCGAACCACCGACCTCTCGCTTATCAGGCGAACGCTCTAACCACCTGAGCTACAGACCCAGTATCGTCTCTTTTACTTATAAACCGTATCAATCTGTGTGGACACTTGTCGTGACTCATTTGTCTTCACTTTTAAAAAGTGAAAGCAAACTATCCGTATCGTATAAGGAGGTGATCCAGCGCCAGGTTCCCCTAGCGCTACCTTGTTACGACTTCACCCCAGTCATGAACCACAAAGTGGTAAGCGTCCTCCCGAAGGTTAAACTACCTACTTCTTTTGCAGCCCACTCCCATGGTGTGACGGGCGGTGTGTACAAGGCCCGGGAACGTATTCACCGTGGCATTCTGATCCACGATTACTAGCGATTCCGACTTCATGGAGTCGAGTTGCAGACTCCAATCCGGACTACGACGCACTTTTTGGGATTCGCTCACTTTCGCAAGTTGGCTGCCCTCTGTATGCGCCATTGTAGCACGTGTGTAGCCCTACTCGTAAGGGCCATGATGACTTGACGTCGTCCCCACCTTCCTCCGGTTTATCACCGGCAGTCTCCCTGGAGTTCCCGACATTACTCGCTGGCAAACAAGGATAAGGGTTGCGCTCGTTGCGGGACTTAACCCAACATTTCACAACACGAGCTGACGACAGCCATGCAGCACCTGTCTCAGAGTTCCCGAAGGCACCAATTCATCTCTGAAAAGTTCTCTGGATGTCAAGAGTAGGTAAGGTTCTTCGCGTTGCATCGAATTAAACCACATGCTCCACCGCTTGTGCGGGCCCCCGTCAATTCATTTGAGTTTTAATCTTGCGACCGTACTCCCCAGGCGGTCTACTTAACGCGTTAGCTCCGAAAGCCACGGCTCAAGGCCACAACCTCCAAGTAGACATCGTTTACGGCGTGGACTACCAGGGTATCTAATCCTGTTTGCTCCCCACGCTTTCGCATCTGAGTGTCAGTATCTGTCCAGGGGGCCGCCTTCGCCACCGGTATTCCTTCAGATCTCTACGCATTTCACCGCTACACCTGAAATTCTACCCCCCTCTACAGTACTCTAGTCTGCCAGTTTCAAATGCTATTCCGAGGTTGAGCCCCGGGCTTTCACATCTGACTTAACAAACCACCTGCATGCGCTTTACGCCCAGTAATTCCGATTAACGCTCGCACCCTCCGTATTACCGCGGCTGCTGGCACGGAGTTAGCCGGTGCTTCTTCTGTCGCTAACGTCAAACAACACCGCTATTAACGATACTGCCTTCCTCACGACTGAAAGTGCTTTACAACCCGAAGGCCTTCTTCACACACGCGGCATGGCTGCATCAGGCTTGCGCCCATTGTGCAATATTCCCCACTGCTGCCTCCCGTAGGAGTCTGGACCGTGTCTCAGTTCCAGTGTGGCTGATCATCCTCTCAGACCAGCTAGGGATCGTCGCCTTGGTGAGCCCTTACCTCACCAACTAGCTAATCCCACCTAGGCATATCCTGACGCGAGAGGCCTTGCGGTCCCCCTCTTTGGTCCCCTTCGTTTATAGAAAACGACATTATGCGGTATTAGCCATCGTTTCCAATGGTTATCCCCCACATCAGGGCAATTTCCTAGGCATTACTCACCCGTCCGCCGCTCGACGCCGTTATCATTCCCCGAAGGTTCAGATAACTCGTTTCCGCTCGACTTGCATGTGTTAGGCCTGCCGCCAGCGTTCAATCTGAGCCATGATCAAACTCTTCAATTTAAAGTTTTTTCGGCTCAATGAATACTGACTTCAAAACTCATCCTTACTTAAAAGTAAGAAGTAATTTTAAAGCTATTACCATTCCAACAGAATGATAATGAATTGACTGTGCCAAGTCTTTCGACTCGTTTGGTCACTCAGTTCACTGAAACCTAATTTGAAGCTAAAGCTTCTAATTGGATTATCATCAACGAGTGCCCACACAGATTGATAGGTCTATATTGTTAAAGAGCTTGGCTTTTTGAGAAGTTTTCTCTTAAAGCGGAGGTGAATTCTAGCGAGATAATTGAAAGTGTCAAACACTTTTTTCATTTATTTTCTTTAGAACTTCTTACCCTCTCTAACTCGACTGAAGCCTTGTTGCCTCTGCCGTGTCAGTGGATGCGCATTATAGAGAGTCCTTTATCTTTAGCAAGAAAAAAAACACTATTTATCTAAAAAAAGTACTTAAGTGACCAAAACTCATTCAAATGCTATTTTAATAACAAATCGCACTCAGCTTTATCACAATTTACCCACAAAAAACTGTGGATAACCCTCTAGAGCTTATGCAACTTTCCAAAGGAAGTGATATCAATTATTACTTAAATTTAACCCGCATAGTATCAACAGAATGTTGCTTAGCTAGTTTTGCTTCAAGCTGTGCTACCTTCAACTCTAACTGTTTCGTATACGCTGCTTGCTCTCTCTCTACTAGATTCTGAAAGCGTGAACAATCTATAGGCCTAGCACCACCAAAGCGATACGTAATTCTGACTCCAAATTGGGTCTGATCACCCTCATCAATATTTACGATACTATCACTGGCTTGAAAGCCTTCGTAGAGTCCTTGTCCTATCCCAGTACTAATTTCCCATGGTTGGAAATCAGACTGTTCACAGGAAGCACTATTTGCAGATCGAATCTCATTTGCAGATACATGTTGAAGACATAAAGTAAAAAGTATCGTGCTTACAAGTAAAAATTTCATTTGATAGCCTCTATTAAAAATAACTCAGCATCTGTGCAAATCCTTGAGCCTATACTTCCATGTAAGGCAACCGAACAAACCTTGAAATTTTGTGCTCCATGTTTGTGTTCTAATTCAACGGGTACGTCTATGCTTATCTCTTCATCACCTTCCATTAAAAAAATGTCACTCACTGGTCTATTGTTTACCTCAATGTAGTAACGCGTTTCTTCACCATAGTGACGAACTGTGATCGGGACAAAAGCTTCCGTAGTTAGATTCCAAGCATCTAGATTATCTACACCACCATAGCGAATAGGCATTTGAAAATGAGAAGTAACTGCAAATAACATTGTGGAATAAAACATTGATGAAAGAAGCGTTAGAGTAATTGATATATACTTCATATTGCTCTCAGAAAGTTTTTGAGGGCACTCTATACCCAAGTGACTTCAAGGTGCTTGATTCAGAGCGACCTTAACTCTCAGACTTTGTTAACGATTCTCAATGTAGAACGACTATATCTTCGAATCGTTGCCGCGCCTGAGGGTTAAGGTCATCTCGCTGAACGCAGCATCTTGAGGTTACTTGGGTATACAAGTGCCCTATTAATTTTGACTATCAATATTTTTTAGCAAAAAGTCTCTATTGAAATTAGCCACAATCTATATTCAAAATAGTTGTAACACGCAGTGTACTACCTGCTTCAAATCGAAATGATGGGATGTCCAAATTCAAACGTACATTGGTATCAATACCACTAACTACTTGAAATGAATCATTCGGCTCAACAGACTGTATCCCAACAAGACCGTTATCAATGTCAAAACTTGAACGGGCTTCAACATCGGTTTTGTTACCACTGGTGCCGAAATTGTTTTGTTCATCCCAAACACTAAAGTCACTCATAGTTATCGTCGCATAGCCATCGTTTCCATTATTGATAACCTTAAATTTTGCTGGCGCTTCATTATTGAAATGTGAGTTTTTTTCGTCAGAGAAACGAATAGAACCTTCTAAGTCGGCGTTTTCCATTACAAAGCCACATGTAAGTGGAATAGTTTCAGAAAATTGCAGCTTCGTCTCTGATGCCGATATCGCATTAAATGAAGCGACTAACGCGAAAAATGAAATGACATTGCGTTTCATGTTTTACCCTTAAGTGATTACCCATTATTAAGTACTAGTACTAATAAGAGAAACAGATTGCCCTCGTACTATTTTGAATGCCGAATATGAACCTTATCGACGTGCACAATATACACATTACGTACTGGGTACGCAATGTGTATCAGAGGGTTTATTAGAAAATATCATCAACTATCATGAAAATGCTTATGCCCGTGAGACTCCTTACGCCATAAATACTCAAGGATAACCCATATAAACAACTGATTATATTGAAGAAATAAAAGAATTTAAATTGATTGATGATTGTTACAATCCCTTACATAACAAACATCATGAATAGCATTCAAACAACACTTTCAACCTAACCATAGCATTTACTCTAGTCGTCTAGTCCCAGCTATGTAAAAATGTTAGCTTAAGTATAAATTTACAAGACGTAATAACACATGGCTAGAATTACTACTGAAGAAAAAGAACAAAAAAAGAAGATGATGGATGAGCGGATCTTCCAACTTTTTCTATCAGAAGGCTGGGAGGCTGTCACTTACGATCGGTTAGCAAAAGAGCTGAACTTACGTAAGAGTAGTATCCAATCCTACTACCCCAAAAGTATTGCTTTTGCTACAGCCCTGCAAGGTAGAATTTTTCCTATCGTAATCCAAAAACTCAACTTCAAATCAAAACAGCAATTCATTGAATCTTGGTTAGCAGCCTACAGTGATGAACAATGTCATATATTTAAAGAAGTAGTAAAAATGTTGCTGAATAACATAATAAAAAGCAGCACAAGCCCCCACTCACTGAAAGCCATAATGAGATTACAAAATTTATTAGCTCAAAATATTGGCGAAGAAGAGGCAGGTAAGACTATCAAGATAGTTTTAGGGGAAACCCTTTATATACAAATGCAACAATAACGCTAAAGTACAACAGCCTGACCTTGTGCTTAAATCACAGATTCCCAGCACAATATCGCGGTGAGCAGCTTTGATATTGCAACAAACAAAAAAGCCTCGACGTAAGTCGAGGCTTTTTTGTTTTAATATGGTACCGGTGGGCGGACTTGAACCGCCACGCCCGAAGGCAACGGATTTTGAATCCGTCGTGTATACCAATTTCACCACACCGGCATCTTGGGATGTTATCCCTTTGATGCTTGGCATTATACGTATGCTTTTTGTCTACGCAAGAAAAAATCCTTAAATAACTTCTGTTTGTCGATATTTTCACCAAAGCAATGCATTTAAAGCCATCATGAACAAAAAAAGCTCGCAAATCCTTCATCTTGAGACGGTTAGAACGCTCCGAGGTTGAGTGAATGACTCTAAATTGATACCAACATGAAAGACTGTGGGTTCGCTCTCTTTTCACCACGAACGGTTATCGATATTCTGAAAACTACTATTTAATCAGCAGTAATGGCGCGCTCATGACTTCAACTACCCTTCCACCCGCTGGTTTTCTCCGACGATGCGGGGCTCTGTTCTACGACTCTTTAATTATCTTAGCGATTGAAATGATGGCTGCAGGAATTGTCATCGCGATTGTTTTTGCACTCAAAGCAGCAGGCATTGTTGATTACGGCCTTTATCGTGATGCTGCTGAGATGCTCAGTAAACACCCTATTTTAAGCCCTCTATTTAGCTTTTATCTGCTTGCTATAGCTATCTACTTTTTCGTTTTCTTCTGGACACGAGCTGGGCAAACTCTGGGAATGCGAGCGTGGAAAATACAAATTAGGAATCAAAAGGATGCAAAGACGATTACTATCCAACAAGCACTTTTACGCCTCTTAGTCTCCTGTTTTGGCGTCGCCAATTTGACCGCTATCATCGATCCCAAAAAACGCGGTCTGCATGATATGTTGGCGAAAACGGAAGTGGTTGTGCTACCTGTCGCCAAATAAAATCAAAGGAGGTATCAAACCTCCTTCGATTTGCTCGTTTTTTGTCGCCCCATTCGCAAGGCAAACAATTGATTAAAGACTAGTGTTTGCGTCTCAATAACATGATCGCAATAGCTAAGAAGACTAAACTTGGGGCAAGCGCTCCAAAAACAGGCGGGATGTTGTACACCAGTGTAAGCGGGCCAAAGAATTCACTCGATATATAAAAAACAAACCCCGCGATCACCCCTGATAGCACTCTTGCTCCCATTGTTACACTTCGCAGCGGCCCAAAAACAAAGGACAAGGCCATCAACATCATGACGGCAATGGAAACAGGCTGAAATAGCTTACGCCAAAAAGCAAGCTCGTAACGGGATGCGTCTTGCTCTGATTCTTTCAAATAGCGTTGATAGTCATACAAACCACTTAGAGGCAGCTCTTCTGGTCTTGTCGCAACCACAGCAAGTTTGTCAGGTGTTAGAGACGTTTCCCAATCTAAACTCTCAACATCACGCTTGGTGATCACGCTCGGATCCGTTAAGTCCGTCACCTGAACACGCTTCATCAGCCACATGCTCTCTTTTTGATAATCAACTTGTTCAGCAAACGTGACCGTTTCAAGCTGCTTGTCTTGATTAAAATGCCAAACATTTAAACCATAAAGCGTGCCCTCTTCTGCTTTACCAATAAAAATAAAGTCGTTGCCATCTCTTGCCCAAACTCCCGCTTGAACCGAAACGAGGCTCCCCCCAGATAAGGCAAATGCTTTCATATCACGCGCAAGTTTTTGAGCTTGAGGCGCTCCCCACTGGCCTAATATCATGACTAATACCATCAAAGGCACCGCTGTTTTTAGTACTGATAAACCAATATCAAGTTTTGAAAAGCCAGCCGCTTGCATAACCACCAGCTCTGAGCTTGAAGCCAACATTCCTAAACCGATAAGGGAGCCGAGCAGCACCGCCATTGGAAAAAATATCTCCAGATCACGGGGAATGCTCAGCAAGACGTAGTAAAGCGCTTGCATTAAATCAAAGGTTCCTCGCCCTACTTTGCCAAGCTGATCAATATATTTAATGATCCCTGACAAACCAATAAGTGTCGCGAGTACCAGAGCGATAGTAGAAACAATGGTTCTACCAATGTAGAGGTCTAAAATCTTAAACACAGTTTATACGAGCCTCTTCTTACGAAATTTATCTTTTATCCGTCGGACGGCAACACTGTCCATCATATTAGCGATAATGGCCGCTAAAAATAGCATTGCATTAATTGGCCACATCCCCACAACTGCAGGCACATCACCGTCTTCTAAAGCCGACTTCATCGCACTGATTGCAAGGAAATAGGCGAGATAAATTAGAATCGCAGGCCCCATTTTGGCAAATCGACCTTGACGAGGATTCACCGCCGACAATGGAATGACCAACATGGTCAATAATGGGATACACACAAACAATGAAATACGCCACTGTAGCTCCGCTTGAGCTTCAACATTAGGGTTACCAATTAGAGCAGAGGTTGGATAGGCATCCCAAGCTCGGCCTTTTTGTTTTACGTCGCGTTGCCCTATAACACCCTCATATTCTTCAAATTTTGTCACCATATATTCAACACGTGTTGGCACGCCTTCATAGCGAGATCCATCATGCATTTTGATCACTTGGCGACCATCCGATAACTCTTGCACTTCACCTGATGAAGAAAACATGACGCTAGGTAGAATAGAATCACGTGGGCGAATTTGAGCAACAAACACACTGTCTAACTGTTTGTCTTCAACATTATCGATAAAGATAACCGAGGAACCATCTGGCGATGATTGAAATTTACCGGGTGTTAATAAGTCAACACTACTATCAGCCGCAACTTGCTCATAGACCTGCTCTACGCGATCCAGTGCCCAAGGGGACAGCCAAAACGCATTAAACGCAGCTAAAGCCGAAGTCAGCAATGCTAACCACAGGGCTGCTTGTATCAGGAACTTATTCCCAATTCCCGTAGCATTCATCACCACGATTTCACTTTCTGCGTACAAACGGCCAAAGGTAATCAAAATACTGATATACAAACTTAATGGCAGCATCAACAGCCCCATTGAAGGCATGTTTAAAGCAACAATCGAGAAAATAAGCCCTGCCGGTATCTCCCCGTTCGAAGCATCCGCCAAAACACTGATAAAAGTCTGGCTAATAAAGACCAAAAAGAGCACGAAGAAAATCGCAAATTGGCTCTTGAGTGTTTCGCGGATCAAATATCTAACAATAATCACGCTGAAATTACCTATACAAAACTTGTTTTTTTGCTCGAATCACTATAGTTTCCCGTTGAACCATTTATTTTTTTTCAAAATTATAAACTAAATGTTAGCGCTAAAATCAGCTCTTTTGTCAAGACCTGAGCTAAAATTCAACAGCAAGTAAGCATTATCTAACATTTATAGCAATTTGTCTTCAGGATGTAGGAGTACGCATGGAGTTTAGTGTAAAAAGTGGCAGTCCAGAGAAACAGCGTAGCGCATGTATCGTTGTTGGTGTGTTTGAACCACGTCGCCTTTCTCCAGTAGCCGAGCAACTTGATAAAATCAGTGACGGTTACATCAGTTCACTACTTCGTCGTGGTGACTTAGAAGGAAAGCCAGGTCAGATGCTTCTATTGCATCAGGTACCAGGCGTGTTATCAGAACGCGTTCTTTTGGTCGGCTGCGGCAAAGAACGTGAGTTGGGTGAACGTCAATACAAAGAAATCATCCAAAAAACGATCAGCACACTCAATGAAACAGGCTCAATGGAAGCGGTTTGCTTCTTAACCGAGCTGCATGTTAAAGGTCGAGACACATACTGGAAAGTACGTCAGGCAGTAGAAGCAACCAAAGATGGCCTGTACACCTTTGATCAGTTCAAAAGTGTGAAACCAGAAACTCGCCGACCTCTACGTAAGCTGGTATTTAACGTACCAACACGCCGTGAACTGAACCTCGGTGAGAAAGCAATCACCCATGGCCTTGCTGTCGCGTCAGGTGTTAAAGCATCTAAAGACCTAGGCAACATGCCACCAAACATTGCTAATCCAGCCTATTTAGCTTCACAAGCTCGTCGCTTGGCCGATGACTACGAGACAGTGACGACTAAGATCATTGGCGAAGAAGAAATGCAAAAGCTAGGCATGACTTCTTACTTAGCTGTAGGCCGTGGCTCAAAAAATGAGTCAATGATGTCGGTCATCGAATATAAAGGCAACCCAGACTCTGAAGCTAAGCCTATTGTGCTCGTTGGTAAAGGTCTGACGTTCGATTCAGGCGGTATCTCTCTAAAACCTGGCGAAGGTATGGATGAGATGAAGTACGACATGTGTGGCGCAGCATCTGTGTTCGGCACAATGAAAGCGCTAGCGAAGCTAAACCTACCAATCAATGTTATTGGTGTCCTAGCAGGCTGTGAAAACATGCCTGGCAGCAACGCTTACCGCCCAGGTGACATCCTAACAACCATGTCAGGTCAAACTGTAGAAGTACTGAACACGGATGCGGAAGGTCGTCTTGTTCTTTGTGACGCCTTAACTTACGTAGAGCGTTTCGAACCGGACTGCGTCGTAGACGTTGCAACGCTAACTGGTGCTTGTGTGATCGCATTAGGCCACCACATCAGCGGCGTTATCTCTAACCACAATCCTCTTTCTCATGAGCTTATTAATGCCTCTGAGCAAGCAAGTGATCGTGCTTGGCGTCTACCAATGGCAGATGAGTACCACGAACAACTGAAGAGCCCATTCGCAGATATGGCTAACATCGGTGGTCGCCCAGGCGGCACAATCACAGCGGGTTGTTTCTTGTCTAAGTTTGCGAAAAAGTACAACTGGGCGCACCTTGATATTGCAGGCACCGCCTGGAAGTCAGGGGCAGCGAAAGGCTCAACAGGTCGTCCGGTCTCCATGCTGGTCCAATTCCTGCTAAACCGTAGCGGCCAAGAGACAGAAGAATAAATTCTGAATCATAAAAAAGGGCCTAAGGGCCCTTTTTTATTAGTAATCACATCGCTTAGGATAACAAAGGCCAAGATCGTGATGCAAAGAGCAACTTTCTATATCGTCAAACCAGACAGCCCTCAGGCCGATAAAACAGGCTTTGAAGATTACATTGTCTTCCTTGCCCAGCATTTTGCCCGTCAAGGTGCTAAGGTCTATCTGAACTGCAACGATAAATCTCATGCAGAGCAATTAGCAGAAGCTTTCTGGCAAGTCGATGCAGATAAGTTCATCGCTCATAATCTCGTTGGCGAGGGGCCTAAGTATGCAACACCCATTGAAATCGGTTTTTCCGGAGTTAAACCTAATTGGAACCGTCAACTGGTAATTAATTTGGCGGAAAATGAGACAACCTTTGCGAATAAGTTTGCAGAGGTGGTAGACTTCGTGCCTTGCGAGGAAAAAGCGAAGCAACTCGCAAGAGAAAGATATAAAGTTTATCGACAGGCTGGTTATCAACTACAAACCGTCGATATTCAACACCCGTAGTCAATCCTTATAGTTAAGCTCTCCTTATTAAGAGAGTTCACTTATAAAGATTGACTTAAGTTTCAACCATCAACGTATCCATTAAAAGAGCGCCATGGAAAAGACATACAACCCAACTTCAATTGAACAAGCTCTGTATCAGACTTGGGAAGAGAAAGGCTACTTTAAGCCACACGGTGACACTACTAAAGAATCATACAGCATCATGATCCCGCCACCGAACGTCACTGGTAGCCTACATATGGGCCACGCGTTCCAAGATACGATCATGGATACTCTAATCCGTGCTGAACGTATGAAGGGTAAAAATACTCTTTGGCAAGTAGGTACTGACCACGCTGGTATCGCAACTCAGATGGTTGTTGAGCGTAAGATCGCAGCAGAAGAAGGCAAAACTAAGCACGATTACGGTCGTGATGCTTTCATCGACAAAATCTGGGAATGGAAAAACGAATCTGGCGGTACTATCACTAAACAGCTTCGTCGCCTTGGTGCATCTGTTGACTGGGACCGTGAGCGTTTCACAATGGATGACGGCCTATCTAACGCTGTTCAAGAAGTGTTTGTTCGCCTGTATGAAGAAGACTTAATCTACCGCGGTAAGCGTCTAGTAAACTGGGATCCTAAACTGCACACTGCAATTTCTGATCTTGAAGTTGAAAACAAAGACAAAAAAGGCCACATGTGGCACTTCCGCTACCCGCTAGCAAATGGCGTGAAAACGGCTGAAGGTAAAGACTACATTGTTGTTGCGACGACGCGTCCTGAGACAATGCTTGGTGATACTGGTGTTGCTGTAAACCCAGAAGATCCACGTTACAAAGATCTTATCGGTAAAGAAATCCTACTTCCTATCGTTAACCGTCTGATCCCTCTCGTAGGCGATGAGCACGCAGATATGGAAAAAGGTACAGGTTGTGTGAAGATCACGCCTGCGCACGATTTCAATGACTACGAAGTTGGTAAGCGTAACAACCTACCAATGATCAACATCCTAACTTTCAACGCAGACATCCGTGATGCGGCTGAAGTCTTCACTACCAACGGTGAAGCTAGCGATGTTTACTCGACTGAGCTACCTGCTAAATACCACGGCATGGAGCGTTTTGCTGCACGTAAAGCGATCGTTGCTGAGTTTGAAGAACTCGGTCTTCTTGATGAAATCAAAGATCACGACCTAACGGTACCTTACGGCGACCGTGGTGGCGTGGTTATCGAACCAATGCTAACTGACCAATGGTACGTGCGCGCTGCACCTCTTGCTGAACCTGCTATGAAAGCAGTTGAAGATGGCGAGATCCAGTTCGTTCCTAAGCAGTACGAAAACATGTACTTCTCTTGGATGCGTGACATTCAAGACTGGTGTATCTCTCGTCAGCTTTGGTGGGGTCACCGTATCCCAGCATGGTACGACAACGACGGCAACGTATATGTAGGCCGTACTGAAGAAGAAGTACGTGCAAACAACAACCTTGCTCCAGTCGTTGTTCTACGCCAAGACGACGATGTACTTGATACATGGTTCTCTTCTGCGCTTTGGACGTTCGGTACTCAAGGTTGGCCAGAGCAAACAGAAGATCTGAAGACATTCCACCCTTCAGATGTACTAGTAACTGGTTTCGACATCATCTTCTTCTGGGTTGCGCGTATGATCATGATGACCATGCACTTCAACAAAGATGAAAATGGTAAAGCTCAAGTACCATTTAAGACAGTTTACGTAACGGGTCTCATCCGTGACGAAAACGGCGACAAGATGTCTAAGTCTAAAGGTAATGTACTTGACCCTATCGACATGATCGACGGTATCGACCTTGAGTCTCTAGTAGAGAAGCGTTGTGGCAACATGATGCAGCCTCAGCTAGCGAAGAAGATCGAGAAGAACACACGTAAGACTTTCGAAAACGGTATCGAACCATACGGTACTGACGCACTACGTTTCACTCTTGCTGCTATGGCTTCTACTGGCCGTGACATCAACTGGGATATGAAGCGTCTTGAAGGTTACCGTAACTTCTGTAACAAGCTATGGAACGCAAGCCGTTACGTACTGATGAACACAGAAGAGCACGATTGTGGTATGTCACTGTCTGCAACCGAGCGTACAAACATGGAATTCTCTCTAGCGGATAAGTGGATTGAATCTCAGTTTGAGCTAGCAGCGAAAGAGTTTAATGCTCACCTAGACAACTTCCGTCTAGACATGGCAGCAAACACGCTTTACGAATTCATCTGGAACCAATTCTGTGACTGGTACCTAGAGCTAACTAAGCCCGTTCTTTGGAAAGGTACTGAAGCTCAGCAACAAGCAACTCGCTACATGCTGATCACAGTACTAGAGAAGACGCTACGTCTTGCTCACCCAGTACTGCCTTATATCACTGAGTCTATCTGGCAGAGCGTTAAGCCGTTAGTAGACGGTGTTGAAGGTGACACTATCATGCTTCAAGCGCTTCCTCAGTTTAACGAAGAGAACTTCAACGCTGAGATCGTAGAAGACATCGAGTGGGTTAAGACGTTCATTACTGCTATCCGTAACCTACGTGCAGAATACGACATTGCACCGAGCAAAGGTCTAGAAGTAATGATCAAGGTTGCTAACGAGAAAGACGCTGCGCGTATCGAAGCGAACAAGGTAGTTCTGAACTCTCTTGCTAAACTTGACAGCCTAACCGTTCTTGCTGATGACGCTGCTCTTGATCATAAAGAACTTCCAGCATGTGCGACTAAGCTAGTGGGTCAATCTGAACTGATGATCCCAATGGCAGGTCTGATCGACAAAAATGCAGAGCTTGCTCGTCTAGATGGTGAAATCAAGAAAACTCATGGCGAAATCAAGCGTATCGAAGGCAAACTAGGTAATGAAGGCTTCGTAGCGAAAGCACCTGAAGCCGTTGTTGCTAAAGAGCGTGAGAAACTTGAAGGCTACAAAGAGACGCTAGTTAAGCTGGAAGAGCAGAAAACAACGATTGCTGCACTCTAAACTCGCTTAAAAAGAAAGCTTCCTACATGCAAAGGTTGGCCCTGATGGCCAACCTTTTTTATTATCAAATCCTACCAACAACCCCTGCTCCATCATTAGCCCTGTGATTAATAGTTAATACCTATCAAATTAATCTTAACTTTTTACTTGATTAAATGAGAATGATTATCAATAATGATTGCATCAAACTGAATCATGAGAGTATAACCATGAAAAAGACACTCACTTTCGCCTCACTCCATTTTACTATCGCATTTAGTGTCGCTTACTTACTGACTGGTGATATTTTGATTGGTAGCTTAATTGCTATGATTGAACCTTCAGTTAATACAGTCGCATTCTATTTTCATGAGAAAGCATGGTCAGTCATTCCAGCACTTCGTTCCCACCAGTCTAAAACCAAAATAAAAACAGCAAGTTTTGCTACGATTCACTTTAGTGTCGCTTTTACTGTCGTCTACTTACTAACTGGTAATGCATTTGTTGGCGGCGTTATGGCAATGCTAGAGCCGAGCTTGAATACCATTGCTTATTACTTTCACGAAAAAGTATGGCTGCGCAAAACGGGGGCAATCTCAGCAAAATTTTGCGCCCATAATCACGCTTAAACTCTTCCAATTGATGCCATGGTTTTGCCTTAAATAAACATTCATACGTTTGTGTTCTAGCTAATCATGCTATAACAACACACTGTTAAAACGATAAAACCTTGACAAGGTTGCGTAGCGCAATTAATTTAATTGCGCTACGCAACTTTATTTGAGGTAACAATAATGAATGCTCGTCAACTTCGTCACTACTCACGCCAAGCTGTTCGACTACTAGGAATGTTGGAAAAACAGTGCGGTGATATTGCCCTTACACCCGTTCAAGCTCATGCGCTGGGGGAAATAAAGCTACAACCCTTGACGATCAATCAACTGGCTCAACATCTTAATGTCGATAAATCTAATGCGAGCCGCACCATTACTAGCCTAACAAAATTAGGCTTGGTCAAAAGCTTG
Source organism: Vibrio azureus (assembly GCF_002849855.1). Classification (NCBI taxonomy): domain Bacteria; kingdom Pseudomonadati; phylum Pseudomonadota; class Gammaproteobacteria; order Vibrionales; family Vibrionaceae; genus Vibrio; species Vibrio azureus. The sequence continues at coordinate 2,648,244 of NZ_CP018616.1, forward strand.
GAAAATCCAAAAGATAAACGTAGCCAGCTCATCATGATCACTCCATTAGGCCAAACAACCCTACTTGAGCTCGATCTTCAACAAAATGCCTTTTTTGAAAAACTGCTTACTCAGTTAACCAGTGAAGAACAGCAACAACTGAAACGCGGTATGGAGCATTACCTAAAAGGACTGACCAAAGTATGTCAAGCAGATGTATTAGTCTTACGTCCTCTCACCGAAAGCGACAATCAACAAATAGCGCAAGTCATCCGCCAAGTTTCTGCTGAATATGGTTTAACTGCAGACAAGGGCTATGGCGTTGCGGATCCGACTCTGAATGACATGTACTCTGTTTATAATCAACCAGGGGCCGCATATTGGGTAATAGAGCACCAAGGAGAGATAATCGGTGGCGGTGGTTTTTCACCACTTGCGGGGGAACCTAGCATATGTGAGCTACAAAAAATGTACTTTTTACCTCAGGCTCGAGGGAATGGCTTTGCAAAACGTATCGTTTCATTGAGTTTACAATTGGCCAGCCAGCTTGGTTATCGACAGTGTTACTTGGAGAGTACTGCATGCCTTAAAGAAGCGGTAAGCCTATATGAAAAGCTTGGTTTTGACTATTTAGATGCCCCACTGGGAAATACGGGGCATGATGCGTGTGAAATCGTGATGATAAAAGCTCTCTAAGCAACGAACAAAAAATTATTGTTCTGAATGACTGATACAAAGAGTTTGATTTAACGCGATCGAAAATGATTGCTGTTGCCCATCGAGATCGATAGATAATTGGTAAAGGTCTTTTTGGGCGGGGCTATCAGGATCCGCATACTTTGGTGCTTCAATCTGAAACAACGCACTGGCGTGATCCGAACGTACATCAATAGGAATGGAATAAGTCATTGCATTAAAACTCACCGATGCTGATACTAAACCTGGTGCTACCGTTTGATAATACATATCGACTTTAAACTCACATCCCCCACCGTGGTGCCAGATCTGTTCTGTTACTACACGTTCTAAACGCACATTGCGGATAAATTGTAGGTAAGGTTCTTGCCATATTCCTAATCGTTGATCGTTTTTACGATATTGAACTTGTACAGGTAAGCCTTCCTCTGATTTATCTTCATCTAGGAGCAGCTCTTCCTCTTCTTCTGCGACAAATAAAATTTCGAAGCGATTACGCCCCAATTGCATGTATGGGCGAATATCTTTCTTGTATGTCGCTTGTTTTCCATCACAATCAAATAAAGCGACGCCGTTTAAACGCACTTCAGCATGGTAATCCACACCACCTAACACCAGATCAACCGCAGGAAATGCCATCATCGACTCATCGACCTCGATATCGTGCATCAAATGCCATTCTTGCTGACAAATCTTTTCTTCTGTCAATTCAGCAGGCAACACCTGACTCAAAGGCGCAGGAAAAATAATGTCATCTTGTGGAATAGAAAGGTCAGTCAGTGGAGAAACTTGCCATAAGCCGGCGAGTGAGAATTGCATAACAACCTTGAATGTGAACGATTTTCACTCATTATAGGAAGATTTGGCTTCCCACTTCAATGAGAAGTTTTCATCTCATGATATAAGAATGGAAGAGGGACGATTTAAACTCTCTGGAGCCATTATGAATTGATGGGCCTTCAGACAACAAAGAGAAGCTAGCAATAAAAAAGCCCCAATGATTTGAGGCCTATTCATCACGTAATGTGGCACATTATCTGAGAAAAAATCGATAAAGCTTAACGCTCAAACGCAGCAGATTACGCTTCTTCGTCTTCATCTTCGTCAGTATAAAGCGCATCTTCACCTTCGTAGTACGTGCCCCAACCGTCGTAAATGATGTCATATTTCTCTGCAAGGTGAACCAGCTTTTCTACTTGAGCATCAATCGCTTCAGCCTTTAATGCAGACTCCATAGTGGCATCACAACAAAGCAGTTTGTTGCCATCTTCATCTTCTGTCTCTTCTGCTTCAAGAACTTCAAAACCCATTTTGAAAGCTTCAACCACGGCTTTCTCTAATGTGTCGAAGTCTTCTGCAAATAAATGATGCTCAATTTCATAAAGTGAATCTGGATCGCTACCATCTTCAAGCAATGCTGCAATGATGTCGCGAGTCTCTTCCTTTTGAATCTCAATTAATTCTTCTACTGATAGATATTCATCTTCGTGAGACATGTTTTTAACTCCAGATTAGTGACTTGATTGAAACATTATTGATGCGATGAAATATGGCATGGATCGCATTAAAAAGCCACATACAAACACAATCGACCCGAGTATTCTGGGTAATTATTGCTATCTAAAAATGAAAAACCCCCGCGAAACACAAAAATTTAACAAAACGTCACAGCTGTTAATATTCAGAAGATCCTAACTAAAATATATCAAGCAGAATTAAGCAAGAGAGTGCATTTTTATGATTTAATAATGAATGCGATAACCACCTTAAATCACTCAACAACGCATAATATGACGAATTTATGTAATTGTTATTAATAAATATACCTAAATCACCTTCAGGTACCGTGTGCTGCAAGACAGTCTTAGCACATAGAGACGACAACGATACTGAGATATCGTAGCTCCACACTAAGAATTGTTAGCATAGTCCGAGTGTACAGAGTCTAAAAGCTATGGACGCCAGCCCTTTAGGGGCGTGTTACTGAGCCAGCTTCTTGTATCAGGCAGCCTAAAAATAGAGGACGATTCCGCTTTTGTTGTCTTCCTTGAATTTGACTCACTGACCTCGCTCTAAATCAAGCATCTAGAGCTCACTTGGGTATGTTCATTGACTCTCGCTTTGAATGCAATGTTATTTATTAGGGCTAAAAAGAATAAAAACGCATTTTTCAAAAGCCTAAACAAGAAAAATAAAACTTCAGATAAAAAATAATTAACTCATAAATTCAGAATATTAATCTGAAAATTTCTAAATTAGCAACATATACCTAATACAGAATTACTTGCATCTTTGATTCAAGCTTGTCATAACTAGTCCTAAGAACATAAGTAAGGATACATTATGAGTAAGTTGTACGTAGGCTCTGAAGTGGGGCAATTAAGACGAGTGCTGTTAAATCGCCCAGAGCGAGCTCTCACCCATTTAACACCATCAAACTGCCATGAGTTATTATTTGATGACGTACTTGGCGTTGAAGCGGCTGGGGAGGAACATGATGTCTTTGCACGTACCCTTAGAGAGCAAGGTGTCGAAGTGTTGTTGCTGCACGATCTACTCGTTGAAACACTACAGATTTCTGAAGCAAAGCAATGGCTGTTAGATACTCAAATCTCTGATTTCCGCTACGGTCCAACGTTTGCTCGTGACTTACGTCATTACTTCTCAGATATGGACAATGAACACTTAGCTTCTATCCTTTTGGGAGGGCTGGCTTACTCAGAGCTTCCGATCCACTCGGCTTCTATGTTGCCTAAGATGAAGCGTCCTCTGGACTTTGTAATCGATCCACTGCCTAACCATTTATTTACTCGAGATACTTCTTGCTGGATCTACGGTGGAGTGTCGCTCAATCCAATGATGATGCCGGCTCGTCAACGGGAAACTAACCATCTTAGAGCCATTTATCATTGGCACCCCTCTTTTGCTGGTCAGTCATTCATTAAATATTTTGGCGACCACGATCTGCATTATGATAATGCCAATATAGAAGGCGGAGATGTTTTAGTCATCGGTAACGGTGCCGTTCTCATCGGTATGTCGGAGCGAACGACACCACAAGGGGTAGAAAACCTAGCAGCAAGCCTATTTGCTTCAGGACAAGCCAAGGAAGTCATTGCCGTTGATCTTCCCAAACATCGCTCTTGCATGCACTTAGATACGGTTATGACACACATGGATATCGATACTTTTTCGGTTTACCCACAAGTCATGCGTCAAGACTTAGAAACTTGGCGCTTAACACCAAAAGGCAATGGAGAAATGCACGTCGAAGCGTCACGCAACTACCTCCATGCGATTGAGTCTGCTCTCGGACTAGATCAACTCAAAATCATCACCACAGGGGGCGATAGCTACGAAGCAGAACGAGAGCAATGGCATGATGCGAATAACGTGCTAACCGTTAAACCAGGGACAGTCATCGGCTATGAACGTAATGTTTATACCAATGAGAAATATGACAAAGCAGGTATTAACGTTTTAACGATTCCAGGTAATGAGCTAGGACGCGGTCGGGGAGGTGCACGTTGTATGAGCTGCCCAATCGAGCGCGATGGCCTTTAAGCATTAAGTCACCTCTTTTATATCGCTAAAATGATACTAGGGCAGAGCAAAAAACTCTGCCTCATTTAAATAACTATTCACACCTTGTGCATTTTAATGTTTAATAACATTATCTTCATTTAAGAAATAGACACAAGGACGCGCCATGGCTTTCAATCTACGCAACCGTAATTTCCTAAAGCTATTGGATTTCTCACCTCAAGAAATTCATTTCTTACTCAATTTGTCTGCAGAGCTAAAAAAAGCAAAATATTCAGGTACTGAGCAAAAAAAACTGCAAGGCAAAAACATCGCTTTAATTTTTGAAAAGTCCTCAACTCGAACTCGATGTGCTTTCGAAGTCGCCGCTTTTGATCAAGGGGCACAAGTGTCTTACCTCGGACCATCGGGCTCACAGATTGGTCATAAAGAAAGCATGAAAGATACCGCTCGTGTGCTTGGCCGAATGTATGATGGCATTCAATATCGAGGCTTTAGCCAAGCAACAGTAGAGGAGTTAGGCGCCTTTGCTGGAGTACCAGTTTGGAATGGTTTAACCGATGAGTTTCATCCCACACAGATTTTAGCTGATTTTCTTACCATGCAAGAGCACAGCCAACATACTCCCTTGAGTCAAATCACCTTTGCTTATCTTGGTGACGCACGTAACAACATGGGTAATTCACTGATGGTTGGCGCCGCTAAAATGGGTATGGACATTCGCTTAGTTGCACCAAAAGCCTTTTGGCCTGAGCAAGAATTAGTCTTACATTGTCAGACGATTGCAGAGCATACAGGAGCAAGAATCACGTTAACGGAGAATGCCGAAGAAGGCGTCAAAGGTTGTGATTTTCTTTACACAGACGTGTGGGTATCGATGGGTGAATCAGAACATGCTTGGGATGAGAGGGTTAAACTCTTAGCCCCCTATCAAATCAATATGGACATGATAAAGAAAGTCGGAAATCCTAATGTGAAGTTTATGCACTGCCTGCCAGCCTTTCATAATGATGAAACAACCATCGGTAAACAAGTCGCAGAAAAATACAATCTGAATGGCTTAGAAGTCACAGAGGATGTGTTCGAATCTGAATTTTCGATTGTTTTTGACCAAGCTGAAAACCGCATGCACACCATTAAAGCTATTATGGTCGCCACCTTAGGTAACTAGAGCCTTGAATAAAACCGAAAGGTAATCGCTTGCGCTAGCAAAAGTTAAGCGTATAATCTTCGGCAATTTGTCTGAGGATTACGAAATGACCAAGCTGATTGCTGACGTAAAAACGCGATTTGCTCTAGCTAAGCGACTACGCTTACGTGCGGTTATTTTTGTTAATTCTATTGAATTTTAAAACCTCCCCATTTGGGGAGGTTTTTTTATGTCCAAAATTCAATCATGGTGAATTTTGGAGATAGTCACTACTGTTATAGGGAAGAAGATCATGGCGAACTCGCTTTATCAGAAGCACATCATCTCTATTCCAGAGCTTTCGCGAGAAGAACTGGAACTTATTGTCAGCACTGCAGGTCAGCTTAAACAAGACCCTCGCCCCGAATTAATTAGTAATAAGGTCATCGCGAGCTGCTTTTTTGAACCTTCAACTCGAACTCGTTTGTCTTTCGAAACAGCGATTCAACGCATTGGTGGGGATGTCATCGGTTTTGACAATGGCGGCAACACTTCACTGGCAAAAAAAGGAGAAACACTGTCTGATTCGGTACAGGTGATCGCTTCTTACGTTGATGCCTTCGTAATGCGCCATCCACAAGAAGGAGCCGCACGTTTGGCTTCAGAGTTCTCTAATGGCGTGCCAGTAATCAATGCTGGAGACGGTGCCAACCAGCACCCAACGCAAACCTTGCTCGACCTTTACACCATTGCTGAAACGCAGGGTCGCCTAGATAATTTAAACGTCGCATTTGTTGGTGACCTAAAATACGGCCGCACCGTGCACTCTTTGACTCAAGCATTAGCAAAATTCAAAAACATTCGCTTCTTCTTTGTGGCACCAGAAGCGCTCGCCATGCCTGAATACATCTGTGAAGAGCTAGACGAAGCAGGGATTCAATACAGCCTCCACACTGACATGGAAAGCGTCATTCCTGAATTAGATATTTTGTACATGACACGCGTACAGAAGGAACGCTTTGACGAATCTGAGTACGCACACATTAAGTCTGCTTACATTCTAACAGCTGCGTTATTAGAGGGCGCTCGTGAGAACCTAAAAGTCCTTCATCCTCTTCCACGCGTTGATGAAATCACCACGGATGTGGATGCAACACCACATGCGTATTACTTCCAGCAAGCCGAGAATGGCGTGTATGCTCGCCAAGCCTTATTGGCATTGGTTCTTAACCAAACACTGTAATCGAGGGAGACAAACCATGACCAAAGAAACTCAATTGCAGGTAGAAGCTATCAAAAATGGTACCGTTATTGACCATATTCCTGCTCAGATTGGCATTAAAGTACTCAAGCTTTTCGATATGCATAATTCATCTCAACGAGTCACGATTGGCCTTAATTTGCCTTCTTCAGCTCTGGGTCATAAGGACCTGCTGAAGATTGAGAATGTGTTTATTAGCGAAGAACAAGCCAATAAACTCGCTCTATATGCACCTCATGCCACCGTCAATCAAATCGAAAACTATGAAGTTGTCAAAAAGCTGGAACTCGAGTTACCAGAGAAGGTGAATAATGTCTTCGAATGCCCTAACAGTAACTGCATTACACATAATGAGCCCGTTATCAGCAGCTTCCAAGTCTTCGAGAAAAAAACAGACATTCGCCTGAAGTGTAAATACTGCGAAAAAGTGTTTGCGCGTGAAATCGTGACCGAGCGCTAAACTCAAGTATAAAGAGGCCTACGCACCCTACTTTAAGAATCTCAATAACTTGATCAACGCTCCGTTATCTACGCGTGCTTGCCCTTTACCTAACAGGGATTTAAGGGCACACTGAAGTCACAGACTCTCTAACAAACAATGGAATACACTCATGACCAAAGTACTTCACACGGAATCTGCACCTGCAGCAATTGGCCCTTACATTCAAGGTGTCGACCTTGGCAATATGGTCCTAACTTCAGGCCAAATCCCAGTGAATCCAGCGACAGGTGAGGTCTCCACAGACATCGCTGAGCAAGCTCGCCAATCCCTAGAAAATGTAAAAGCGGTTGTTGAAGCGTCAGGACTTAAGGTCACTGATATTGTAAAAATGACAGTCTTCGTTAAAGACCTTAATGATTTCGGCACGGTCAACGAAGTGTACGGTAAATTCTTTGATGAGCACGATGTAACACATTATCCTGCACGCTCTTGCGTGGAAGTTGCACGCCTACCAAAAGATGTTGGCATCGAGATTGAAGCCATCGCAGTACGCAAGTAATCGCAATAGCAAGCGAACTGGCATAAAAAATGGGTAGCTCTGATGCTACCCATTTTTATTGCTTCTTTTATTGATCCAGCGTTACTACTCACATTGCTAATAATAATATTGCTACTAACAACATTGCTACGGATAGTATTGTGGCAACTCAGTCACCAGCTTAAGCTTGGTTACGCTGTTTTACTTCTGCATCTAAGGCTTCTAACTTGGCTTCCATTTGCTCACGGCACAAGTTAGCTAACTCACGAATGCCTTCTTTTCCATAACCGTCAGTACTAACTGGTGGCAGCATTTCGACAATAACGTGCCCATTATTCCAACGACTAAATTTAATCTTATCCGTAGAGCTGCAAACAATCGGGATAATCGGAACTCCAGCACCAATAGCAGCATGAAATGCCCCAGTTTTAAAAGGCAGTAAGCCACGACCACGTGACCGCGTGCCCTCAGGGAACATCCATACGGATACATCACTTTCTTTAATGCTGTTGATGACTTGATCAATGGTTCCTTTCGCCTTAGAGCGATTACCTCGATCAATCAGGATATTACCAGTTAACCAGTACAACTGCCCAAACAGTGGCATCCAAGCTAGGCTTTTTTTACCCACTGTGACCACTTTGGGTGTCACTGCTGAAGATACAGTAAACATATCCCAGTTGTTCTGGTGGTTAGCAATATAGACATGCTGACCACGCGAGTAAGCGTCTTCAGGGATACGTAGCTCAAGTTTAATACCAAACACGCGTGACATTTTGGCAAACAGGCGACCAAAGGTGAAAACGTGTTTAGGGTTTCTCGGGCTGAGTAAACAATACCCACAACCACCAATAAACATCACAATCGCAAAGATTGCGATGGCCAATACACGTAAAAGTGTAATCATTGTTGTGCTCCAAAAGTCGGCTTTAGCCTTATACAACCATTATCTCGAGTGATATCGCTTTGAATCAAACATCTCACGTCACTCGGGCATACCCTCTTTTTACTCAAATCATCGATAATAAAAAATGGAGTCGATGACATAAAAAAGCCGAAACTCGGGTTTCGGCCTTCTTGCTACCAAGTCAGTGTTAAGCAGTTTAACTTGCTTCAGTCACTCGCTCAATATTTGCACCAAGAGCAGATAGTTTGTTCTCTATCTTGTCGTAACCACGATCAATATGATAAATACGATCAACGATGGTTTCGCCTTTTGCAATACAGCCAGCAATAACCAAACTTGCTGATGCACGTAGATCCGTTGCCATCACTTGTGCACCACTTAAAGAGTCTACATCGCCACAGATAACCGTATTACCTTCGATTTCTGCTTTTGCCCCCATACGCATCAATTCTGGTACGTGCATAAAACGGTTTTCGAAGATGTTCTCAGTAATAACACCACCGCCTTTTGCCATCATATTGAGCAACGTAAATTGTGCTTGCATGTCTGTAGGGAAACCAGGATGTGGCGCAGTACGAATGCTCACGGCTTTCAACTCACGATCCGTCATATCAACAGAGATCCAATCTTCACCCGTTTCAACTCGTGCTCCAGCCTCTTCTAGCTTAGCGAGTACGGCTTCAAGTAGATGAGCGTTGGTGTTATGACAAGTCACTTTACCACCAGATACTGCCGCTGCGACTAGGAATGTTCCGGTTTCAATACGGTCTGCAACCACATTGTGCTTGCCACCACCTAAGCGTTCAACACCCTCAATCGTGATGGTATCCGTGCCTGCTCCAGAGATTTTGGCCCCCATAATGTTGAGGAAATCTGCCGTGTCTACGATTTCAGGCTCACGCGCTGCGTTATCTAGCGTTGTCGTTCCTTCAGCAAGTGCAGCAGCACACATTACCGTAATCGTTGCACCAACGCTGACTTTATCCATCACGATGTGTGCACCCTTTAAGCGGCCGTCTACTTCTGCTTTAACATAGCCATCTTCTAGAGTGATGGTGGCACCAAGCTGCTCTAAGCCAGTGATGTGAAGGTCAACAGGGCGAGCACCGATGGCACAACCGCCTGGTAAAGAAACTTGACCTTGACCAAACCTTGCGACAAGTGGACCTAATGCCCAAATAGAAGCACGCATGGTTTTAACTAAATCATATGGCGCACAGTATTCATTAATTCGACTTGGATCAACGAGAACTGAACAATCATTGCGGCTAACGTCGGCACCTAAGCGCTTAAGCAGCTCCATCGTTGTATCGATATCACGAAGATTCGGTACATTGGCAACTTCAACTGGCTCTTCAGCCAAAATTGACGCAAATAAAATCGGCAGTGCCGCATTTTTGGCACCAGAGATGGTCACATTACCCGAAAGCGGTTTATCTGACCCAATAACTCGAAACTTTTCCATCAAAAAAACCTTAAAGCGACATTAGCTTTTTGTTGCGAGCCCACTCTTCAGGAGTAAAGGCTTTAATCGATAGTGCGTGAATGTCATTACGCTGAATGTAATCCATCAGAGGACCATAAATTAATTGCTGCTTTTTAACGCGGCTCATTCCATCGAAACAAGCATCAACAGCAACCACCTCATAGTGGCTACCTTCACCTTTTACGTGCACTTCTTCAAGGTTTAGTGCTTCTTCTAGTAACTGTTGTACTTTTGCGCTATCCACAATTTACCTCTGATAATTCTGTATATGCTTGGCCACAAGCGACTCAACATTACTCAATTGAAATAATGTGCGCAGTTGCTCAGGCACGAAACTCAGCATTATATGACAGTTTTTATTTTTTGCATGCTCTATTAGATGGATTAACATCACCATACCTGCAGAGTCGATGCGCTCTACCCTTTCTAATGAACACTCAAACTCTGTTTGTACCGGCTGCCAAGCTTGGGCAACTTTCCATAACTCTGGAACCGCTTGATGATCGAGTGCTCCTGTAAGCTTAAGTATGTCCGGCTGCAAATGCCACTGGGTATGAGATTGACTCATCACTATTTCGCCTCAAAACGGATTGGCTGAGCGGCCAGCTTTTCAAGGTCTTTGGCTGCAACAAGGATGCCTTTTTGGCGAATTGTTGAATTCCATTCCGCCTGCTTACTGGACAACAGGCTGATGCCTTCCGCGACCATATCAAAGGCTTGCCATTCTCCACTCTTCTTATCCTTGCGAAGTTTGAACTCCAGTTTAATGTTTGGTCGTGGCGCTTCAATAATATCAACTTTAATACTGGTGATGCGTTTAGACGGATCGAGTTTTACTTCTGGGCCAAACTGGATTTTCTGGTCAGAATATTGAGTCAGCACCTGTGCGTATGAAGTCACTAAGTAAGCACGAAAAGCAGTGATAAATTCACCCACATCTTCTCGTTTTGCCCCTTTTAAATTAGGGCCTAATAACTTTAATGCGGCATAACGATAATTGACATAAGGCATCAACTCTTCTTCAACAATGACTTTAAGCTCATTAGGATCTTGCTTGATGGTATCTTGTTCTGCTTTGAGACGCTCGAAAGTCACTTCAGCAACCTCTTTCATCATCTGATACGGCTGAGTTTTGTCGATTTGTTTGGCTGCTAATGCACTTGTGGTTGTAAACATTGCAATAAAAGAAAGTAAGATTCTTGAAAACATGGGTTATTCCTCACTTTTCGCATCAGATTTGTCAGAGCCACCAATGCTGTATAATACTTGACCAATAAGGTCTTCTAATACTAGAGCTGACTTAGTATCTTCGATAACGTCACCGTTAGTCAGCATCTCTTCATCATCAAAAACAAAGCCTGGCACCAAGCCAATATATTGCTCACCTATAAGCCCAGAGGTCAAGATCTGTACACTTGATGTCTCTGGAAACTGATGATAATTACCATTGATTGATAAACTCACAACAGGAAGAAGAGTTTCTGGGTTTAACGAGATATCACTGACTCGCCCAACGACCACACCACCAACTTTAACCGGTGAGCGCACTTTCAAACTACCGATGTTGTCAAATTCAGCTTTTAAAGTGTAAGTATTTCCAGAACCCAAGTTCTTCACGTCAGCAACTTGAAAAATCATCACAAGAATTGCACAAATTCCTGCCAAGACAAAGCTGCCAACCCATAATTCAGTTTTACGTGTTTGTTGCATGATTAATTCCCAAACATCAATGCGGTCAGTACAAAGTCTAGCCCGAGTACCGCTAAAGAAGAATGCACTACAGTGCGTGTTGTAGCTCGACTGATTCCTTCCGAAGTAGGAATCGCGTCATAACCATTAAATAAAGCGATCCAAGTTACCGTAATCGCAAAGACAAAACATTTGATTAAGCTATTACCAATGTCTTGAGCTAATTCTACCGACGATTGCATCGCCGCCCAAAAGCTGCCGTGATCAACCCCTTTCCAATCAACACCGACGAGCTCTGCACCCCAAATGCCTATCGCCATAAAAATCATCGCCAGCAATGGCATTGAAATGGCTCCTGCCCAAAAACGAGGGGCAATCACCCGTTTTAAGGGGTCAACAGCCATCATCTCTAAGCTAGACAACTGTTCCGTTGCTTTCATTAAGCCAATTTCAGCCGTCAATGCAGAACCAGCTCGGCCGGCAAACAATAATGCGGTCACAACCGGCCCAAGTTCTCGCAGTAATGACAGCGCAACCATCTGTCCAAGGCTACCTTCGGCACCATAGTCAACCAAAACGACATAACCTTGTAGGCTCAGTACCATACCGATGAACAAACCAGAAACAACGATTATCGCTAAAGACTGTACTCCGACTGAGTACAATTGCTTAATCAGTAGTGGTAAGTTTTTCAGTGGTTGAGGTCGGGAAAGCAAGGCTCCGAGCAACATTAACGTCGCTCGCCCAAAGGCTTCACAGATGGCTAAAGTTCGTCGCCCTAATGAAGCAACAAATTGAAGGAAACTATTGACCATCAAATAAGTCCTTTTCAATACTTTTTGCAGGAAAACGGAATGGAACGGGACCATCGGCGTCCCCTTGTAAAAATTGCTGTACACGAGGATCTGGGTTTTCTCGGAGTGCTTGAGGCGTACCGCTGGCGATAACTTTACCATCAGCCATTAAGTAAACCCAATCCGCAATGCTCATGACTTCAGGCACATCGTGAGAAACAACGATAGACGTCAGACCCAAAGCGCGATTCAGATTACCGATCAACTCAACAAGAACTCCCATCGTAATCGGATCTTGTCCAACAAAGGGTTCATCATACATAATCAAACCAGGATCAAGAGCGATCGCTCGAGCTAATGCAGCCCGACGAGCCATACCACCGGAAAGCTCGCTAGGCATTAATTGAGCAGCGCCACGCAACCCAACAGCTTCGAGTTTCAGCAACACCATAGTGCGGATGAACTCTTCTGATAATTCGGTGTGTTCTCGTAAAGGAAAAGCAACGTTATCAAACACATTCAAATCTGTGAATAATGCTCCCGATTGGAACAGCATGCTCATTTTTTTACGTGCTTGATACAGCTTTTTACGCGATAACTTCGGTATATTATCTCCATCAAACCAAATTTCACCTTGGTCTGGATAAAGCTGCCCACCGATCAAGCGTAACAGGGTTGTTTTTCCTATCCCAGAAGGCCCCATAATCGCCGTCACTTTGCCTTTAGGGACATGGACGTCAACACCATCAAAGATCTTGCGTTCTCCGCGTGAAAAGGTCAGGTTTTTAACGGTAACTAAATCGTTGTTCGACATACTACCTCTTTTGCAGCTCGTGAACCGTTTTCACCGATATTCTCTTTTGGTGAAATCATGTTTACCCTCGCGCTATTAACTCAAGAATATATCAAAGTGCCGTCAGTGCACTTATTTTAGGCGCCCATAATAAGCACTTCGTACGTGAATTAAAAGCACTGTTCAATTAATCCGGAGCGCCAAATTGGCTCAACATTCGCCAAAATTCGACCAATAGAGTGAAATTGATCACAACAATCCCTTACTTAAGTCCCTTGAAAAAGGTTCATGTGCACTCGCCAGATACAAAGAATTTATTTACTGTATAGCTTCCCTTTTGCCTGACAAAAGGTCAAAATTAGCGGTTACTCATACTACTTATTTAACTGTTTAGGAATCATCATGCTCGAAGCCATTGCTTTGCTTATTGTCGGTCTTATTCTACTTGTTTGGAGTGCAGACAAATTGGTTTATGGTTCTGCTGCCTTAGCACGTAATGTCGGCATTTCCCCCCTTGTAATTGGCATGACCATTCTTGCTATGGGTTCTTCTGCTCCAGAAATGATGGTCTCAGCAACGGCCGCTTGGGATGGCAAGACAGATACTGCTGTCGGGAATGTGCTTGGCTCCAACATCGCAAACATTGCTCTGATTTTAGGTATTACCGCACTCATCAAACCACTGACTATTAATTCTGCGGTCATTCGTAGAGAGCTTCCGCTCATGATTGCGGTTACGATTCTGGCAGGTATTTTACTTTGGGATGATCATCTAGGATTTTATGAAGGCATACTGTTGTTTGCTTTGTTTGCCGCGTTTCTTTACATGATGTTAAAAATCAGCCGCCAAGAGCAAAAGACTGGCGATAGCTTTATCGAAGAGCAAGAATCAGAAATCCCACAAGATGTCAGCAATCGCAAAGCGTTAATGTGGGTCGTCTTCGGCCTTATTTTGCTGCCTTTAGCTGCGGGTATGCTCGTCGATAATGCTGTGATCATTGCCAAATACTTTGGGATGAGTGACTTGGTGATCGGTTTAACCATTATTGCTATTGGTACCAGCCTTCCTGAACTCGCGGCTTCTCTTGCTGGAGTACTCAAAGGGGAAGATGATATGGCCGTTGGTAATATTATTGGTTCCAATGTGTTTAACATTTTGGCGGTCATGGGACTGCCTGGCATCATCAACCCCTCCGCTTTAAGCGAATACGCAATGGACCGTGACTTTTGGGTCATGCTAGGGGTTTCATTACTACTTGTCGTTATGTGCCTAGGTAAATCACGCAGTGTAAATCGCCTAGAAGGCTTTATCTTGCTAGTATGTTTCTTGGGTTACCAAGCTTATTTGTTAACGAACATGACCGCTTAATAAGCTAGCACGGCCGTTTCATTGAGTAAAATGGCCACTTAATTAACTATACCATTGAATAAATTAATAAAAGCACCAATATAAAAACAAGACCACTAATGATAGATTGGAGTACTGGTATGCCAACTCAATTTGATTTTTGCTCTGCAGCGAAGCAAGTGCTAGATATCGAAACTCAAGCACTTAAGCAGCTAGGGCAGTATTTTGATGCTCAGTTTGAACAAGCCTGCCAGTTAATTTTATCCCATCGTAACAAAGTCGTTGTTATGGGCATGGGCAAATCTGGGATCATTGGTAATAAAATCGCCGCCACCCTCGCCAGTACAGGTACTCCTGCATTTTTTGTCCATCCTGGTGAAGCCGCACATGGTGATCTAGGAATGATCGGTCGCGATGATATTGTTATCGCAATTTCTAACTCGGGTGAGTCTTATGAGATCTTATCTCTTTTCCCAGTTTTAAAGCGTATGAACATCAAAGTCATCAGTATGACAGGTAAGCCCGAATCCAGTATGGCTAAGCTCTCCGATATACATTTGCAAGTGTCCGTGCCGAAAGAGGCGTGTCCATTAGGTTTGGCGCCCACCAGCAGCACTACTGCCACATTGGTGATGGGAGACGCTCTCGCTGTTGCGCTGCTACAAGCGAGGGGATTTTCTACCGAAGATTTTGCCTTGTCTCACCCTGGTGGGGCTTTAGGCAGAAAGCTGTTGCTCAAACTGGCCGATATTATGCATTCTGGAGAGGCTTTACCTAAAGTGGCTCCCAACGCCCTTATTCGCGATGCGTTACTTGAAATATCTGAGAAAGGTTTGGGAATGACCGCTATTGTCGACGAACACGATGCTATGCTTGGTATATTCACAGATGGAGATCTACGCCGAACCTTGGACAAGCGGATTGATATCCACAATACCGCAATCAGTGAAGTGATGACCCAAAACCCGACCACGGCACATCCAGACATGCTGGCTGTAGAAGGGGTAAACTTGATGCAAGAAAAAAACATTAATGCTCTGATTTTGTGTGACCAAAACAAATTTGTTGGTGCCCTAAACATGCATGACCTCCTAAAAGCAGGAGTAATGTAGCTTTTCATCCTTGAAAAATAACGTAATTTTAACAGATTAAAACAATAGACAAGGAAGTACACCGCTAAGATAAAGGCCTTTATTTATGAGCTTTACTCGCAGTATTTATCTGCTCTTGTTAGTCATTGTTGCTTGGTGTGGTTACTACTTATTCGCTCCCAGCACGAACGATGCTACTCAAATCGCATCAGATACAGAACAACCCATCTTCAGTGGTCATAAGTTAGAAAATATCACTTATGGCAAAGATGGGCTTCGTAGTTACTCGATCCAAGCAGAAAAGTTGGATCATTATTCAGCAAGCGGTGAAACTATTTTTGCTCAACCGACACTAATGGTTTACCGTGAAGGAAGCACTCTTGAGTGGAAAATGTCCGCAGTCAAGGCCGTTCTCGATCAACAAAAAGTGTTGACGCTTTATGATGATGTCTTGATGCAGAATCTATTACCCGATGCTAGCTTCAAAACGCTATCTACCGACAAAGTGGTTATTAACTTGACCAGTCGTGACTTTAAAGCCGATCAAAAAGTGAAGTTGCTCGGTCCAAAATTTGAAACTACTGGAGGCGCAATGCACGGCAATCTAAAAGCCAACACTGCGACTCTCACTGATGAAGTTCAAGGTCGATATGAAATCGTTACACCTTAGCCTGTTGGCTCTGATTTTTGTTACTCCTTATTCTCTGGCGCTAAAGTCAGATACTAAACAGCCCGTCTATATCAATTCAGACACCCAGCAGGTGGACATGAAAACCAATCGTGTCATTTTCAAAGGGTCGGTGTCTCTCAAACAAGGCAGCATTAACATCGATGCTGCGAAGATCGTCGTCACACGCGATCCAAAAACAGAATCTATTCAACAAATTCAAGCCTTGGGTTCACCTGCTACATTCTCACAACTGATGGAAGATGGTAAAACCTTAAGCGGTCAAGCTAATCAAATTAATTACCGTATCTCAACCGATGAATTGACCATGAAAGGACAAGCGCAGCTTAAACAAGATGGCAATACCATCCAAGGTTCTTCTATTCGTTATCAAATTGGCCAACAAAAGCTGGTTGCTGATAGCTCAAAGAGTGAACGAGTGACAACCGTGTTACAACCAAATCAAATCGAGAATTAATATGGCAATACTGAGCGCAAAGAACCTCGCAAAAAGTTACAAGAAGCGCAAAGTGGTATCTGATGTTAGCCTCGAAGTAGGCTCAGGCCAAATTGTCGGCTTATTGGGTCCCAATGGTGCAGGTAAAACGACTTCTTTTTATATGATTGTCGGCTTGGTCCCACGCGACGAAGGTACAATCCGCATTGATGATCAAGATATTAGTATCCTACCAATGCACAGCCGTTCACGATTAGGCATTGGTTATTTGCCACAGGAAGCGTCTATTTTCCGAAAGCTGTCAGTAGAAGACAATATCATGGCCGTTTTGCAAACTCGCCAGGAACTGACTCGTGAAGAACGTCAAGATAAGCTCGAAGACTTACTAGAAGAGTTTCATATTCAGCACATTCGTAGTAGCGCGGGAATGGCCTTATCCGGTGGGGAGAGGCGTCGCGTAGAAATTGCTCGAGCACTTGCCGCCAACCCAAAATTCATTTTGCTCGATGAGCCATTTGCTGGGGTTGATCCTATTTCTGTTAATGATATCAAGAAAATAATTGAGCATTTACGTGATCGAGGTTTGGGCGTTTTAATTACCGACCATAATGTTCGCGAAACGCTGGATGTCTGTGAAAAAGCCTATATTGTTAGCCAAGGTCACCTGATTGCTTCAGGAACTCCGGACGAAGTTCTCAATAACGAGCAAGTGAAACAAGTTTATCTCGGAGAACAATTCCGTCTATGATTACATAAGGAACGATAAGATTCTGAGCATTAAAGGTACCGTATACTGAATGAAACCTTCATTACAACTCAAGCTAGGTCAACAATTAGCCATGACACCTCAGTTGCAGCAAGCCATTCGTTTGCTGCAACTATCAACACTTGATCTTCAGCAGGAAATTCAGGAAGCGTTAGATTCCAATCCATTGCTGGAGGTAGAAGAGAGCCATGAAGAGCCTCAAACAAATAATGAACATAAACTGGCTCAAGAAAGTGCAGAAACCGCAACAGAGGGCCAGTCAGAATCAGAACCTGTAACGCAAGACAGTTCAGATGTAATAGAAAAGTCTGAAATCAGCGCAGAACTTGAGATTGATACGACTTGGGATGATGTTTATAGCGCCAACACAGGAAGTACCGGCCTTGCCTTGGATGACGATATCCCGCTTTATCAGGGAGAGACCACCCAATCCTTGTACGATTACTTACTCTGGCAATTGGACCTCACTCCTTTCTCAGAAACAGATCGTACTATCGCTTTAACCATCATCGATGCTATCGATGATTATGGATACCTCACGCTATCTCCGGAAGAAATACATCAAAGCTTCGACCAAGAAGAAATTGAGTTAGATGAAATCGAAGCCGTACGCAAACGCATCCAGCAATTTGATCCGCTCGGTGTTGCTTCTTGCAATCTTCAGGAGTGTTTACTGCTGCAACTCGCAGTTTTTCCTGAAGATACGCCTTGGCTTAGCGAAGCAAGAATGATCTTAAACGAGCATATCTATAACCTCGGCAATCGTGATTATAAATTGATCATTAAGGAAGCTAAGCTCAAAGAAGACGACCTTCGTGAAGTCTTAAAACTCATTCAGCAACTCGATCCACGCCCTGGTAGTAGCATCACGCCTCATGATCCAGAGTATGTCATACCTGACGTTTCTGTGTTTAAAGAGCATGGCAAATGGAGTGTCTCTATCAACACTGATAGCGTTCCTCGCCTGAAAGTCAATCAACAGTATGCACAACTTGGCAAAGGCAACAGCGCGGACAGCCAATACATTCGGACTAACTTACAAGATGCGAAATGGCTGATAAAAAGTTTAGAGAGCAGAAATGAGACACTACTCAAAGTAGCCAAATGTATTGTTGAACATCAGTATGATTTCTTCGAATATGGTGAAGAAGCCATGAAACCTATGGTACTTAATGATGTTGCCTTGGATGTCGATATGCATGAATCCACCATATCGCGAGTCACTACCCAAAAGTTTATGCATACGCCACGTGGCATTTTTGAGTTGAAGTATTTCTTCTCCAGTCATGTCAGTACTGACAATGGTGGGGAATGTTCATCAACAGCAATTCGAGCACTGATCAAAAAGCTGGTTGCCGCTGAAAATACAGCCAAACCACTCAGTGACAGTAAAATTGCTGCCCTTTTAGCTGATCAAGGGATCCAAGTCGCAAGACGAACTATTGCTAAATATCGGGAATCTTTGGGCATTGCCCCTTCGAGTCAGCGCAAACGCCTTCTTTAGGCACTAACTTAAAAGGAAAGTCTATGCAAATCAATATTCAAGGCCATCACGTTGATCTCACCGATTCAATGCAAGACTACGTACAATCTAAGTTTCAGAAGCTCGAAAGGTTCTTCGACCACATTAACCAAGTTCAAGTGGTACTAAAAGTTGAAAAACTCAACCAAATAGCGGAAGCTACGCTCCACGTAAATCAAGGTGAAATCCATGCTTCATCTCATGATGAAAGCATGTACGCCGCGATTGATTCGTTGGTGGATAAATTAGTTCGTCAACTGAATAAACATAAAGAAAAATTAAATAGTCATTGATCATGCAACTGAGCGAAATACTGTCATTGGACTGCACTCGAAGTGCAGTCCACTGTACAAGTAAAAAAAGAGCATTGGAAATCATCAGTAACATTGCTGCTGAAAGTACAGGACAAGATTCTACAGAACTGTTTGAGTGTATGCTCAACAGAGAAAAAATGGGCAGTACTGGTATTGGCAATGGCATTGCCATTCCACATGCCAGAATGCCATCAAGCGATAAAGCCATAGCGATTTTATTACAATGTGATGAAGCCATTGAGTTCGATGCCATTGATAATCGACCTGTGGATTTGCTTTTCGCCCTGCTTGTTCCAGAATCACAGTGCAAAGAGCACCTCAAAACACTCTCTTCGATGGCGGAACGCCTAAGCGATAAAAACACCTTAAAAATGCTACGTAATGCTCAGAGCGACGAAGAGCTCTACAATATTATGGTTAACCAATAATCCGGATGGACACTATGCGCTTAATCGTTGTCAGTGGCCACTCTGGAGCCGGGAAAAGTGTTGCACTTCGAGTCCTAGAAGATTTAGGTTATTACTGTGTCGATAACCTACCCGTCAATTTACTAGAAAGCTTTGTTCAATCGGTCTCTGACAGCCAGCAAAATGTTGCCGTCAGCATTGATATCCGCAATATGCCGAAAAAACTCAATGACCTCAGTGTCACTTTAAGTAAATTAAAGTCTAAATTTGACGTCACCATGCTTTTCTTGGACGCCAACAAGGAAACCTTGTTAAAACGTTATAGCGAGACAAGACGCATCCACCCGTTGTCATTAGGAAGCCATTCTCTCTCACTTGAGCAAGCAATTAATCTAGAGCAACAGCTACTTACCCCCTTAAAAGCCCAAGCCGATCTCGTATTAAACAGCAGTGGTCAGTCCCTGCATGATTTAAGCGAGACCATTAGGATGCGTATTAATGGGCGAGAGCGTAAAAATCTCGTCATGGTATTTGAATCCTTTGGCTTTAAGTACGGTTTACCTTCTGACGCTGATTATGTTTTTGATGTTCGCTTTCTCCCTAACCCACATTGGGAGCCTGCCCTCCGTCCTTTAACAGGTTTAGATGCGCCAATTGGTGCTTTTT
Organism: Vibrio azureus; assembly: GCF_002849855.1. Taxonomy (NCBI): domain Bacteria; kingdom Pseudomonadati; phylum Pseudomonadota; class Gammaproteobacteria; order Vibrionales; family Vibrionaceae; genus Vibrio; species Vibrio azureus. The sequence goes on from NZ_CP018616.1 coordinate 2,668,738, forward strand.
TAGAGCAACACCCGCCCGTAATCGAGTTAAAAGATCAAATTAAAAACTTTATCGAAACTTGGTTGCCGATGCTGGAAAAAAACAATCGCAGCTACCTCACTGTTGCCATAGGTTGCACTGGAGGAAAACACCGCTCCGTATACTTAACGCAAAAAATTGCCGAATACTTTGCAGAGAAAGGGCATCAAGTACAAATACGTCATACTTCTCTTGAAAAAACATTGAGGAATGAAGCGTGAAAGTGAGCCGCAAGGTACTGATCCAAAATCGCCTAGGTTTACATGCTCGAGCAGCGGTAAAGTTAGTTGAATTAGCGCAAAGCTTTGATGCCGTCATCACTATTGATAACGAAGAAGATAAAAGAGCAACAGCAGATAGTGTAATGGGGTTACTGATGCTTGAGTCCGCTCAAGGGCAATACGTTACCATTCATGCCCAAGGGTCTCAGTCTACTCAAGCTCTTGAGGCTGTTTGTCACTTAATCGAAGCAAAGTTTGATGAAAGTGAGTAATCAAGCAATGAGTCAGTGAGTAAACCTTTCTTTCGCGGCAATCCACTTTTGAGTCGTCTAAACCAAAATGGCCCACAGCAACACGCGATTTTGGTCACGACTCACTACACCATTCAACGCAGCCAAAAAAATAATTTGTATGACTTTCATAAGTTGTTATTAAAAGCCGCTTAGAATTAAGTTATTATTCAAAACATTGTAAATCTCAGGAATTAGGAGGCAAAAATGGCAGAGCAAACCGAATTTGATCAAGCTCACCAAACCCTCCAAGAAGTTACCGAAGCACTTGATAATGGCCGCTTCGTCCATGTCCGACGTCAACTCCAAGACATGGAGCCCGAGGATATTGCCCACCTACTAGAGTCCTCGCCTCGTAAGAGCCGTGAAGTACTCTGGCAATTAACTGACCCAGAAGACTACGGGGAAATCCTTGACGAGCTCAATGAAGATGTCAAAGATAGCCTTGTGTCTAAAATGGCCCCAGAAGCACTCGCTGAGGCCACAGAGGGCATGGACACCGATGATGTCGCTTATGTCCTCCGTAGCCTACCCAACGATATCTCCCGTGAAGTTCTCGCTCAAATGGACTCTGCTGAGCGTATTCGGGTCGAAACGGCATTGTCCTACCCTGAGGATACGGCTGGTGGTTTAATGAATACCGATGTCATCACTATACGTGGTGACGTTGATGTCGACGTGGTTCTGCGTTATCTGCGTATAAAAGGGGAGCTACCAGAAGCAACAGATGCACTTTACGTTATCGATGAAGACAACAAACTGATTGGTGAGCTGCCTATCACAATCCTCATTACGACTCAGCCTGATGTAAAGGTCAGCGACGTGATGGAAGATGCCGACGATGCGATCACCGTCGATACCAGTGATACGGATGTTGCCAGTCTGTTTGAGCGTCGAAACTGGGTCTCAGCCCCGGTTGTGGATGAAAACCAACACCTTGTCGGTCGTATCACCATCGATGACGTGGTCGATGTTATCCGTGAAGACGCAGAGCACTCAATGATGAGTATGGCTGGTATGGATGACGATGAAGATACGTTTGCTCCCGTCGTGAAATCCGCTCGTAAGCGCAGTGTTTGGCTTGGTGCTAATGTCCTTGCAGCACTTGCGGCCGCTTCCGTTTCCAATATGTTTGAGGCTACTCTTGATCAAATGGCTGCCATCGCGGTCTTAATGACCATTGTACCCTCCATGGGAGGCGTTGCGGGAAACCAAACCGTCGCGCTCGTCATCCGCGGACTTGCTTTAGGGCATATTGGTGACTCAAACAAACGTGAATTGCTTTTAAAAGAGGCAGCTATTGGTCTGTTGAATGGCATCATGTGGGCGCTCATCATTGGTGGTATTGTTGTTGCCTGGAAAGGAAACTGGATGCTTGGTGGCATTATTTCTGCGGCCATGCTAACAAACCTTTTTGTCGCCGGTGTTGCAGGTGTAAGCATCCCTATCCTGCTCAAAAAGATGAACATCGACCCCGCACTGGCTGGTGGAATGGCCCTCACAACCGTCACTGACGTAATTGGTCTTTCGGTCTTCCTTGGTCTAGCCACACTGATGATTTAAGCCTCTTTTGTCATGCTCAACTGACAGCAATAAAAAAGCCTGATGAGTGAAACTCTCCATCAGGCTTTCTTCTATATAATGAGTGAATCTACTCACCCGCAATCTTCATAGTATCTAATAGAATAGAGCCAGTTTGGATTTGCGATCGTGTTTCCACGTCACTCCCCACGGCGACAATTTGCTTAAACATGTCTTTTAAGTTACCAGCGATCGTAATTTCAGATACTGGATACTGGATTTGACCATTTTCAACCCAAAAACCAGCGGCACCACGAGAGTAATCACCAGTGACAATATTCACGCCTTGTCCCATGGTTTCTGTCACAAGTAGGCCCGTACCAAGCTCTTTTAGCATATCCTCGAAATTTTGACCTGTCGATTTCACGTACCAGTTATGGATACCACCAGCGTGCCCCGTAGGGTCCATCTTCATCTTACGAGCGGCATAACTGGTTAATAAGTAAGTAGCGAGCACACCATCGGTGATAATTTCACGGTCTTGCGTATAAACACCTTCACTGTCAAAAGGGCTGGATGCAAGGCCACGCAATACATGTGGACGTTCTGAAATATTAAACCACTCAGGCAAGACTTGTTGACCGAGATGTTCCAATAAGAAAGAAGATTTGCGGTACAAGTTACCACCGCTAATGGCCATCACTAAATGACCAATCAAACCTGTGGCGACATCAGCTGCAAACATAACTGGGTATCGTCCCGTTTTCAACTTCTGAGCATCTAGGCGGCTGATGGTCTTCTCGGCCGCTTTACGACCCACCGTTTGTGGCGTCCAAAGATCATCACGATGACGCGCAACAGTATAGCTGTAATCACGCTCCATTTCGCCATTTTGACCTACACCAATCACACAACAGCTGGTGCTATGACGACTGGATGCATAGCTTGCAAGCAGGCCGTGGCTATTACCATACACTTTCACGCCGTAGTGGCTGTCGTAGCTGGCACCATCACTTTGTTTAATCGTATCACTGTAATTGAGTGCTTCTTTTTCTGCAGCGATAGCAACTTGTGCTGCATAGTCTGGATCGGGTGCATCAGGATGGAAAAGGTCTAAGTCTGGTACCTCTTTCACCATATATTCTTTCGGTGCAGGACCTGCAAATGGGTCTTCTGATGTATATTGAGCGATATCAAGTGCCGCTAAGACTGTCTGTTCGATGGCTGCCTCACTTAAATCAGAAGTCGAAGCACTGCCTTTACGTTGACCTCGATAGACAGTAATACCTAGTGCACCATCGCTGTTGAATTCAACGTTTTCCACATCTCCCATACGAGTGGAAACACTCAACCCTGTGCTCTTGGTGATTGCGACTTCAGCGGCATCAGACTTCGCCGCAGCGATTTCTAATGCACGTGAAACGGCTTGTTGTAACTCGATACGCTGCTCAGTAACCTGCTGTTTAATATCCATTGTCTTTCACATCATGTCTTCGATATAGAATAGAATAACAAGAATTTCGCTTTCTCCCCACGATTCTTGTTAAAATAGTCATATTATTCATCAAAAAACAGGCAATAGAGATGGCACGTAAGAATCAAAAAGCGCCATGGGAACCAGAAGAAGAGATCATCTGGGTAAGTAAATCTGAGATGAAACGCGACATGGAAGAGCTACAAAAGCTAGGTGAAGAGCTTGTTGGCCTCAAACCAGCTGCTCTCGATAAGTTCCCATTAAGCGAAGACCTGCGAGAAGCGATTGCAGATGCGCAACGTTTTAAAAACGAGGCACGTCGTCGTCAGCTACAACGTATTGGTAAATTAATGCGTTATGAAGACCCAGAGCCAATCCAAGCAGCTCTCGACAAAGTACGTAACAAACACTCACAAGCAACCGCGGCGCTGCACAAACTTGAAGCACTGCGTGATCGTGTTGTCGAAGAAGGCGATAAAGCGATTGATGACGTAATGGAACTTTACCCAGAAGCGGACCGTCAACGTCTACGTCAACTTGCTCGCCAAGCTGCGAAAGAGAAGAAAGCCGGTAAACCAGCAAAATCTTACCGTGAAATCTTCCAAATCCTGAAAGCACTCGAAGAAGAAGACATTTAATTCGACGTCGAGTACGCCAAAAGCAGACCGATGTGCCTGCTTTTGGTGCTTCTTGTTCTGCGTTATACCAAACGATTCAGCCTTTCACCGCGCTCAAATGCGTTAATATTGTCAATCAAAATATTAACCAAACGTTGAATTGATGAATCACTCCCCCAAGCCACATGCGGCGTCAATAACAAGTTAGGCAAGTGCATATTGGCAATCAGAGGGTTCGTCTTATCGGCGGGTTCTTGGCTAAACACATCAAATCCAGCAGCGGCAATTTCACCTTGTATCAATCCATCGACTAAAGCTTGCTCATCCACTAAGCCACCACGGCCCGTATTAATCAGAATGGACGTTGGCTTCATCTGCTTAAGCTCCACTGCGCCAATCAAGTTTTGCGTCTCATCATTCAACGGACAATGCAATGTGATGGCGTCTGCTTGCTCAAGCATCTCAGCAAAAGAAACGTAACCTTCTCGGCACTTCGTGACACCTTTACGCTCCGCAAACACCACGTTCATTCCTAACGCTCGTGCCAGTTGCGCCATTGCCTGACCTAATGCACCACTGCCAACCACACCCAAGGTACTACCCGCAACGTCTCCAATTGGATGCGTAAAGAAACAGAATTGCTTATTACGCTGCCACTCACCTGCCGCAATATCTTGGTGATAGCCAAACAAGTTACGACGCAAAGCAAACAGCATCGCAATCACATGCTCCGGTACAGAACGAGTCGCATAACCTCGAACATTCGCAACCACAATGTTATGTGCAGCACAGTAATCAATATCAACGTTATTGAAGCCCGTGGCCGCCACGGCGATCATCTTGAGATTAGGGAGTAGAGAGAGAACAGCTTGATCGAGCACCACTTTGTTACTGATAACGATATCCGCATCAGTGAGACGCTTAATCACTTGTTCTGGAGAAGTCAGATCGTATTCCACCCAATCATGGGCAAAGCTTGGGCGCGGTATCTGAATCTGAGCAGGGATGGTTGCACGGTCGAGAAAGACAATTTTAGGCAATGACATAATAAACCCTCATTCACTGCCTAAAAATAAGTTTATGGCCGTGGCAGTGTTTTGTAATCGGGTAATTTACGCTCTGGTTCAAAATAGTCAAAGATCATCTCTTTGGCTTGCGGATAAAAATCACAAGCGACAAAAATACTGCGCAATGAATCATCAGTCGGATCATAAAAACTGAGCTCAGAAGCATGCAATTCAAGTCGTTCAGAGAAGGCCCTTGCCTCTTCCGTGGCATAAAATTCATCACCAACAATCGGGTAACCTAATGCCTGCATATGGACACGTAATTGATGCGAACGCCCTGTGATAGGCAGTAAACGCACCACCGTGGTCTTCGAACCATCGGAATGTTGCTCATGATTGACCACTTGGAATAGAGTCTTAGAAGGCTTTCCATCTTCAAAACACACTTTCTGTCTAGGACGGTTAGGCCAATCGCAAATCAATGGCAGGTCAATTTCACCTTCTTCCTGATCTACATGTCCCCAAACACGGGCGTAATAGATCTTATGCGTTAAACGAAACTGAAACTGTTTCTTTAATGCACTCTCAGCCTGCTTATTTTTGGCTAAAATCATTAAACCAGAAGTCGACATATCTAGACGATGCACCACTTGAATATCTGGGTACCTTTCCTGTAGGCGGCTCCACATGCTGTCATAGTGCTCAGCAAGTCTTCCCGGAACAGACAGCAGACCGGAAGGTTTATTGACCGCCAGCAGTTGATCATCTTCAAAAACAATATCGATCCAAGGTTCTGTCGGTGGATTATATTCAAGCATCGCCATGGTGGTTATCTTCACAAATTAAAAACGCGCTGATTATACCCAAGCTCACATAAGATGCATGTATAAACCCATTTAATTTACCACTTCGATAATCTTCAAACGTATTTTACTCCATTGTATCTCTCAATGAGCTCAAGGTGTTTGAATCCAACATCTCGAGCTCATTTGAAGACGGTGAATAAAAAATGAAGAGCTGACCTCAAGGCTCACAAAATCAAATTGACATGCTCAACCAGACTGATAGTTATCATTTTATATTGATAAAAAAGGAAAAAAAGAATATGGAAGTAACCGCATCTCATCCAACACATCCAAAAAAATTCCAACTTATTCGCTCACTTGGTCCTGGAATTTTAATGGCTTCTGCAGCAGTTGGAGGATCGCATCTTGTGGCATCAACTAAAGCAGGGGCAATCTACGGCTGGCAACTCGCAATGCTTATCCTGCTCGTTAACATTTTTAAATATCCATTTTTTCGGGCGGCAATTCAGTACACAATGGGAACAGGTAAAACGTTAGTTGAAGGTTATGCTAATCTTGGTCGTCCATATCTGTGGTTGTTCTTACTTCTCAGTTCTATTTCAGGCGTCATCAACACCGCAGCCCTGTTGATGTTTAGTGCAAGTTTGTTGGGCTACTTCATGCCTTTTTCTCTCTCGATGGCCTCTCTAAGCACTATTGTTGTCGTGACCTGTTTAGTGATTTTATTTGCTGGACATTACAAAGCCTTAGATACCCTATCCAAAGTCATTATGGCAATTCTTACCATTGCAACTCTCATTGCTGTGACGATTGCATTCGGCAGCCCTGTAGAACCTGTCGCAAGCTTTGAATCACCCTCCCCTTGGTCCCTAGCCGCAATCGGTTTTATTGTAGTAACCATGGGCTGGATGCCAGCACCGATCGAAATATCTTGTTTAACGTCCGCTTGGCTAAAGCGCCAAACAAACCAACAAAAGGTCACGCCACGTTCCGCATTGTTTGATTTCAACGTCGGCTACATTGGTACGGCAATACTCGCGTTAATATTTTTATCTTTGGGGGCTTTGACGCTGCATGGCTCCGGCATTGAGCTTAAAAGTTCTGGAATAGGGTTTTCTCACCAACTTGTCGGCTTGTACGCATCGACCATCGGTGAATGGTCACGCTACCTTATTGCTATCATTGCTTTCTTTTGTATTTTCGGTAGTACGATTACCGTCATTGATGGTTACTCTCGAGTCATTTCAGATTCGCAACGTCTGCTGCGTTTACAGACAAAAACAAACCCAAAAACCACTTCCGCCATCATGCTGACAGTATCAATATTGGCATTAAGCATTGTGATATTTTGGGCATCAGCCCTCCTACCAATGCTGAACTTTGCCATGGTGCTCGCGTTTGTCACGACACCATTCTTTGCTTTGCTCAACTATATTTTGGTGAGTAAAACAAAATTACCTAAATCACTGAGATTAAGTCGCAAACTAAAGTGGCTCTCGATTGCAGGATTAGTTTACCTATTCGGCTTTTTAGCGGTGTTTATCTGGTGGAAATGGATCATGTAATTCACGCTTTAGCCCACCCAAATGATCTCAGAGATTTGATGCAGAGTGATACCTATTTAGAGCCATTTCACTGAGTCAAATTAAGCAAGTTAATACAGCGAAGTAGCAAGCAAAGAAAAAGGCCTTCAGTTGAAGGCCTTTAGTCACTTTATTCAAAAAACTCAATTAATTGCAATTCGTTATGAATAACAAGAACCTTTATCAGTTGTGACTCACAACAATCAGACGGAGTGAATCCAGTTGAACCTGAGCTTGATTAATATAGCCACTTAGCTCTTTGATCTGCGCTTCTATCGCTTCAATTTCTTCATCTCGAATATTTGGGTTTACGGCTTTCAAAGCTTGTAAACGCTCCAACTCTGAGTTCAAGCTATGGTGCATATCCTGATGTGCTTGCTGTCGAACTTGTTCAACTTTCTGATCAATTAAACCATCGCCTGCTTCAATCAAGTTGTGCACGTCTTTCTGAACAGAAGTCACCAGTTTGCTGCCCAAATGACGGTTTACTGGGCTAAGCTGACGGTTAAACCCTTCAAACTCGACTTGTTCAGAAAGGTCATTACCACGCGCATCCATCATTAAACGAATCGGTGTTTTGGGTAAGAAACGGGAAATCCCACTGCTTTTTGGCGCCTGAGCATCCACAACGTACACCAATTCCAATAAAATCGTACCAACGGGTAAGGCTTTATTTTTGAGTAATGATACTGCCGTCGTACCTACCCCTTCACTCATCAGAAGATCAATACCACCTTGGATCATTGGGTGTTCCCAACTAATAAAGTTCATGTCTTCTCGAGAAAGAGCCGTATTTCGGTCAAAGGTAATCGTTGCTCCCTCGTAAGGCAGTCCAGGATAGCTTGGCACCATCATGTGCTCAGATGGCGTGACCACTAGCGCGTTTTCGCCTTTATCATCTTGGTTTAGGCCAATGGTATCAAATAAAGACAAAGCGAACGTGACAAGGTTAGTATCCCCATCCGTTGAAGAGATTTTTTCAACAATTTGCTGCGCTTTCTCACCACCATTTGAGTGCATCTCTAGCAGGCGGTCACGACCTTGTTCTAACTTTGATTTCAGCTCTTTATTCAGCTTAGCGGATTCTTCAATTACTTCATCAAGATTTGAAATGTCACCCGATGCCAGCATTTCAATCAATGAATCAGAGTATTTGTCATACACCGCTCGACCTGTCGGGCAGGTCTCTGAGAATGCATTTAAGCCTTCATCGAACCAGCGAGCGAGAATGGCCTGTGAAGTGCCTTTTAAATAAGGGACATGTATGTCGATATCACGTTCTTGACCAATTCGGTCGAGACGACCAATGCGCTGTTCTAACAAGTCTGGATTGAAAGGTAAATCAAACATCACAAGTTGGTTTGCAAACTGGAAGTTTCGACCTTCAGAACCAATTTCACTACAAATTAGAACTTGTGCTCCCCCTTCTTCTTGAGCAAAGTAAGCCGCTGCCTTGTCGCGCTCAATAATGGACATACCTTCATGGAAAACTGTAGCCCGAATGCCTTCTCTCTCACGTAATGCTTGTTCCAGCTGCAACGCTGTACTTGCACGAGAAGCAATAACCAGTACTTTTTCACTGCGCTTTTCTTTGATCTTTTCAAGTAGCCAGTTCACTCGCGAGTCAAATTGCCACCAGCTCGACTCCTCGCCTTCAAACTCTTGGAAAATCTCTTCAGGATAAAGGTTTTTAACCGCGCGCGCCTCAGGGGTCATTTTACCGCCGATAATGCCCGCTACTCGCATCGAGTTTGTATATTGGGCAGGAATATCCATCGGTAATAAATGCACATTACGTGTCGGAAAGCCTTTAATCGCCGCACGTGTATTACGGAATAAGACCCGCCCGGTGCCATGACGATCCATCAAGTTGTCGATCAACTCTTGGCGAGCTGATGCTTTTTCGGCTTCATCACTGTCACTTTCAATAATACGGAACAGCGGCTCAACATCTTGCTCAGATAGTAGCTCTGTGATCTGATTTTTCGCTTCGTGGGCAAGCACCTCTCCAGAAAAGAGTGAGGCAATCGCATCCGCTACGGGAGCATATTGTGCCTCTTCTTCGACAAAGGCATCGTAGTCGTAGAAACGATCCGGATCCAACAGGCGTAAACGGGCAAAATGGCTTTCACGACCAAGTTGCTCCGGAGTTGCAGTCAACAACAGCACCCCGTCCGTTCGCTCAGCTAAGCCCTCAACCACTTGGTATTCACGACTGACTTTGTCTTGACTCCACTCAAGATGGTGCGCCTCATCAACCACTAAAAGATCCCAATCGCCTTCTAATACTTGTTCAAAACGTTTACGGCTCTTACGCAGAAAATCGAGTGAGCATAGTACGTATTGTTGAGTATCAAATGGATTTTCTGCTTCGGCAAATGCTTCAATACAGCGCTCTTCATCAAAGATAGAAAAATGCAAATTGAAGCGACGCATCATTTCAACCAACCACTGGTGTTGAAGCGTTTCTGGCACAACGATCAGAATACGTTCTGCGCGTCCAGATAACACCTGCTGGTGGATAATCATCCCCGCTTCAATGGTTTTACCCAATCCGACTTCATCCGCTAATAACACTCGTGGGGCATGACGGCGCCCGACTTCATGAGCAATATAAAGTTGATGTGGGATCAAGCCAGCACGCATACCACATAAGCCACGCATTGGGCTCTTGTGCTGCTCAAATTGATTTTTCAACGCACGGTAACGCAATACAAAATTGTCCATGCGATCAATTTGTCCTGCGTACAGTTTATCTTGTGGTTTGTTAAAACGAATTTGGTGACTCAGAAATATTTCACGTAAGACGATTGCCGTCTCTTGAGTATCTTCACGTGTACCAAAATAGGTGTACAAGCCCTCGTCCTCAAGTACTTCTTCCACTTTTAATGACCAACCTTCTTGGCAATCGATGACGTCACCAACATTAAACGTTACTCGGGTGACTGGCGCATCGCTACGTGCGTAAACTCGGTTTTCCTCAGATGCGGCAAACATCAATGTTACAGTACGAGCATCCATGGCTACCACAGTACCTAAACCTAAATCACTTTCCGTATCGCTTATCCAGCGTTGCCCCAAAGCAAATGTCATGTATTGACTACCTCGTTCTTCTATTCTACTGAGTGTATCTCATCACTCTTTGTTGGCTGCTCTAGCTCATATCAGGCCATTCTAACCAATAAGAGTTAAGTTCTAATTCTGCTTCCTACGACATTGCTGGTCATTGTTACCAGTCTGACTATGTGCAAAAGGCAATAAGAAGACATGATAAAACGCCTGAGGCTAAGTCGCAGAAAAAGGTCGCTAATCTTACTTGAAGCTGTGATTTAGATCACGATGAAACCGCAAAAGTGAGCGAATTTTTTTTCAAAATCAGTTATGTAATAAAACGGTAAAAAATCATAGCAATTATTGAGCGTAAAGACAGCATTATTCATTATACTTATTGATAAGGCATATAAATCATGCTCAACTCATTAACTTGCTTCAAGCAAAGTTAAAGTAAACGATTAGGATCAACACGGGTTTGCAGTAAGTTGTCTTGCTACTCGATTGCACACTAACCGATCAGCCTGACAACCTCTGTTGCAAGCAATCAGAGCTAAGAGAAGTTTTTTATTCTTAACTCTTTTCAAGCAGGCCGCTTCGCGGCAAGGAGACGCTATGGGCGATACCGATCGGAAATTGTTTGTACTTGATACCAACATTCTTCTTCATGAACCCTTCGCTATTTTCTCTTTCCAAGAACACGATGTTGTGATTCCAATGACAGTATTGGAAGAGCTGGATCGCATCAAAGACAGTAAACGTGATGTCGCAAGAGATGCACGTGTCGCTATCCGAGCTTTAGAAGATTTGTTTAAAGAAGCCACACCTGACGAGATCTCTGAGGGGATCCCCGTAGCCAAAGACGCCCCCGAACAAGGGACGATCTCTATTTTGGCTGACTTTGAATTACAAGAAACCGTCAAAGCATTTGCAGACAAAGCTGGCGATAATCGCATTCTCAATGCGGTCTTATACCTACAGAATAAACGTGCTCCTCGAGCAGTCGTATTAGTCACTAAAGATATCAATATGCGCCTACGCGCAAAGGGGGCTGGCGTACGCTATGTTGAAGACTACCGCACAGACCAACTCATTGATGATGTCCAATACTTAACGAAAGGCTTTCAAAAACGCAGTGGGGATTTCTGGTGTGATATAGAACAAGTAGAAAGTTATACATTAGGCGGAAAAACCTTCCATAAACTGGATCGAGAACCACTAGAACCCACATTCATTAACCAGTATGTGATTGATGATGCAAGTGACTTTGCTGGACGAGTTGAGACTATGGAGGAAGAAAAAGTCACGTTACTCGATCTTAGCCGAGAGCGCCTGATGAACCGTCAAGTGTGGGATATTACCCCTAAAAATATCTACCAAGGAATGGCTTTAGATGCCTTACTCGATCCAGAAATAGATCTAGTGATCTTAACTGGTGCTGCGGGTAGCGGTAAGACACTGCTCGCCATGGCTGCAGCCCTTGAACAAACTATTGAGCAGAAAATGTTCGATAAAATTATTGTCACTCGTAACACTCCTGACATTGGGGAATCCATTGGCTTTTTACCCGGTTCTGAGGAAGAGAAAATGATGCCTTGGCTCGCTGCAGTCACCGATACTTTGGAAGCCTTACACCAAAATGATCACTGTACTGAAGGCTCAATGAGGTATATTTGCGACAAAGCGAATATTCAGTTTAAGTCCATTAACTTCATGCGCGGCCGCTCGATTCAAAATGCATTTGTCCTGCTCGATGAATGCCAAAACCTCACAGCGTCGCAAATAAAAACCATTATTACGCGTTGTGGAGAAGGAACGAAAATAGTCTGTTCCGGTAATTTGGCTCAGATCGATTCCCATTACTTAACCCCTGTCACTTCCGGCTTAACTTACATGGTTGAGCGTTTTAAAAACTTTGAAGGTAGCGCAAACATCCACCTGAATGGCGTGGTTCGTAGCCGACTGGCAGAATTTGCTGAGGAAAACCTTTAGATACCGAGAGATGAGAAAGGAGCCCAAACTTTGGGCTCCCTCTACTTTATTTTGCTTCTTTTACACTTGTGCTTATTCGGTCCCACCAACCGTCAGTGAGTCCAATTTGAGGGTAGGTTGACCAACGCCCACAGGCACGCTTTGTCCTGCTTTACCACACACACCGACGCCTTTATCAATACTAAGGTCATTACCAACCATTGAGACTTGCTGCATCGCTTCAATGCCAGAACCAATAAGTGTCGCACCTTTCACTGGACGCGTAATTTTACCATCTTCAATAAGATAAGCTTCTGACGCAGAGAACACGAACTTACCTGAAGTAATGTCCACCTGACCGCCACCAAAGTTTGGCGCATACAAACCTTTTTTGACGGTTGAAATAATCTCTTCTGGAGAATGTTGTCCTGGTAACATATAAGTATTGGTCATGCGCGGCATAGGTAAATGAGCATAGGATTCACGGCGGCCATTACCGGTTGGGTTAACGCCCATCAACCGTGCATTATGCTTATCTTGCATATAACCTTTTAATACTCCATTCTCAATCAAAGTATTGTATTGGCCCTTCACTCCTTCATCATCCATATTCAAAGAGCCACGAAGATCTTTCAACGTGCCATCATCAACAATAGTACATAGCGAAGAAGTGACTTTTTCACCCACCTTACCAGAGAATACCGAGGATTCTTTACGGTTGAAATCTCCCTCTAAGCCATGTCCAACGGCTTCGTGTAATAAGACACCAGGCCAACCAGCACCTAACACAACTGGCATTGCTCCTGCTGGAGCTGCTTCTGCTTCTAAATTGACTAACGCCATACGAATCGCTTCATCAGCAAAATAAAACGCTTGCTTTACACCGTCCTGCTCAGATAAAAAGAACTCATAGCCAAAACGGCCTCCACCTCCAGCACTTCCCCGCTCTCGGCGCTCACCTTTTTGTGCTAACACACTGATTGAAAGACGAACTAAAGGACGAATGTCGCCTGCAAAAGTACCATCCGTTGCTGCCACAAGCATTTGTTCATGAACACCACTTAAGCTGATGGACACTTCTTTTATTAATGGTTCTTTGGTTCGAATATACGCATCCAATGACATCAATAGTTCTGTTTTTTGATGCTTTTCCCAACCCGCCAGAGGATTGGTTGCTTGATAATAAGATTGATTGTCTGTGCGTTTAAAAGCTTGTACCGATGCACTTTGTCCTAGCTGTGCAATCCCTCGAGCGGCAATCGCACTCTGCTTCAAGCCTTCAAGTTGAATTTGGTCAGAATAAGCAAAGCCTGTTTTCTCACCGGTTATCGCTCGGACACCAACACCACAATCAATGTTAAATGAACCATCTTTAATGATGCTGTCTTCTAGTACCAGAGATTCATGCCAACTGGACTGAAAATAGATGTCCGCATAATCAATCTGACGAGTGGCAATACTCGCGAGTGTCTCTGCAATGTCTTGCTCTGTCAGACCATTTGGGGCAAGCAGTGCCTGTTCGATTTGGTTTATGCTCATAGTTAGCTCTTTGGTTTCCGTTTCAATTCGATTTGAAAGCGATTATGTTGAGTCAGTGGCATATTTTGCCTTACTTGCTGGTTGTGTGACAAATCAATATCACTCACAAGTAACCCTACTTGATCATCAAGCACGGCTTTAATTTCTCCCCAAGGGTCAATCAGCATAGAATGTCCCCAGGTTTGTCTGTCACATGGGTGCGTGCCCGTCTGTCCACTGGCGATAAACCAGCACTGTGTTTCAATCGCCCTTGCTCGCAACAGCACTTCCCAATGCGCTTGTCCTGTCACCGCCGTAAAAGCAGCGGGGACTAGGATAATTTGAGCACCCGCAGAACGTAAGGCCTGATACAGTTCAGGAAAACGCAAGTCGTAACAAATACTCAATCCAACCCGACCAATATCTGTATCTATCGTAACCACCCGCTCGCCGGGATGAAAGGTTTCAGATTCTCGGTAATGGCCGTAGCCATCAGCAACGTCCGCATCAAACATATGTAATTTATCATAATGACCAAGACATTGGCCTTGTGGAGAAAAGACTAAACTGGTTGTGGTTACACCATGTTGAGTGCGAATTGGCATACTGCCGATCACCAAGGTCAATTGATTTTCTTTGGCAATGGCGGCTAATTTAGCTTGAATCGCTCCCTCTCCCAGCTTCTCCGCACTTTTGTGATAGGCATTCCGATTGGCAAACTGAACAGCATTTTCTGGAGTTAATACCAGTTTAACTCCTTTCCGAGCCGCAATGTTGCATTGGTTTTCGATAAAATCGAGGTTACTCCATACGTCAGAGCCTGACGTCATTTGTATGATCCCAATCCGTTCCATATGATGATTCCTTATCCCCAAAATACGTCTATTTGGCGTTTTCACGTAATTGCTCAGGCAAAGTGTATTTCCCTTTACTGCGTGAGATTTCTTTAACTGTGGGTGAGTCTAACGGCCCTTCCACGGAGTAATTCACTTGCGTAAAGACCTCAACAACAGGAGATATCACCGTTGAAATCGCGAGAACATACAACGCAGTTTGAGGAGCAACAGCAAACGCGGTCAACATCGGGATGCCAGAGGTAATATCAGGAACAAAGCTCACCTCAGCATCGACCAAGCGAGTATTCATGTCTGCGATACCCCGTATCGTCATTTCTCCAGCTAAGGCGTCCATTTCAATATCATTGGTTACAAAGACACCCTCTTGGATTTTCCCAGATCCCTTAATAGAGTTAAATGCTAACCCCTTGTCAAACACATCAGTAAAGTCTAACTGCATCTTGCGTATGATGGAGTCCAAACTGAATAACCCTAACAGGCGCGCAGCACCGCTTACTTGAGAAATCACCCCTTTGCCAAACTCAGTCGTCACTTCTCCTTGCAAAGTTTGCGTTTTCATCGACCAAGGTGCACCATCCCAGTCAACTTTGGCCTTAATTTCGAACGGTGCTTGTTGAATCCCTGAAGTAATCCCAAAACGCTCCATTAAATCGCTGTTGTTTTCCCCTTTAAAAGCCAAATTAAAGTGGGAATGGCTTTGAGTTTCGGTCAATTGCCACCATCCCTTAATATCAACATGACTTTGCCCACTGGCAAAACTCATTTGTTGCCATTCAAGTCGATCAGCTTGACGAGCCAGAGCGATATTAACTTGGCCTACTTTATAACCTTGCAGCCAAAAGTCTTCGACACTCAAAGTTAAGTTTGGCATTTCTTGATAGAATTTGCGTTCAAATTTAGAGATAAGCGGCGCAGA
This sequence comes from Vibrio azureus, assembly GCF_002849855.1. Taxonomy (NCBI): domain Bacteria; kingdom Pseudomonadati; phylum Pseudomonadota; class Gammaproteobacteria; order Vibrionales; family Vibrionaceae; genus Vibrio; species Vibrio azureus. The sequence continues at coordinate 2,684,588 of NZ_CP018616.1, forward strand.
AAGATCGTCTCGTACCAATAAAGAATTTCGCTTTATTTTCTTGTCATCAAAACTGGGGATGTACAAATGGAGCTGTTCTAAAGCAACCGACAAACTATGGTTTGGTAAGTCATAGCTTGCTTTACCTTTTGTTTCCTGACTATCTACAGTTACCTGCCAGATGTTATTCTGGTTACGTGCGTCCAAAGCAATATCGTTCAGTTCAATTTCCCCCAGTCTTAGGACGCCCACATCTAGACTAAATTGCGTTGGCAAAGGGATAATGAGGGGGGAAGGGTCTGCTTTAACATCGACTTTTTCAGCCTTTGCCACACTTGTAATATCTTGCAAAAAAGGCTGCCATTTATTGAAATCTAACTTGTCGAGGTTAACTGAGACAGAGTGGCCAGTCATCGGATTTGCTTTGAAGCCACCCTGACCAATAACAAGATTAGTTGCGTTCAAGACAGGTGTCTCATGGGAAATATCAATTTCAGCTTGATATTTAGCTTCAGGAAGCTGTAACTGAGCAGTAATCGAAGCTTGGTCCCCAGACGCTTTCAATTTTGCTTGCCCTGCTGTTCCAGCAGGCTTAGTCAAAGGATAAGGGTATTGACTGGCTAAACGGTCCAGCTGGGCCATAAGATCAACTTGATAATTAAAGTCAATGTCTCCCAACTGCAGGTCAATACTCATTTGCCAAGGTGCTTTACCTGATAATGGCTCTAACCACTGTTCACCAAGATAAGATTTCAAGGGTTCGACTTGCCACTCACCATGAGACTGGATAGCGACTTGATAGCCTTTATGTTGTGCTGCACCATCAAAGTTTAATACCAACGGCTGGGTAAGAAGGTTAGCCTTAATCCCTTTTCCCGTCACCACATTATTATCAAATTGAATGCGTCCTGTGGTATTTTCTAATGTCATCGCAGGCGTATCAATATCAACCCGACTGTTGTTCAAGTCTGCATAGCCCCAAACCCTGACTTCTTGATTAGCATCGAAAGGGACGGTCAGGTTAAATTCAGATGCGACGGGGCCACTTACTTTTACTGCTGTTAATGCTGCACCGACGCTGTCTATTAACGGTGTTGCCATCATATAGTCACGCACAGCACTGGCTGGCGCCGATGCTTTTGCCTCAATGTCTACTTGGCCTGACTCAGCCAGATCGTCAATGTGTCCGATGATCTTATCAGCTTGGATGCCCTCTAACTTGGCGGAATGAGATTCAAAATGCATCGATTCATTTTGAAAATGTAAGTCGAGTTGTAAGTCAGTAATACTTGGCCAAGCAGTATCAAAACTAAACTTAGCATTTTTTAGCCCTATCCTAGCCTGAAAAATGCCATCGTTGGTTTGGTAAGGGAAACGGTCTAGATCCCCGTACCATAAAAGCTTAGCCGTCTCTGCTTTACCGCCTTGAATAGCGCTTGAAAGATAATTTGTTAAGTCTTGACCAAGAGCAGGTGGTGGTAAATAACGCCATACTTCACCAGCATTATACAAATCAGCTTCTGCATAAAGTGACAAAAACGGACTTTTTCCTTTCGGAACATCCAGTACAAAAGTACCAAGTAACTGTATATCACGTGTTGCCACTGTCGTTTTATCTGCCCAAACACGCCATCCATTGTCATCTTGTTGCCAGAATAACTCTACTTCACTCTGCTTAATATCGAGAGGAGCCTGAAGCCATTCCCCAAATGAAAATACATCGTCCATAACGGTTAATTTGGCTTGAGCTTGTTTCAGACTTCCTGACAGCGTCATGTTCACTCGATTAAAGCCAGGAATGGTTTCCCATTCAGAGAGGCTCAAATTACTCAGCGTTGCAGAATACCGCAATGAATCAAGGCTTTCTTTCATTAAGATTCGAACATCTTCTATGCGCCCGCTTGGTGATAGATGCTCTAGTGCCTCGTTACTGAATTCAGATCTAGGTGCTAATTTCAGTAACGGTCTCAAGGCCGCCACATCGAGCTGCGAAAGGTTTAAAAGCCACTCAGAAGGCTGCATATTGGCAGTAATATCCAAATTTGGCCATGCAATACCATCTGTCAAAATTTGCAGTGCATTCGCTTGAGCTTTCCAGCCCTTCTGATTCGGAGAAAGTTTGAATATGCCCGATTCGATCACCAGCTCATGACATCCTTTTTCATTCCAAATTAATCTAGAAGGTAGGATTTCAACGTAAGCATCATTAGGCTTCCCATGCTCTAATGTCAGCCAAGAGTTCAAACTAATTTCCCCAGATTCAATGCCAGACTCTGCCTGCATATGCTGGGTCAACCAAGGGCCAATAGATACATTTTGGGCACTAGCAAAAAATTCACCGGAGATATCCCTAAGTGAACCAAAATCTGTAAAGTTTGCGCTGACGAGCAGTGAGTTCAAGCTAGGTTCAATAATATTCACCACGCCTTCGACCCGGTGTTTGTGTCCTCGGTTACGCCAACGAAGCTGTTCAATGTCAAGACGACGCGGTTCTTGAGAAATAGAGCGATACCAAATTTGAGAACGGTTGAGCGTAAAATCTTGCAACTGACGCAAAAGTAACGAATCTATCTGTCTGCTTAGCGCTGACGGTTTTGAGCGTTTATGCCCAACTTGAGAAGGTACCGTAATTTGAGAGTGACTGACAGCTTGAGGGGCGACTTCTTCTTTAGAAAATAGATCGACAGAACGAATATCAAGCGTCAATGCATCAATATCTAAATCTGAAATAACGGGTTTCAATTGCAAGACTGAACGAAGTAAATCGAATTCAATATCAATCTTATCAACCTTAAGGTTTGCCGAAGGCTCTTGAGGTAAAGTCGCCTGTAATCCTTGCAGTTGAAGAGAGGGGTGGCTGTTACGCCAAGACCCCATCACATTACTGATTGAAACATCTAAGCCTGTATCCTGTTTGATCCAGGCTGTAATCTCATTTTGAAAAGAATTAAGATGTGGCAAGGTAACACGTAAAGCGGTGACGAAGAGTGCTAACATCACCAATACTAAAACTAAGCTCCAAGCACAAAAACGTGCTAAGCGGTTAACACTAAAATTCACACAGGTTCCAAACTACATCATTACTACGTCAAACTGCTCTTGAACATATAAAGGTTCGGCTTGAATACGAACTTGTTTACCAATAAAAATTTCGAGTTCAGCAAGAGCATGTGATTCGTCTCCCAGCAAAGCTTCTGCCACATAAGGGGAAGCATACACGACAAAATTATCGGCATCATAAGCTCGATTCACTCGAGTAATTTCACGCAAGATTTCAAAACAAACGGTTTCAACAGTTTTAACACTACCGCGCCCTTCACAAGTAGGACAACTCGAACAAAGAATATGTTCAATACTTTCACGAGTTCGTTTACGCGTCATTTCGACTAAACCCAGTTGAGTAAAACCATTGATGTTGGTTTTGACACGATCTTTAGATAAAGCGGCGTCAAGAGAAGCTAACACACGCTTACGATGCTCTTCAGATAACATATCAATAAAATCAATAATGATGATACCGCCCAGATTACGTAAACGTAGTTGACGCGCTATCGCCTGAGTCGCTTCGACATTAGTATTGAAAATGGTTTCTTCTAGGTTACGGCGTCCAACAAAGGCCCCTGTATTGATGTCGACCGTCGTCATTGCTTCAGTCTGGTCGATGATCAGGTAACCTCCCGATTTCAGCTCTACTTTACGCTCCAATGAGCGTTGAATTTCATTCTCAGTGTCATACATATCAAAGATAGGTTTGTCACCTTCATAAAGCTCAAGCTTCTCCGTTAGCTCAGGAACATACTCAGAGGTAAATTCTTTGAGATTCTCATACTCTAAACGTGAATCGACCATGACTTTATCCAGCTCTGTACCGACAAAGTCACGTAGAATGCGCTGTGCTAAACCCAGCTCTCCATAGAGTGTGGCGCGAGTTTTATACTTCGCACGGCGCTCCATGATCTTCGACCATAATCGTTTTAGAAAGGCTGCATCTTGTGAAAGCTCTTTGTCGTCTGCTCCCTCTGCTGCCGTCCGAATAATAAAACCGCCATGTTCATCACAATAGTGATTCACTACTTTTTTAAGGCGCTCGCGCTCTTTTTCACATTCAATCCGTTGAGAGACACCGACATGGCTTGCTCCGGGCATAAAAACAAGATAGCGCGATGGCAGAGTAATATCCGTGGTGAGTCTGGCCCCTTTTGTTCCTAACGGATCCTTGACGACTTGAACCACAATATCTTGCCCTTGACGCACTAACTCAGAAATATCGCGTACCTGAAATTGTTGCTTTTCATTTTCTGCGACACACTCAGTATGTGGCACGATATCAGATGCATGCAGGAATGCCGCTTTTTCTAAGCCAATATCGACAAAAGCCGCTTGCATACCAGGTAATACACGACTCACTTTACCTTTATAAATATTACCGACAATACCGCGACGCGATTCTCGTTCTATATGTATTTCTTGTAATACGCCACCTTCAATCATCGCCACACGCGTTTCACTCGGAGTGACGTTTAACAGCAATTCTGCACTCATGTGCACACCTCAAATAATTATAAAAATTCTTGAATCAGCTGATCAGTTTCAAATAGAGGTAAGCCAACCACAGCATAATAACTGCCTTCGATTCGGGTCACAAAGCGCCCCCCTAAACCTTGGATACCATAACTTCCAGCTTTATCGCATGGTTCTCCTGACTGCCAATATTGTTCTATTTCTTCATCAGTCAATGACTTAAACCACACATCGGTTACAACAACCTGGGAATATTGTCGCTCAGCAGAAACGACACTGACCGCGGTCATCACTTGGTGATGACGATCAGAAAGCTGACTAAGCATCTGTTTTGAATCTTCAAAACAAGTGGGCTTTTCCAACACCAAATCATCGCAAACCACAACCGTATCAGAACCTAATACTACGGCCCCCGATTGCGACATCGCCAAGCCTGCTTGCGCTTTTTCCAAGGAGAGCCGTGATACATATTCGTAAGCGGTTTCATGTTTTTGCTGCTTTTCTTCTATGTCAGGTAACACAATGTCGAACTGGTAACCCAACTGAGTAAGCAACTCTTTTCTTCTTGGCGAACCGGAGGCCAACACAAGGGAGATCTTTTTGTTCACACTACTACCTTACATGCCATACACGCCTGATACGACGCATCAATAAAAACAACCATGGCCAAAGTACGGCGTTAATGACCGCCGCCCAAAGCGGTAAAGGATCAAAAATGACATCTTGATTGAGGTATTCTCCACAAAAAATCAGCACCTCGAGCAATACCGTAAACACCATAATAAGCATAGACTGCTGCCACAACGCCATATTACGAATCACCAAGGAATTCAGAGCGACGAGATAGATAACAATCGACATCATCATGCCTCGAATACCCAACGTCGATCCAATCAAGACATCCCACAACAATCCAAGTATTAACGCGGTACCGACATTCACTCGATGTGGTAATGCCAGCACCCAGTAACAAATCACAAGAAAAAGCCAAGACGGGCGCAGCTGATCCAAAATGCCTGGCCATGGGATTGTTTGTAATACTAATGCAACTAAAAAAGTGATGCCGATGACCATTCGGCTTCGAAACACATTATTGGCCATCTGTAACCTCTTCTTTTAACTCTGCATTTGGCGCTTCTTTAGCATCAGACTGTGATGCTTTATCCAGTCGATCTTCATTTGGCCAAATCAACAGCAAGTAACGCAAGCGATCAAACTCAACGACTGGCTGTGCCACGATGGAAGCAAACTCTTGTCGTGTATCATGGGAAACATCCATCACAGTAGCCACCGGATAACCTTCTGGGTAAATGCCTCCAAGTCCAGATGTCACCAGTAAATCACCAGCCTGAATATCAGTACTGGTTGGAATATGCTCCAATTGAATTTTGTCCATTTCACCATTGCCAGATGCAATAACACGAATATCATTACGAATGACCTGAACTGGAATGGCATTTTTTGCATCCGTCAGCAACAACACTCTCGCATTATGTGCAGCAACAAAGGTCACTTGGCCAACGATGCCTTTTTCGTTGATCACAGGCTGCCCAACATAAACGCCATCAATTTGGCCTTTATCAATCACAACTTGATGTTGGTAAGGTGAGGTATCGACAGACATTACCTCTGTCACCACCTTCTTTTCATCACGAACAAAAGAAGATCCGAGCAACTTTCTCAAACGTTGATTTTCTTCTTGATATTGCTCGAGTAAAATAAGTTCACTTTTTAAGCGCAACACTTCTCGTTTTAGATTACGATTTCCGTCGAGGAGAGTTTGACGTGTATTGAAGCGTTCAAACATACCGTCAAATATACTGCGAGGTAAATTAGCCGCATATTGTATCGGTGCGACCATACTGTTTAAAAAGTATCGAATATTAGAGAATGTATCTAAACGATTATCAGCCAGCATCAAACCGGCTGAAATAATAACTGCCAAAAATAGGCGTAACTGCAGAGCTGGGCCTCTGCCAAAAATTGGTTTCATCTTGTTGTTAAACCTGTGGTTACCATAACTTTTTAGCCTTATTTGGCAACCTAAGAGATCGACACTAAGCGATTCTAGGCCTGAAGCAGAGCGATATTATAAAGATAGGGAAAGGGTGAAACTGAAGCCAGTTTCACCCTTTGTATTTTTATTATTCTTCAGAGAAGAGATCGCCACCATGCATGTCGATCATTTCAAGTGCTTTACCACCACCGCGTGCAACACACGTCAGTGGTTCTTCTGCGATAACGACTGGAATACCGGTTTCTTCCATTAATAAACGGTCAAGGTCTTTGAGAAGCGCGCCGCCACCCGTTAATACCATACCATTTTCAGAGATATCCGATGCTAGCTCAGGAGGACATTGCTCTAGCGCCACCATGACGGCAGAAACAATACCAGATAATGGCTCTTGCAAGGCTTCTAAAATTTCATTGGAGTTAAGACTAAAGCTGCGAGGAACACCTTCGGCAAGGTTACGTCCACGGACTTCAATCTCTAGGACTTCATCACCCGGATAAGCAGAACCAATTTCATGTTTGATTTTCTCTGCTGTCGCTTCGCCAATTAGGCTACCGTAATTACGACGCACATAGTTGATAATTGCTTCGTCAAAACGGTCACCACCAATGCGAACAGATTGAGCGTAAACCACACCGTTGAGCGATATAACCGCAACTTCAGTGGTACCACCACCGATATCAACGACCATAGAGCCAGTCGCTTCAGAAACGCGCAAGCCTGCACCAATTGCCGCAGCCATTGGCTCGTCAATCAAGTACACTTCTCGTGCACCAGCACCAAGTGCAGATTCACGGATAGTACGGCGCTCAACCTGCGTTGAGCCGCAAGGCACACAAATCAAGACTCTTGGGCTTGGTTTCAAGATACTGTTGTCATGCACTTGTTTGATAAAGTGCTGCAACATTTTTTCTGTCACAAAGAAATCAGCAATAACACCATCTTTCATTGGACGGGTAGCCGTAATATTACCTGGCGTACGTCCGAGCATTTGTTTTGCTGCGTGACCTACCGCAGCAACACTTTTTGCAGAACTTGTGCGCTCCTGTCGAATAGCGACTACTGAAGGTTCATCTAGGACAATACCCTGCCCTTTAACATAAATTAGAGTGTTGGCAGTACCCAGATCGATAGAAAGATCATTCGAGAACATGCCACGAAGTTTTTTAAACATATGCTTCGCTCATCCTGCAAAAAATTGAGAAGACAAAAATTGTCTTAAATGTACCAATGCCTCGCTTGTACAGCAAGGCATTGGGACATAAACATGAGCATAAACTTTCAATTTCTTTCAGTTTGCTTACTTAATGTTAGCTATGACCGTTTTTATGGCTCGGTTATTCCTGGTTCCGCTCGATAAATCACTTTGTCATGACCACGGTGAATACCAAATGTAACCACTGAAGATGGGTCCTGTTCTTCAGGTTTCCCCCCCTCCCAGCGATACTTTAGCCAGGGAAGATCATTACCTGCCTCTTCAAGCCCTAACCAAACCCGAGTTTGTTGTCGGTATGGCGCAGCTTCAAAAGCAACGAGCTTATTTAAATACCCTGAAGAGACTTGTCCACCATCAATCAATTGCACATCTTGTGGATCCGCATTTTTGCCAAGTGGCCAAATAACTTGTTGCTTAGACACCGCCCCTATGACTGTCGTCTGATCATCATCGATATTATTCACAAAACGCTCACCGTTCCAATACTCAACCCGTAATGGGACTTGCAAATGATCGCCTTGGTTACCTCCCACATCATCCAAATCGATGCGACCAAAACGAATGTCGGGTTGCAGAACCAAACGAGATTCAAATGGATGGTTGCCCGTTTCAAAAAATGCGACAGGATCTGCATTGTTTTCGTACACGAGGCCAATTTGCGATCGTTGTCCCCCAGCAATGGAATTAAAAGGGCCATCTGGGTAATGGCTCCCAACTAAATCTTTTTGCCAACAGGCTCCCTCAGAACAGTGATGACTGCCACCGATAGAAAAAAGACCAACACTTCGTCCAACTTGGTTGTTCCATGCTCCTGGACCAAATTTTGGTGCCTCAAATCGCTCAGCATAATGCTCAAGTTCTGCAAGATTGAACTCTGCCTGAGACATAAAGTTCACATAGTTTTGAACCGGTTGATTTAATCCATTTAAAGCTTCAACTTCAAATTTCACGCCCTCAAAAGGTTGGTTCATGTAGATAAAACCTTGCTGTCCTGGATAATGCCATTCACTTGAGATAACACGAAAATATTTAGGATAAAAGCGCCCCACGGTGACAGAAGAGGGCTCCAAATTCATCCCTAAATAACTCGCATTGGTGGCCAAGTTCAGGGAACCAACCTCATTCCACGAGTACGTGACTTGTTTACCATTGATCGCTTCTGAGCGAGTAAACTCGAGTGACTCACCATTGACAGTACTCAGGTTAGCCAACTCACCCTCAATAGGATAAGCCACCGCGAATTCAGTTTGAAATGCGGCTTGTAGATTACCTTCGGTAAAGTAGTTTTGTGTGCTCGGATAGGTGCACGATTGCTCGTAGGTGCCCGTTGGCGTTCTGTGAATAATAGCTTTAAACGTGACACTGAAGCTTTCAGCTGAAGGCATAAAAGCCGCGCCTGATTCTTGTGTTGCTGGGTTCATCTGACCGGTTTGTTGCGCATGAATATCACATGCCACAATTTTCCAAGGGCGAGATTGAACCAAAAATGAGCCATTTAATGCTAGCGTCTCACCCGTTGGTTGTTGATCAGGTGACATTGGGCAGTGATCGGAATAACGAGGATCACAAATAAAATTATCGTCTTCTAATTTAACGGTAAACTGACCAGACTCCATCAACACCAATTTATCTCTGGAAATCCCCTGTTCCGATGAGGTGAATTGTGGCGCATAAGTTAATAAAGAAGGCTCTTTTCTCCCAGAGGGTGGCCTGTCAAGATTCAAAGTCACGCTTGGTTTACCCGTATAACTCTTGACAACGGTTTGCTGACCTTTAAGACAAGCGAGTATCTTTGTCGTTAATGGGTATTCTTGGCCTGCAACAATATTTTGATCATCAACAGAAAATTGGAAAGGCAGCAGCTTAAACGTCGCCTCCTGAGACTTGTTGGTATCTTCATCCATCGTGACTTTAAGGACATAAGGCGTATTCAAGTCGATTTTGCTGCTGTCTTCGACAGTAATAGCCAGTGCTAATTGACCAAGATGAGATGAGTTGGACTCAGTCGTAAAATAGGGATACGTTCCTTGTCCAATATTATTCGCAACTTTAACCCGAAACCAAGGTTCAGCGCTCTTAGGCAAAATATCGACTTTCAATCCTGTACTTTGCGCACTTCCTTGATTGGTTGTCTCAATCGCAAAAGTTGGCCCTTGAGAACCACAAAGTAATGCATACTGATTGTGTGGAGAAAGAGTTAATTGATAATCATCAGTAGGAGCAAGACAAGAAGAAGCGCTATGTATCTCAGCATCGTTATTGACATCAACTTCCGGAGCCGTAATCGCACCATAGACGCTACTGTGATTACTTAAATACACTTTCTTTTCACTGTAAAGAACACCAATAAACTGCGAGTTATTCGAAATATCAACCCAGTTGAAGACACTCCTTGTGTCAATTGGCAAGTTATAAACATTCACCCGCATATTGCCTTTAAATGCAGCATCATGGTCGGTATCCACTTTCATTCCCATGAAAGATCGATTGGCTAAGGAGACCGCTTTAGTATTAATCACGACTTCGGTACCTGGGGTAACGAACAATTTCCCCCCAGTGTTGATCTGCACCGTATCAAACCAGTAACGACCAGCCGCCAACGTCAGTTCACCATCAACTGCAAGGTTTTTCACTTGCTTGCCATCTTGAAAGGTGACCCTTTGTTCAGAGGTAATGATCACATCTTGCCACGTCGAACTTACAGGAAAACTTTCCAGAGATTCTTTACCAACCAGCAGCCCTTCATCACCGAAGCACTCAAAGCCATCACAAGCGTCACTTTTATTTTGCCCCCAAATTCGGCCAGGTAAAAAGCCCAACACACGCCTTCTTTGATTATGGTCTTTGATGATAGGAGCACCATGTATTTTTGAGCGGTTGGATAATATTAAAAAGCCATTTTCTCCATCTTCTGGCTTTTCAATCTTCCAGGTTTGTACTGGTGAATGAAAGACATCACATATTGGGTTGGGATTGGCCTTTTCAAACATAAACCAACCGACTTCTTCATCCAAATGCCCTCGCTCTTTGTCTCTTTGCATATCTTCTTCGACAATAAAGCCAACCGAGTCTTTAGTGATACTACACCGTCGTAACCAGCCACCATTATTCCCTTTACGAGAGTTTTTATTCGCGATCAAAATAGGTGGGCTCTCAAATCCGGCATCATCAGGAAAAGGCGTGTAAACTTTACAACCCTTGGAAATGGGATCGATCACCGGATCTTTTTGGTCAAGCGTGTATTCCGTTAAACCTTGCCCCAGCCAAAATCGCTGACCATCAATATAGCCATGCCCTTCACCCGCAACAAAAGCAACAGTCTCTAACTTACTAAGAGTGTTAAAGGTTTCTTTACCCCTGCGATTTTTCTGAAAGACTTCTGATTTTTCTAGCGCAATAGTAAAAAACCGTTCTGTTGCGTCACGAGCCATACCCGTAAACCAATTATTAGGGCCGTTATTATTGCGAGTTTGAGGTTGAACCAACACTCCAGGTCGATCATTAAAGCGTTTCAATCCATAGCTTTCAAAATCAATCTTAACGCCGTTCATCCTCTCATTATTGCCTTTAGCGTTATATTGAGAGGCGGCAATATTGGTTTCAAGCGTGCCAGCAACAATTTTAGCCCCATTAACTAACTCTAACACTCCAGGCTCAATCACAAAGTAGTCCACCTTAGCCATCTCTTTTTGTACTTCTGAACTTCGGCCATCAAGGAATTGAACTCTTTTGTCAGCACTTGCATGCGGAGCGAACTCTTGCACAACCGTTGCCATTTGGTGAGTCGTTTCCACAACGGCGACTGTTGAAGGATACTCTGATCGTCTTGGCGGCTTTCCTGTTAACGAAGCATCAATGGTTGGCATAACAAAAACCAAAGGTTTGGGTTTACTTTCGTCGTAGTGTTTTTCATACGCAATGGTGCAGACATACTGTCCACCACTCATATTGCAGTTGCTGCTTTTTAGCGTACCAAATTCAAACTTTGGCGAGGTGTTGATCGTCTGATCTGGGCCATCAGGCAGGGCTTGAGCAACACATTGAAGATTTTCGATTTGTTCTTGAGCGCCAATAGACCAAGGCTGAGTCGTGCTAAGGTTAATGTATTGCCTAGCAAGCAATTCAAAATGCGTTTCACCAATAAGCTGGCGATAGTATTTCATCTGTTTTGCATCGGCCACATACTCCAAGATGATCTTGTAGCCCAAGCCATTATTTAAATGGGCCTCATTAAAAGCGAATTGATATTCATCGCCGAAGCGTCTCGGTCCTGTGTACCAAAGTACAAAATCGTAGCCTCTTTCTCGCAAGACAACACTTTGATAGTCATCACTCCCTCGAGTATTAAAAGAAACGGTAAAGTCATTCTTAGCCTCGACATCACATTGAGAAGCAAACACAAAGCTTGGCAGCAGCATAAATACAAAAAAAAAGGTTATTAATTTCATCGCGATTTAGTTCCTTACCCAAACTTCTTGCTGACGTTGTACTTGTGCACTGCCCGAACCACATATAGCAATAGCGTTAACACGAAACAAAGATTCCTCTTCCGCTGTCCCAGCGTTAAACGATCCAATCAATGAACAGCTCATTGTATTCAGTCGACAGTTTGTCCCTTGAGTCACATTGGGGACAGCTCCGCTGACAACAGAAGAACAGAGTTCACCCACATCGGGGGCTGAGACATTCAAAGGATAAAGCTGCGTAAGCGCCCACTCATTTGCTGACTGAGCCATAAACCAAGCTTGTACCCCAAGAACATTGCGACTCAATGAGCTTTGATTCGACCATCTCACCATCATTAAAGACGTCGCGAGATAGCCCATCACCAAGATGACGAATAACACCACAATTAAAATACTGCCTCTTGGTGCTGAGCTAGGGAACATTGAGCACTTGGATATCTTGCTGGTAAACACTGCGTTCTCCATCCTGTTCAAACTCCACATCAATGTGCACTAAACCACCACGTTGTAAGGTAGGCTCTAAGTAGTGCATACTGCTGACGGCCACATCTACATTATTCCCAATCGTGACACCATTGCGAGTCACTTGATTATTCTCAAAACAATAACGGACATTAGAATTTGGCCCGTAGACATAAAGACGGCTCGAGATAGAGTTTGCCGTCAAGCTACTCGCGCCATCGGGTATACGATAAACACCGTTATTCTTCACCAAACCAGCAATAGAAAAATTTTGTGGCGAATTAGGTAATAAGTCGTCGTAACGACTAGGGCTAATCACCATCCTTAGCCCTGCAGGAATCTCATTTAAACTAGCAGGAGCATTACCTAAGAGAAACTCGATATCATTCAGAGCCAAGGTATAAAAGCCTGAATACTCAATTTCTACAAAAGCCAAGCAATTTGTACTCTCAGTTGGTACATAGAAACTATTGGGCACGGCATGACGTATTTCTCGAGACATTTTTTCTAATACAAATATGGCTTGAGTCTGTAAACGTTGACGCTCGACGGTATCGACATAGCCGCTCATACCCAGCTTGGTATAGCCCGCAATCCCTAACATGATTACACTCCCAATGACAATGGTGATCACCATCTCCATAAGGGTAAAACCACGTTCAATCATTAGTAATTTCCTCGAATTGCAACTAACGTCAGTGGTTGGGCGTAGCCTGCAAAGATAACCACTGTAATTTTTTTGTAATTGGTCACTTGTAAATAAGGAGCAGATGAATTCAGGTTGTCATAGACCACTGATACTTCTAAGCGAAAATTACGATACTTATCAGCACTACTTTCACCCAACACATCAGTAATATCGCCACGATCATTGCCTTGGCATTGAGATAACGTTTGCGGGGTTCCCCAGCAACCGATATAGTCATCGACATCATTAAATTGTGATGGGTTGCTCTCTCCAGAATCAGGGCCAAGTGCTTGAGGAGGAGTGCACACGCTTGTACCTTCCTCACAGCGAATACCACCACCATCACGATCACTATTTTGATCGAAACTGCGCGCCATAATTTGTGACAGAAAACTTTGCGCCAACCCAACCGCACGGGTCTGATAAGAAGGCAACGCCGAGTCGCGAATTTGAGGCACCAAAAAAGAAGTAAAAGCAGCAATAGCAATCGCCATCAAGACAAGAGCAATGATCATCTCTACCAGTGTGATTCCCCACTGTTTTTTCATGAGCATGCCCCTTTTGAAACATAACCTTGAGCGTTAATTTTCACTTCACACTGACCTGCCCCATGCGTGTTTTGAATTAAGATAGAAATACCCCCAGAGGCAACATTTAAAGGGTCCCCTAACAGGTTAAAGCGAATTGGGTTTTGAGCACCATTAAGAATGAATCGGGCTGTAGGGTCTTGCACTTTATCACTGCGTGTTTCTCTGACTTGAGTTGTAGCAGAACACGCCGCCACTGAACCTAAACAATCAGGGGCAACTTGAAGCTGGAAATAAGGTTCTTCACCCGAAATATTTGACTGCATTCGACTCACTTGTACTTGACGAATCACCGAAATCGCTTGTTCTTGCAGTGCAAAAGGAGAAAAGCTGTCTTTACCAATAAAGCGGCTGAAGGCATAAAGTGACAAAATTGACATCAGCACAATCACTAAGATCAGCTCCATCAAAGTAAAGCCATAGAAGGAACGCTGAGTTTGCATAACCCACCTTTGTCAATGAGGAAGAGTCATTACTTAATAAGGAACAAAAGCTTGTGTCTATGCAGAAATAATCAAAAACGGATATTATTTAGATTCGTGCCACTTATCCGCATGCTCAAGTTCTTGCTCGATTTCATCGTAAGTCGCTTTGTTGCTCAATGTCTCAGAGACATGCTCGGCTTTTTCTTTCGTCTGTTGCCATGTTTTTTCATAGGTTTCAGGTTCAAAGCTAATCCACTTGGGCAGTACAATAAACCCCAAAACACCGAGCACAGCAAGTAACATCACCCATTCAATGGTACTCAGCCCTAATGATTTACGCATGTATCCATATTCCATCGGTGAAAAAAGGCCAGTAATCTGGCCTTAGTGAGATGTTGTTTAGCAGCCCTCATCAACAATGGTTGTTGTGGCAGCAGAAGAAGTTGAAGTTGCTTGGGTATAGGAAACATAACAGTTTCCTGCGGTGAGATTAGCCAACTGATTAGAAGCAAAGCCAGGCTCTAATGTGCCGCTGACAAACGTCGCTACTAACCCTGTGGCACCAGACGCTGCCAACGCCCAATCGGTCGTTAAACCGCTAACCGCATTCTCTAACCCCCCCTTACCCGCAATAGGATAACCATAGCCTGTCTCAACGTTCTCAACTTCAACACCATCACCAGGCGCTGTTGTTTCAATACCATCAATCGCGGCTTTACCAAAAACAATGCCCGATGCACCTTCAATGGCCCCTTTTAAGCCCTGAAGTGACGCCTTTCTTGCATCCTCTTGTAAATTAAGGAAACGTGGCGCGGCCGTAACGGCAAGAATGCCTAGAATTACAATGACCACCACCAGCTCAATTAGGGTGAAACCCGCTTGTTTTTTCATTCTGTACTCTCCTATCTCAGTCAGCATAACAATGACTGCAACCATAAATAATGGGTCAGATGACCGCCTGGAATAAAAGCAAACGATAGCTTGCTGCAATAAACTTAAGAAAAGTGAACACTCACTACACTACTGAAATAAACGAATGGATTACCTTCATTAAGTAAGGTTCAAAACAAGCCAGCACGTTAACTTTAGCGGTAAACACCCCCAAAATAAGGCAACGTCACAAGGCTTATCTTTTCATTATACCGACACTCATTCTAATTCATAAAAACATGCTGTCAAAGTTTTCAAAAATTAATTTTTAAGCAATTATTACAGAGGGTTATAAAAATAAAAAACACACTAAAACAAGAGAAAACAGCACAATTAAAACAAAAAAACTGCCCTTTCTGAGGCTTAGAATATGTAAAAAATAAATAAAAGATGGACATCAAATTAACAATAATTAAACATTTTCCTATTTTAGCGGCGAGAAAGCCTACTATCCTCCTTTGATGATATCCAACATTCCCCACATCGGTAGGAAGATCCCTAAGGCTAAAACCATCACCATTCCCGCTACAATCACCAAAAGTAATGGTTCAATTCTTGCCGTAAGCGTTTTTAGGTCATAGTCCACTTCTCGATCATAGAAATCAGAGACTTCTAGCAACAGTTCATCAATTCGACCCGTTTCTTCACCCACTGCAATCATTTGTATTACCAAAGGCGTAAAAATTTGACTGTTAATCGCGGTCACCGAAATGGTACTGCCTGCTTCTATGGACAGCTTCATTTCCATTATTCGTCCTTCCAGAAACTTATTCCCTAATGACTCTGCCGCTAAAGCCAAAGCTTGATTCAAGGGGACACCAGATTTCAGCATTAAAGAGAAAGTGCGAGAAAATCGTGATAGTTGAGCACGATTGATGATACTTCCAACAATAGGAACTTTGAGACGAAATTTATCGAACATCTCTCTACCTTTTGCGGTCGCGAGCCAAGTTCGAAAAAGTAAGAATAATGCTGCTATGGCAAGGATTAAACCAACCCAGTACTCAACGAAAAAGTTGGACGTTGCCACTAAAATCCTTGTGGGTAGGGGGAGCTCGACACCAAAGCGAGTAAACATGGTTGCAAACTCTGGGATCACTAAAATATTCAATATAAACATAGCAATCACAATAAAAATAATCACAAAGCTAGGGTAACGCATGGCTTCTTTGATGCGTTTGCGTGTCGCGAGTTCTTGTTCATAATAGATAGCCAATTGCATAAGGGCTTCATCTAACCGGCCAGTATTCTCACCCACGTTGATCATCGAGACAAATAAGTGGCTAAAGACATACCGATGAGATTGCATTGCCGCTGAAAGGCTTCCCCCATTGCTGAGCTCTGCGACCACATCCTCCAGTGCATCTTTTAATTGTTTATTATCACAATTTTGCAGTAAGCCCCTAATCGCACGCAATAAAGGCACACCAGCTTTCGTCAAGCTAAACAATTGACGCGAAAATAAGATGATGACTTCTAGTGGAACCGCTGGTGAGAGCCATTTAGTCAAACTGATTGAGCTTATCGACGTTTCTTTTATTAAGCTCAGGTTTAACGGAATAATGCCTTTGTGCATCAGCACTTCTGCGGCCGATTCCGAATTAACAGCATCGACTTTACCATTTACAGCGGTGCCATCCAGTTTTCTTCCTTGATAACGAAAAGCGGCCATGTCAGTTACCTATATAAAAATGGGGTCGGTTGTACCTGAAGCACCACATTCTCCAAGTGCCATAACTTCCTCTAAACTCACCTTTCCTTGCAAAGCCAATTCCATCGCACAAGCCAGCAAAGGTTTGTAGCTGCTTGACCGCCTCGCCGCCTGAGAAAAGCCTACTGCATCATTTTTACGTAGTGCATCCATCATGTTTTGATCGAACTCGAGTATCTCAAAAACACCAATTCGCCCTCGATGCCCACTTAAATTACAGTTTTGGCACCCTGTTCCTTTGATAAACCGAGCGTCGACTTGATTAGGGAAACGCCCTGCAAGCCATTGTTGCTGAGCAGCATCCAATTCCTGATTAACTTGGCAATCTGGACAAATACGGCGCACAAGACGCTGAGCGACAACCGTTCGAACCGCACTTGCGACTAGATAACCAGGTGCCCCCATATCGATCATGCGTAGCGCACTATCGATAGCATCGTTGGTGTGCAGTGTACTTAAAACCAAATGCCCCGTGAGTGCAGCTCGAAGGCCAATTTCCACCGTTTCCTGATCGCGCATTTCACCCACCAAAATAATGTCTGGGTCTTGGCGTAAAAATGTCCTCAGTACGCGAGAAAAAGTCAGATCAATCTTGCTGTTAATCTGTACTTGAGTAATGCGTGGTAACCGATATTCAACCGGATCTTCTACGGTAATGATTTTCTTACTGGCTTCATTTAACTCACTAAGTGCACCGTAAAGTGTGGTGGTTTTCCCTGATCCTGTCGGCCCTGTTACTAAAATCATTCCATGTGGGCGAGCAAGCTGCTTACGTAATCGAGCCAATAAATCCACCGGCAAGCCAGAGTCATCCAGTTTACGCAAGCTCGCCGATTGGTTGAGCAAACGCATCACAACCGACTCTCCATACTGACTTGGCAAAGTTGACATCCTGATATCAATCGATTGACCACGGACTTTAATATTAAAACGCCCATCTTGCGGCAAGCGTTTTTCAGAAATATCTAAATGGGCCATCAACTTAAGCCGCAACACCAAAGCAGAAGCGATATTGACCTCATTTAGGATCGTTTCATGCAGCAGGCCATCAATCCTTTGGCGCAGGCGTAGTAAATGTTCGTCCGGCTCAATATGAATATCCGATGCTCCGACCTGAACGGCATCTTCAAACATCGAGTTCACCAGCTTAACAACCGTCACTTCTTCGCTATCCGCTTCATCAATACCATAACTGAAGATTTGATCACCCTGACGTTCTGCTTGTAACTGCTCAGCAAAAGAAGCAATGTCTTTGGTACGACGATAATAACGATCAAAACTTTCCAGCAATTGCCTTTCAGGAGCAATAATAAACTCGAGTTCATATTCACCAAGCAGGTTCATCAACGATTCTTGAGTAAAGAGATCGGCAGGGTCACTCATTGCCACACGCAGCATATTGCCGTTGCGTGCAAACACTAAAGCTCTCAAGCGCCGAGCATGAACTTCAGGTAGTAGGTGTACCGCGTCAGGGTCAACAGGCACACGATTAAGGTCAATCAACGGCAAACCTAATTGCTGTGACAAAAACTCCAGCATTTGCTTTTCACTGATAGAGCCCAATTCAATGAGCACATCACCCAACTTTTGACCAGTATTATGTTGAGTTGCAAGTGCCTGCTTAATCTGTATTTCTGAAACAATGCCTTCTTCGACGAGAAGATCACCCAGTCTTTTCCTTAGCTGAATTTTCATTGTGTGATCTCCTGCTGTTGCAAGTGATGTAACCGTTGGCGAATAAAATCTTGAGATTGATTTGAAATCCCCACTTTCCTTAATGCCGAAAGATACGAAGATCTGGCTTCCTTAAATTGATTTTCCCGTTCCTGCTGAATCGCCAACCCTAACCACCAGCGAGCGTTCGCAGGCTGGCGCTGAACCAGTAAATGATAACTCTCTAATGCAACCGGGGTTTGCTTATTCTTTTGCGCTAGAATTGCTCGCATAGCTAAGTACTCTTGATTGGCTGCAGCTGGAAGATAAAGCAACGGACTTAATGCCGCTTCAGGTTGCTCCGTTCTCATTAACATTTTTGCCAAGGCTAAGCGCAGCTTTTGATTATCCATATCAAGCGAAATACCGGCTTGCAGTAACTCATACGCTTTACGGGTTTCACCTTTGCCAAAATAAAGTGCTGCCAATTTTTGGCGTGCTTGTATATCTTGGGGTTGATGGCGAAGTACTTCGTGAAATGCCATCAAAGCCGCATCTAATTCGTTCGCCTCAAGTGCTTTATCTGCTCGAAGGCGTGCTTTACGAGCAAGCTGTTGATGAGTCAGGCGCACCGGCTCCACGTGCATTGAACTCTCCTGCACCCTCCCTATCAAAGAGGGCTCATTGACGGCAAGTGTCATCGTCACTGCTGGCGGAGAAGGCCTCATTGTTTGAGGTGGATTGATGGCACCCAAGATTTGATTGGTGTCCTCTGATAACTCAGTTTGTTCTGTTTTATCTGCCTCTAGATGCTCGGTTGTTTTGACGTAAACCACCTCTTCAAATTTTGGCGTGACTTTACTTGTTGGTGAACTTTGCTGCATGGGTTGTGCAGTTTTACCCTCTACTGCTCCAAAGGAATCACTGTTCACAATGGGAGTCATGTCTTGTTTGAAACCATGGGAGCCTTGCGAAACAGCCCATCCCCCTAAAGCCAAACTCAGCAAAAAGCCTCCCATCAGCCACAACCAAGGTTTGCTCTTAGTAATACTGGGGATCTCAGCTTTCTCTAATTCAATCGACGAGCTTTTTTCACTAAGTTCTGATAACGCTTTGTTGATCGCACTCAAAGCTGACTCCATCCCCAAAAAGTAGGGGTTTTAAATTTGGGTTTACATGCATCATAGGTATCATGAATGGCTAAGAACACATGTTGGTTTTTTAACTGGGTAGAATGGTCACTAAAGGCACTTAGAAGCGCTTTATGACTGATTTGATTCATCAGCCTAGGTATCCCCATCGCCGAACGCCAAATGGCTTTTTTCTGCTCCATCGAGAAGAGGTTTCCAGTGCTTCCTGCTTTGTCTAACCGATTATTAATGTACGCAACCCCTTCTTCTATAGAGAGAGAACGCAACTGGCAGTTAAAAGTAATTCGCTGGCGAAACTGACGCATGTCATGTTGTTCCAATCGAATATCCAACTCTGGTTGGCCGAATAAGACCAGTTGAAGAAGTTTCTCCTGCCGCGTTTCTATGTTGCCAAGCAGACGCAGTGTCTCAAGTCCTTCAGAGGATAAAGCTTGTGCTTCGTCGACAATTAACACCGTTTTTTTCCCTTGACCGCGATGTTCGATCAGCTTGTCCTGAATAAGAGAAACCACATTAAGACAATCAACATTGTTCAAACCAAGCTCTTGCGCGACGGCAAACTGTAATTGATTACCACTTAATATAGGATTAGGCAGGTAAACCAGTGCAACATGTGGCTCAATGTGCTCCATTAACTTACGGCACACCATGGTTTTCCCAGTCCCAACTTCCCCTGTTACTTTAATCACTCCCTCTCCCATTTTCAGTGCAGCAATAATGGTCTGAATTGCCTCATAATGAGGTAGGAAACCCAAAAACATGTCGGTATTTGGGGTCAAAGAAAAAGGGGGGCTACTCAACCCAAAATGAGAGAGATACATAATCGCATCACACCACTAATAGAACACCCATTTACCGTTTATCAATAAAAGGCGGCGTTCTCTTCTGGAAACCATTCTTGTAACAACTCACGAGAACGCTCGAGCTCTTTCTGCCAAGTATTCACACCCACCACAGTCGGTTTTAATAGAATAACCAGCTCTGTTTTTTGAGTTGTATTCGCCACATTGCGGAACAAATAACCCAAACCAGGAATATCACCAAGTAAAGGCACTTTTGATACTTGTTCTAGGTTTTCTTGCTTCATGAGTCCACCAATAACAACAACGTCACCACTTTTGGCTCGAATCACAGAGTCTGACTCTCGGATAGAGCTTTTCGCTAACGGCAATTGAATGTTATTGTAATCACCACCGAGGTTTAATTTCTTGATCTCCTCCGTAACTTCAATGACCGCAGGATGAACATGGAGAAACACATTTCCTTTGTCATCGATCTGCGGCGTAACATCAAGAGAAATCCCTGAAAAGAAAGGAGTAAGGTCAACTTCCGGCACGGCATTCGCGTTCTCTCCATTGCCGACGGTACTAGACAGATCGGTGACAAAGTACTCGTCAGTACCGACTTTGATAACGGACTTTTGATTATTCGCAGCAGTAATACGTGGGCTAGACAACACATTTAAGTCCCCTTGTGTTGCCATAAAATTCATCACAGCAGTAAAACTGCCATCTGAAATAGTGACGTTTGTTTGCCCACCTAGCAAAGAACTTATCGCATCAAGTGGAGGCAATACTGAAGCTGGTCGGTCAATGATAATACTGCCCGCATTTCCAATCGATGCAGACAAGTTGGACCAATTAATTCCTTGCTGGTAGCCATCACTCAATGTGACTTCTAAAATTTTTGCTTCTAGGACCACTTGACGATGCATACGCTGTTGAGAAACGCCAAGAAAGTCTTCAACTTCACGCAGTTCATCTGGGAAAGCTCGCACAGTGATTAATCCTGCCTGAGGCGTCACAACAACACTTTGCCCTTTACCCGAACCAATTAATTTCGTCACCGCTTGCTGCAGCGCCGGCCAGAAGTCACTTTCTGTGATGGTCTCAATTTGTGTCCCACCAGTCGCTGTGGTAGCACTTTGATTGTTTGAACTGCCTCCGTTATCACCACCATTTGCATCGGCCATCGACGATATTGATCCAGTCGCAATACTCGTTAGCGAGCTTCCTGTTCGTTTAAACTGCAGGTAGTTCACCGGAATTGTCACCGTACGAAGGCCAGCTGGGTAAACCTGAATCACTTTTTCAGATTTCACAATCTCGTAGCCATAAAGGTCTTGGACGACTTGCAGCACTTCATCCAAAGTCACATCCGTGAGTTCAACAGTAATATTTCCTTTAACCTCAGGATGAATCGCTACACTGTAGTCGGTCCCTTTCACTAACGATGTGAAAAAACTTGCCGCTGAAACAGATTTGGCTTCAACCTTGAAGCGGGGCACCGTTGCTGACGGCTCAAGAGGATTCCGCTCCAAGTTTGGCATTAAGTCAGCTTCCACAGATGAAGGGATCTCTTCAAGTGAGCGACTACTTGACTCATTAATTGATTGGTTGATAGCCTGTTTGATTTCAACAGGATCACGATGCCCCATTGAACACCCCATTAGAGATGCAATCATAACTCCGACAACTAATTTACGCATACTGTCCTAGCTCTGGTGATTATTTTTTGACGTTCAAACTAAAAAGCTTCAGTTTCCACTGATCACTGCCGCGCTTTAAAGTGACAAATTCACTATTAATCTGGGCCACACGATAGCCGTGAATCTTTGCCCCTTGCTCGACAACTTGGTTATTCAATACAGCAACACACTGGTTACTTTGTCGACAAACAATGCTATTTAAATTAGGTAGACGTGGGCGTTTCATTGCTGGTTTCACTGATTCACTCACCACTGGTTTCTTCCAACCCAATGGTGCTGTCGGATCTTGACTCGCCTCAGCAGGGGGGATGAGTAAAGCCAACACTAACAACCCAATAAATGATTTAGCCACCAATAAACTCCTCTCGAGCACCAAGCGTATAAGCCTCCAACACCAATTTAGCTTTAGGGTAGTCTTCAACCTTGTAGTGAAAACTGCGCCAGTAGTAACTCACAGGTAATTTTTCGAGCATGGCTAAATAGTTAGCAATCGTGAAGTAGTCGCCACTCAACTCCATACGAACTGGGTGAACAAAGTAGCCGGAATACTTTGATTCCTCACCTTTTTCAGTGATCGCTTCTGTCGGTAGTGTCTGCAATGACAACAGATAAATCCCACTTTGTTGAGCAAGAACGTCCTCTAAAACCGACGCCATCTGAGAAGGTGAAACCAAATGTTCCACGACTCCTTCTAACTTTTCTGACAACCTGTTACTTTCCGCGCGTAATTCTTTGATCGCTTGGTCTACTTCTGCATTGGGATTCTTATTCAATTTGGCTTGAGTAACTAAAATATTGCTTTCTGTCGTTTGGTTAGTCAGCTTTAGGTTATCCAATAAACGTTGATTGTTATTGAATTCGCTTATTTTAGGTTCCAACACAAAGCTATAAATCAACATCATTACAATGACTTGGCCACACAAGAGGATCAGCACTTTTTCTCTTGGGGTCATGTCATCAAAACGCCCCTCAAATGAAGACAAAAATTCAATCACTGTTATTGCCTCCCGTTGTCTTAAGAGCAAACGTCACTACGTTGTCTTTATTCCGTCCGATAGAAACATCATCAAAGGTTTGTTCAACAAGACTTGCTTCATTTTTGAATTGGCTTATCCAATTGGGTACATCACTAGGTGATCTCGCTAGGCCTTTTAGAGCGAGTGATTGCTCATCATTAATAACAATTTCGGCTAAAGAGATATCACCATTGCCGAGTTTCGCTAATGCTTTCATCACCCCAGAATAGCCCAACTCTAAAGAATCACCGAAACGGTCCACTGCTTTTAAAGAATCTCGCTTAGCTTTGATTTCATTTTCTAACCGTAATTTCATTGCCAACTTTTGGCGATCAGGCTTATGTTGGCGAAGTTTCTTTTGGTTACGTTCCAATTCTGATTTCAGAATTTCGCCATGACTTTGAGCAATTGTCACGGCATCTGCGGTCCCTTCACTTTTCCAACTAAAATACCCATAACTCAGCGCCATAGAGGCCGCTGTAGCCCCCCAAATAATCGCCACGTTTTTTAAAGTTAAAAAGTGTTTTTTCTGTTTTAAAAAGTCAGGGTAGAGGTTCACTCTCCGACTTTGAGAATGAGCAGCTTGCTCAGCTAAAACATATCCCGAATACAGACATCCTTCAGATTTAAGTGGTGACGCTTTTGAGCTCAAACGAATATTGAGAGATTCAATTAACTCTTGTGTGTCTTCTTCATCACAACATATTTTTAGTTGATGAAGTTGCACACTTCGCAGTTGAGAAGAGAGATAATCGATCGATCGCTGAAGCTCTAGTGATAAGTTATCCATCTGAACATCACTCGATGGCACCCCAGTTAATGGCGGGGTGACGCTTCGAATGGAACGATGAAACGCAATAACATGATCAACGAAGGCACTGATCCGAAAAGGGCCACGCGCACTTCGTTGTAATAATAAGAAATTACCCAACTCATCTGCGCAATCTCCCCAGAGATCATCTTCAGGTACGATACTCTCCAGAGAAATTTGGGTTTGGTTGGTCAATCGTAAAATGGTATCGAAAACTTTACGAGAAAGAACATAGGCTTGGACTTTATTTGAATTGGGCAACTCAACGGCATCTGCAACGATATCGACCGCACGCTCTGAAATCAGTTCTTTTAACAGGTACGGCAACGCAGAAGGCCATTCATTACGCGGCATTGCAGGCTTATCAATTTGATACATTTGATAGTATTGATTTGCAAGTACAACCGTCAGTACATCACTAGAGCTGCCAATAACACTTAAAGCTTGCTCAAAAGCAGCTTCCCAATCAGAGTCTACAACTTCAAATCGCTCTGCCTTACAACTCTTTGCTGACGATGAAACATAGACAGCATCAGGCTGTATCACGAGAAAGGTAGCACGGCCCCCTAAAGGTGAGCGTTTGAGTTTAGCTAATGCTGCTTTAAAATCCATACATTAAGTCTTTACTTTTTTCGCCAACGGTTGCGTTTCCCTAACTGGACCTGAGTTTCACGTTTTACGGCAGTGGGCACTTTAATTGAAGGAAAGTACTGCTCTTCCACCGAAAAGTAAGTCCCTTGTCCAGCATAGACCCCTAGCTCAGCTAAGGTGTCCAATTCAAGCTTATTCTCAATGCCAACAGCGATAAGCTTTGTTTTGCAGTTTTCAGTAGCACCAAGCATGCTACGAACAAACAGTTGATTCTCGTGCCTTTGGTCAATATTGGTCACTAAACTACGGTGAAGCTTAAGGTAAACAATCTCAACCTCTTTTAGGTAGTGAGTGCTTACAATGGTTCTCCCCGCTTGCCCAATCACCACATGGCAACCGAGGCCAACAAGCATTTTTGCTACGGGTCGCATAAAATCTAAGTGCTTAACAAATTGGGCTTCGACAAATTCAAAGTTAAGACAATGTCGCTGCTCTTTTGACAACTGTAACAGTTCATCACGAAACCATTTAAGGTAGCCACGTTCAGCAAAAGGCATTACGTTAAGACAAATCGCATAATGCTCAGCAAAACCAACAGCCGGCTTAAATGTTGACAAAAAAGCCTGTAAGACAGATCTGTCCATTTGCGTTGTGTAACCCACTTGACGAACCATGGAGATAAAGCGAGATGCTTTAATCACACCATTTTCCGGGTCTCGGAGCCGACATGTTAGCTCTTTATATATCTGTTTTTTATGTGGTAGATCATTGATTGTGTAAACTGCTTGAGCACAAAGTATGATTTTTTCAGCCGTCAGGGCAGAATCGAATAATGTCCGCCAGCGGACACTTCCCCGAACCGCTTCATCATCATGCCATTTTTTAAAACGGCTCCAGTTATTACTGTGCTGTAATTGTGCACTACGTAAAGCAGTTTCAACTTCATCTAGAATCTGCCCATGCTTCTCTCCACCTTTGTACATCGTAATACCAATATGGCACCAATTGTCTCGTTCTAACGGAGTCGGTGGATTCAGTTTTTCTAACTGTCGCAACAGTTGAGAAGCTAAATTAGAGATGTTCTTAGCCGCTTGATGAGGTAAGAGTAGTGCAAAATCGGCATTATAGTAGCGAGAAAAAGTAACATCTGGATAACGTTGAACTAGGTTGGATAATAAGCTTCCGACATCAACAATAAACTCATTGCAAGTTCGTTTATCTTGCATGCCTTCAACCAGTTTCCAGTCTTGAATTCGAAGCAGCAAGACCGCTCCACGTGAACCATTTTCAAGCAAAGCAGACTCTAATTTACTATCAAATAACACTCTGTTTGCTGTCCCTGTTAATTTATCAAGGAAAGTCTGAGTACGAATAAATGTATCGAAGCGACTACGCTCTTGACGGGCATCTTGCAGTTCTTCTATTAATAGATCTAAAGCTTCACTGGCGGTATAGGGCCACTCTCTCTCATCTCCTTTAGCATGTTGTTCAACCTGCCCAGCCAAAATCATTCGCCCACGTTCTTCCAGCATTTCGGAGCCTAATAATTGCGCTTTAAGCCAAGCGACTCCTCGTATTAAACAAAAAATGATCAACAGCACTGCCATTGTGATCGATAGTAATGCTTGGATTGAGTAACCGTAGCCAAGGTATGGGGGAATCGCTTTAAAAGCAATGGTATAGCCAGGGTTATGAGCCAAGTGGTATTGACGTTCAAACAGTACTGACTCTTCCATCTTGTGCGAGGTATCTTTAAAACGGTAGATGACGGTACCATTCGCAGCCAAAGTCATCTCAACAATGTTACTTGCCTGTAACATTTTCGGCATCCATCGCTGCATGGAGTACGCCGCATCCGGGTCTTCCAGTTCTTTATCAACGACCTCAACAATCCCTTCTAAATAATGATTGAGATATTCTTGCCCTAAGCGCTGAAAAGATAAGGTGCCACCGACAAACAGGATAAACATTGCACAAGTCACAATCATAGTAACAAACGCAACTAAACGAGTGCTTAATTTAAGCGTTGGGGTATATCTCATGAATACCAAATCCTTTTTACTTCATCGTATACCTTGCTGACATATGTATTCGAGAAATATCTAGCAAACAATCTTATGAAAGTGAATGGAGAAAAGTTAACAGCATCAAGAAACACTCTCAATGTTCATCAATAGAAGTACAATAGTAATCGATAACTTGGAAAAAGTAGATCAAACCACTACGTGCTCTGACTGAAAATCAGTGCCGCCTATCAAATCCAAGCAAACGCTCTCCAAAGACTCTACCAATACCAATTTATTCATACTCTCCTAGGCCAAAATGACCTAGACCAACATGAAGTCATTAAGGTTTAGAACGAGATAGCAACTTGCTTTATCACAATATATTTTAATCGTCCAAGCTAAGTCTCAATCTTGGCTTTAGGCTTTAGGCTTTAGGCTTTAGGCTTTAGGCTTTAGGCTTTAGGCTTTAGGCTTTAGGCTTTAGGCTTTAGGCAATGTTGCATAAATGACGCTAATGTACAAAATAAAAACCCGCTAAATGAGCGGGTTAATAGGGTTAATGCGTGCGTATTAACACGTGTAAATATGCCATCTCATTAGAACGGGATATCATCATCGAAGTCCATTGGCGGCTCATTGTATTGCTGTTGAGGCTGCTGAGGAGCTTGTTGCTGAGGTTGAGACTGTTGCTGTGGTGCTTGGTACTGCTGCTGAGCTGGTTGCTGAGGCTGTCCCCAACCGCCTTGCTGCTGTGGTTGACCACCACCCATTGGTGCACCACCTTGACGGCCGCCCAACATTTGCATCACACCATTGTAACCTTGTACCACAACTTCTGTTGTGTAACGGTCTTGACCACTTTGATCTTGCCATTTACGTGTTTGAAGCTGACCTTCAATGTACACTTGAGAGCCCTTACGTAAGTACTCTCCAGCAACTTCAGCGAGCTTGCCAAAAAGAGCAACACGGTGCCACTCCGTTTTTTCACGCTGCTCACCTGTCGCTTTATCACGCCAAGATTCTGACGTTGCGATCGTGATATTTGCTACAGCACCACCACTAGGCATGTAACGAATTTCAGGGTCATTACCAAGATTCCCTACCAAGATAACTTTGTTAATTCCACGGCTGGCCATGATGTGCTCCGTTTTACTCTGGATCTATTTAAATTCTAGCTCATAAGAATACACGCTTTAATACTTTGATTAAAGCCCAATACCATTGTGCTTAAGAATAGGTGATTGTGGAATGCAAATCTCATTTAACGACGAGGTGTAGCAATTTTGAGTCAGTTTGCATACATCAGTAACTGAAGCTTTGAATTACAACGCATTTATCTTTTTTGCCGATGGTTATCTAATCAAGTTGATGACAACGTACCTGTTGCGCTATGAAGCGCGAAACAAAAACACGATTAAAGGTAACCTAATGAGAAAGTCCAGTTATACAAGAAAGTTATTTCTAGTGAGTTTGAAAAAACAAATAGAGCCCTCTATCAAAAAGATTATAGAAGATACCGATCTTGAAGTTCCGCTTATTTCAACACAAGATTTAATGGAAGCAAGACCAGAGCACCGCAATAAAATCTTGCTAATCGATTTCAATGAACATCAGGCTCTCATTCAATCAATGAAGAATCTTCCTATCGTGTGGCAGAATTTTGAAACCGCATTAATTAATGTACCTAAACGTCTTCGTACCCACGATTTACTTGCTTTTGGCAACCTAAAAGGCGTCTTTTATCAACAAGAATCCTCACAAAAAGTGGCCATTGGTTTAAAAGAAATTGTCAATGGTAAAAATTGGTTACCCAGAGAAGTCACGAGCCAATTACTCCAATACTATCGTGGGGTCGTCAACACCCATACAGGACCAATCATTAGTGATTTGACGATTCGACAACTAGAGGTGCTGCGCTACGCTCAATCCGGAACATCAAACATCCAAATTGCAGAAGCGATGTGCATTAGTGAATCTACGGTAAAAACCCACCTCTCGGGCATTTTTAAGAAATTGTCAGTAAAAGGAAGAGTGCAAGCGATCGCTTGGGCCGATCAAAATCTATTGTGTTAATGATCGTAACCTTGCCATGGGGTGATGGGACTGACAAGAACCGTTGTTCTTCCATCACTCCTTTATAACATTTCCAAACGATAGCTTTCATTTCTTCATTTCTTCATTTCTTCATTTCTTCATTTCTTCATTTCTTCATTTCTTCATTTCTTCATTTCTTCAGTCACAATATTACTTTGCATTTATTGTTTGCAACTTTTCTCCTCTCTAGCGTGCCCCCTTCAACCAGTTCATGTTAAAATGATGAGTAAACTCCTGTGATATGAGAAAGGATATTCCTCGATGATTAAAAAATGTTTGTTCCCTGCGGCAGGTTACGGCACGCGCTTCCTACCTGCGACTAAATCAATGCCAAAAGAAATGATGCCAGTAGTGAACAAGCCACTGATTGAATATGGTGTTGAAGAAGCGATCCAAGCTGGTATGGATGGTATGTGTATTGTAACAGGTCGTGGTAAACACTCCATTATGGACCACTT